>NZ_JAOVQO010000031.1:0-22779 GCF_025673475.1 Albidovulum salinarum | reverse complement strand
GGCGACAACCTGAAGTTCGAGGTCGAGCTGATCGCCCCGATCGCGATGGAAGAGAAGCTCCGCTTCGCCATCCGCGAGGGCGGCCGCACCGTCGGCGCCGGCGTCGTCTCGAAAATCATCAAGTAAGTATCACTCCGCCCGGAGTGCGGGAAAGGCGGCCCTCGGGCCGCCTTTCGTCGTTCTGACGGACCTATCCATCTACGAAATGCCTGTGTGGTGATGCACAGGGAACCTGCGCGTCGTCGCCTTGCGGACGCAAGGCGGCAACACTCGCTGCGTCGTGAGCGTTCGATTGCGCAATTCGCGGGCATTCTTGCCTCTGGCACTGCGATAGGGCGCACCGTGTTCACATCAAGCCCATTTTTGCGCGATCCGCCGCGATCAAGGCGTGATTTCCCCTCGTGGACGCCCTTGCCCATCTTGGCCTCATCGGATGCCACCGCACCGAACCAGGCTGAACCGCCACGGAACGAAAGGACACGATATGAAACTCTTCGCCATGACCGCCGCCGCCATCGCCGCCTTCGCCCCGGCCGCTTTCGCGATGACCGAAGCCTCGGTACTCACCGATCTCGACCGCGCCGAAGTCCGCCAGATCGTGCCCGGCGCCGATCTTTCGAACCTGACCGCCGCACAGGAAGCGGCGCTTGCTACGGTGATCTATGGCGGAGACAGCCACGGCGAGAAGGGCGGGCATATCCGCGCGATCCTGAACTGACAGGCAGGCTTTCCACTGCTCACGGATCGGCCGCCCCAGGGGGCGGCCTTTCTTTTCGTGTTCCGGGAGGACGAATGACACTTCGCGCGCTTTTCATTCTTGCCAAGCGATCGCGGCGCGCGTAAACACCCGCTCGGCCTAGGGGTATAGCTCAGTTGGTAGAGCATCGGTCTCCAAAACCGAGGGTCGCGGGTTCGAGTCCTGCTGCCCCTGCCAGGCCGCCTTCCCGCAAGTTACGCCGAACACCGCACCCGATCGAAGCCCCCGCTTCGCGGCTAGCGATATTGTTCATCCACGTCATAAACCCTTGGCAGCAGCCGAGGTTGTTGGAATAGTGGAGTCGGAATGGAAGCAAGAGCCGCTGCGCCAGTGCACATGAGCTATGATTCTGCCGGCAACTCGTGCCGGTCGGATCGCAAGTCGGGAGTCTGGGTTATGAGCTATGCCACCAAGAACCTGATCGCCGCCGCGGTTGCCGGGCTTGCCCTGTCGGGCGCGACCTTCGCTCAGGAGACTTCGGCCGGCGTCTTCGATGCCGGCGGTGCTCTCGACGCCGCCAACCCTGATGTGGTCGTAACGCTCGGTCTTGGCGTTGGCACCGCTCCGGCCTTTCCTGGCTGGGACGATTACGATCTCGGCGCCACCGGTACCTTCCGCTTCGATTTCGTGCGGTTTCCGAACGGCTTTACCTGGGGCTCGCTCGGGTCCGTCGGCTACCGCGAGGGCTTCGGCCTTTACGGCTCGGCCGGGTTCATCGGCGAGCGCAACATCGCCGACTATCCCGAACTCGCCGGGCTCGACGATGTCGACTGGACGCTGGAACTCGGAATCGGCGCCGGCTACGAGGCGCGGAACTACCGTGCCTTTGGCGACATCCGCTATGGGTTCAACGGCCATGAGGGCTTTGTCGGCACGCTCGGCGCAGATTGGGTGACGCGCCCGACCGATGCGCTGACGGTTTCGCTCGGCCCGCGGATCGGGTTCGGCGACAACACCTATTCGAGCACCTATTTCGGCGTCACGCCCGCAAATGCCGCCGGCGGTTCGCTTCCGGTGTTCGATGCCAGCGGCGGTCTGGTGAGCGCCGGGATCGAACTGAAATCGACCTATCAGTTCAACGAGCTGTGGGGTGTCGAGGGCCGCGCCTCGTGGAACCGGCTGCTGAACGACGCCGCCGATTCTCCGATCACGCAACTCGGCAGCGCCGACCAATACCGGGTCAGCATCAACCTCATCCGCCGCATCAGCCTCAACTTCTGAAGCCGCTTCAGGGTTGCAACCCTCCGCGCGCCGGCATATCTGCGTGGCGTCGGCGATAGGGAATGAGCGAGAAATGGCCACGAATCCGTTACAGTTCATGCAGCAGGTCCGTTCCGAGGCCGCCAAGGTCCATTGGCCGAACCGCAAGGAAGTGGTCACGACGACGATCATGGTCTTCGTCATGGCCGCGCTGACCTCGGTATTCTTCTTCCTGGTCGACCTGGTGATCCGCACCGGGCTGGGTGCGATCCTGGGCTTCGGCGGCTGACACCGGAGGTTCAGGCCCTTCGGTCTTGAAATTCGGCGCGAAGGTCGGTAACTGGGGCGCACTTTCCCGGCACCGGCGCGCAACGATTCGGTATGCGCGCTGTTTTTTGTTCGGGAGAATGCAGGGAAACCTGCGGAAATTACGGGATTTTCCGGCGGCGTGCCGTCGGTCGAGCGAGGTCAAAGGCAGATGGCGAAGCGGTGGTATTCGGTGAGCGTTCTCTCGAATTTCGAGAAGAAGATCGCCGAACAGATCAAGCATGCCGTGGCCGAGAAGGGCCTTCAGGACGAGATCGACGAGGTTCTCGTGCCGACCGAGGAGGTGCTGGAGATTCGCCGCGGCAAGAAGGTGACGTCCGAGCGGCGCTTTATGCCGGGCTACGTGCTCGTGCACATGGAGATGACCGATCGCGGCTATCACCTGATCACCTCGATCAACCGCGTGACCGGTTTCCTCGGCCCTCAGGGCAAGCCGATGCCGATGCGCGACGGCGAGGTCAACCAGATCCTCAACCGCGTCGAGGAAGGCGAGGCCGCGCCGCGCAACCTGATCCGCTTCGAGATCGGCGAGCAGGTCAAGGTCACCGACGGGCCGTTCGACGGCTTCTCGGGCATGGTCGAGGAAGTGGACGAGGATTCGAACCGCCTCAAGGTGACGGTGTCGATCTTCGGCCGGCCGACGCCGGTCGAACTGGAATTCACGCAGGTGCAGAAAGTCGCCTGACGTGTGAGCCGTGGGAGGCGATTCCGGGCCAGGACCGGGAGGACCGAACCACTAAACTTCGTCCTCCGGGGCGACAGTGACAAAGGAGAGGCCTGATGGCCAAGAAGGTAATGGGCAGCCTCAAGCTGCAAATCAAGGCGGGGCAGGCCAACCCCTCGCCCCCCGTTGGTCCGGCGCTCGGTCAGCGCGGCATCAACATCATGGAATTCTGCAAGGCCTTCAACGCGAAGACCCAGGAGATGGAGCCCGGTTCCCCGGTTCCGGTCATCATCACCTACTACGCCGACAAGTCCTTCTCGTTCGAGACCAAGACGGCGCCGGCCTCGTACTACCTGAAGAAGGCCGCGGGCCTGAAGCCGGTGGGCAAGCGCAACCGTCCGAAGGGTTCGACGAAGCCGGGCCGCGAGACCGCGGGCTATGTGACCGTGGCCCAGGTGCGCGAGATCGCCGAAGCCAAGATGAAAGACCTTTCGGCCAACGACGTCGAGGCTGCGATGCAGATCATCCTCGGCTCCGCCCGTTCGATCGGCATCGAGGTGAAGGGGTAAGTCATGGCCAAGATCGGTAAACGCACTACGGCGGCCCGTGCCGCCTTCGAAGGCAAGTCGAACCTCACGGTCGAGGATGCCGTCACCCTGATCAAGGGCGCCGCGTCGGCCAAGTTCGACGAGACGCTGGAAATCGCGATGAACCTCGGCGTCGATCCGCGCCACGCCGACCAGATGGTCCGCGGCGTCGTGACCCTGCCGAACGGCACCGGCAAGACCGTGCGCGTGGCAGTCTTCGCCCGCGGCCCGAAGGCTGACGAAGCCAAGGCGGCCGGCGCGGACATCGTCGGCGCCGAAGACCTGATGGAAACCATCCAGTCCGGCAAGATCGACTTTGACCGCTGCATCGCGACCCCGGACATGATGCCGATCGTCGGCCGTCTGGGTAAGATCCTCGGCCCGCGCAACCTGATGCCGAACCCGAAGGTCGGCACCGTGACGATGGACGTGAAAGCGGCCGTCGAAGCGGCGAAGGGCGGCGAAGTCCAGTTCAGGGTCGAGAAAGCCGGCGTGATCCACGCGGGCGTCGGCAAGGTGTCGTTCGACGCGGCGAAGCTCGCCGAGAACGTCCGTGCCTTCGTCGATGCGGTCTCGAAGGCCAAGCCGTCGGGCGCGAAGGGCGCGTACCTTAAGAAGGTGTCGCTCTCCTCGACCATGGGGCCGGGCGTCAGCGTCGACCTGATGTCGGCATCGGGCAACTGAGCCCATCTAGAATTTGCCGGGCCCAGGTCCGGTGAATGGCGGGGCGGAAACGCCCCGTCCTGTCCGAGACGGAGGGTGGGGGCGACCCCATAAATCCTTCCTGAGATGGGGAACGAGACGAGATTAGCCGGGGCAAGCCTCGGGCGATCAAGGCCTCGGGACCATCACGGACCCGAACGCTCCCAGACGATCGGGGGCATAAGAGAGCCGGGGGGAAACCCCCATACTTGGAGAGAAACCGTGGATAGAGCCCAGAAAGAGAAAATGGTCGAGGAACTCGGCCAGATCTTCGAAAGCTCTGGCGTCGTGGTGGTTGCCCACTACGAAGGCATGACGGTTGCTCAGATGCAGGACCTGCGCGCGGACATGCGTGCCGCTGGCGGGTCCGTCCGCGTTGCCAAGAACAAGCTCGCCAAGATCGCCCTGGAAGGCAAGCCCTGCGCAAGCATCGGCCAGCTTCTCACGGGCATGACCGTACTCGCCTATTCCGAGGACCCTGTCGCTGCTGCGAAGGTCGCGGATGCATATGCCAAGAAGAACGAAAAGTTCGCGATCCTTGGCGGCGCAATGGGCGATACGGCTCTGGACCAGGCCGGTGTTAAAGCCGTGGCCGCCATGCCGTCGCGTGAAGAGCTCATCGCTCAGATCGTGTCCTGCATCGGCGCCCCCGCTTCGAACATCGCCGGGGCCATTGGCGCGCCTGCTTCGAACATCGCGGGCATCCTTTCCACTCTGGAAGAGCGGGAAGCCGCGTGAGCAACTTCGTGCCTTCGTGGGGCCAAGCCCGACGTTGGAACACCAAACTAGGAACGGAACAGAGAAATGGCTGATCTGAAGAAACTCGCCGAAGAGATCGTGAACCTCACGCTCCTCCAGGCCCAGGAACTGAAAACCATCCTGAAGGACGAATACGGCATCGAGCCGGCTGCCGGTGGCGCCGTCATGATGGCCGGCCCGGCCGCTGGCGCTGCTGCCGAAGCCGCGGAAGAGAAGACCGAGTTCGACGTCGTCCTCACCGACGCCGGCGCGCAGAAGATCAACGTGATCAAGGAAGTGCGCGCGATCACCGGTCTCGGCCTGAAGGAAGCCAAGGACCTCGTCGAGGCCGGTGGCAAGGTCAAGGAAGGCGCGGCGAAGGCCGAAGCCGAAGAGATCAAAAAGAAGCTCGAAGAGGCTGGCGCCAAGGTCGAGCTCAAGTAATCGGGCGGGGCGCTTCGGCGCTCCAACCGCTGTGATTGGCTGGGTCCGGGCAATTCCGGGCCCAGCCGAACCTGTCTTGGAAGGGGCATCGGCCCCCGTGGCGCGAAAGGTGCCCCTTCCAAGGCGCGGTTAAAGGTTCGGGAGCCACCCGGTGGGACGGGGGGCATGAATGGGACCTACCCCCTATTCGCAAGCGGCGCGCTCGTGTGACCCCGACACGGACGCCCCCGCGAAGAGACGAAAGGTGACGACGAGCATGGCTCAGAGCTACGTTGGCCAGAAGCGTATCCGCAGATACTTCGGCAAAATCCGTGAAGTCCTCGAAATGCCGAACCTCATCGAGGTTCAGAAGTCCTCCTACGACCTGTTCCTGAAATCCGGCGACGGCCCGAAGGCCAGCGACGGCGAGGGTATCCAGGGCGTGTTCCAGTCGGTCTTCCCGATCAAGGACTTCAACGAGAACGCGATCCTGGAGTTCGTGAAGTACGAGCTCGAGAAGCCGAAGTACGATGTCGAGGAATGCCAGAGCCGCGACATGACCTATGCCGCGCCGCTGAAGGTGACGCTGCGCCTGATCGTGTTCGATGTCGACGAGGATACCGGCGCGCGCTCGGTCAAGGACATCAAGGAGCAGGACGTCTACATGGGCGACATGCCCCTGATGACGCCGAACGGCACCTTTATCGTCAACGGCACCGAGCGGGTCATCGTGTCCCAGATGCACCGTTCGCCCGGCGTGTTCTTCGACCATGACAAGGGCAAGACCCATGCCTCGGGCAAGCTCCTGTTTGCCTGCCGGATCATTCCCTACCGCGGCTCCTGGCTCGATTTCGAGTTCGACGCCAAGGACATCGTCTTCGCGCGCATCGACCGCCGCCGCAAGCTGCCGGTCACGACGCTGCTTTATGCGCTCGGCCTCGACCAGGAAGGCATCATGGATGCCTATTACAACACGGTCGAGTTCAAGCTGAAGAAGAACAAGGGCTGGGTGACCAAGTTCTTCCCCGAGCGCGTGCGCGGCACGCGTCCGACCTATGACCTCGTGGACGCGGCCACGGGCGAGGTGATCTGCAAGGCGGGCGACAAGGTCACGCCGCGCATGGTCAAGAAGCTGCAGGAAGAGGGCAAGGTCACCGAGCTTCTGGTGCCCTTCGACCACATCCTCGGCCGCTATGTCGCCAAGGACATCATCAACGAGGACACTGGCGCGATCTATGTCGAGGCCGGCGACGAGCTGACCCAGACCATCGACAAGGACGGCGAGATCTCCGGCGGCACGCTGAAGGTGCTTCTCGACAACGGCGTCACCGCGATCCCGGTGCTCGACATCGACAACGTCAACGTCGGCGCCTACATCCGCAACACGATGGCGGCGGACAAGAACATGGGCCGCGACGGCGCGCTCATGGACATCTACCGCGTCATGCGCCCGGGCGAGCCGCCCACCGTCGAGGCGGCCTCCGCGCTCTTCGACACGCTGTTCTTCGACAGCGAGCGCTATGACCTCTCGGCCGTCGGCCGGGTGAAGATGAACATGCGCCTCGACCTCGACGCGCCCGACACGATGCGGACGCTGCGCCGCGAGGACATCATCGCCTGCATCAAGGCGCTGGTGGAACTCAGGGACGGCAAGGGCGAGATTGACGACATCGACCACCTCGGCAACCGCCGGGTGCGCTCGGTCGGCGAGCTGATGGAGAACCAGTACCGCGTCGGCCTCCTGCGCATGGAGCGCGCGATCAAGGAGCGGATGTCCTCGGTCGAGATCGACACCGTCATGCCGCAGGACCTGATCAACGCCAAGCCCGCCGCCGCCGCGGTGCGCGAGTTCTTCGGTTCCTCGCAGCTCTCTCAGTTCATGGACCAGACCAACCCGCTGTCGGAAGTGACGCACAAGCGGCGCCTCTCGGCCCTCGGGCCGGGCGGTCTGACCCGTGAGCGCGCCGGTTTCGAGGTCCGCGACGTGCATCCGACCCACTATGGCCGGATGTGCCCGATCGAGACGCCGGAAGGCCCGAACATTGGCCTAATCAACTCGCTCGCCACCTTCGCGCGGGTGAACAAGTACGGCTTCATCGAGACCCCCTACCGCAAGGTGAAGGACGGTCAGGTGACGGACGAAGTGCAGTACATGTCCGCCACCGAGGAGATGCGCCACACGGTCGCCCAGGCCAACGCGCAGCTCGACGATGAGGGTCGCTTCAAGAACGACCTCGTCTCGACGCGCCAGTCGGGCGAATTCATGCTGAACCCGCCCGACGTGATCGACCTGATCGACGTTTCGCCGAAGCAGCTCGTCTCGGTCGCGGCCTCGCTGATCCCGTTCCTCGAGAACGACGACGCGAACCGCGCGCTGATGGGCTCGAACATGCAGCGGCAGGCGGTGCCGCTCCTGCAGGCGGATGCGCCCTTCGTCGGCACCGGCATTGAATCGGTCGTTGCCGAGGATTCCGGCGCAGCGATCATGGCGCGGCGCGGCGGGATCATCGACCAGGTGGACGCCACCCGGATCGTTATCCGCGCGACCGAGGATCTCGAGATCGGCGATGCCGGTGTCGACATCTACCGTCTCCGGAAGTTCCAGCGCTCGAACCAGAACACCTGCATCAACCAGAAGCCTCTGGTGAAGGTCGGCGACAAGGTCGCCAAGGGCGAGGTCATCGCCGACGGCCCGTCGACCGACATGGGCGAGCTCGCGCTCGGCAAGAACGTGATCGTCGCGTTCATGCCGTGGAACGGCTACAACTACGAGGACTCGATCCTCATCTCCGAGCGGATCGTCAAGGACGACGTCTTCACCTCGATCCACATCGAGGAATACGAAGTCGCCGCCCGTGACACCAAGCTCGGGCCTGAGGAAATCACCCGCGACATCCCGAACGTCGGCGAGGAGGCGCTGCGCAACCTCGACGAGGCGGGCATCGTCTACATCGGCGCCGAAGTCGGGCCGGGCGACATCCTCGTGGGCAAGATCACGCCCAAGGGCGAAAGCCCGATGACGCCGGAAGAGAAACTCCTGCGCGCCATCTTCGGCGAGAAGGCCTCGGACGTGCGCGACACCTCGCTTCGGCTGCCGCCGGGTGACTTCGGCACGGTCGTGGAAGTGCGCGTCTTCAACCGCCACGGCGTGGACAAGGACGAGCGCGCGCTGCAGATCGAGCGCGAGGAAGTCGAGCGTCTGGCACGCGACCGCGACGACGAACAGGCGATCCTCGAGCGCAACATCTATGCCCGCCTCAAGTCCATGATCCTCGGCAAGACCGCGGTAAAGGGGCCGAAGGGCATCAAGCCGAACGCCGTGATCGACGAGGAACTGCTCGGCACGCTCTCGCGCGGCCAGTGGTGGCAGCTCGCTCTCGGCGAGGAGCAGGACGCGCAGAACGTCGAGGCGCTCAACGCCCAGTTCGAGGCGCAGAAGCGCGCGCTCGAGCACCGTTTCGAGGACAAGGTCGAGAAGGTGCGTCGGGGCGACGACCTGCCGCCGGGTGTCATGAAGATGGTCAAGGTCTTCGTCGCGGTGAAGCGCAAGCTGCAGCCGGGCGACAAGATGGCCGGCCGTCACGGCAACAAGGGTGTCGTGTCGAAGGTGGTGCCGATGGAGGACATGCCGTTCCTCGCCGACGGAACCCCGGTCGACATGGTGCTGAACCCGCTCGGCGTGCCGTCGCGGATGAACGTCGGTCAGATCCTCGAGACCCACATGGGCTGGGCCGCCCGCGGCCTCGGGCTGAAGATCGACGACGCGCTTCAGGACTACCGCCGGACCGGCGACATGACCCCCGTGCGCGATGCGCTGCGGATCGGCTATGGCGATGCGGTCTACGATGAAGCCTTCGCCGGCATGGACGAGGATCGCCTGATCGAGTCCGCCGACGTGGTGAAGAAGGGCGTGCCGATCGCGACGCCGGTCTTCGACGGCGCCAAGGAGGCGGATGTCAACGACGCGCTGAGCCGCGCCGGATTCGATACGTCCGGCCAGTCGGACCTCTTCGACGGCCGGACGGGCGAGAAGTTCGCGCGGAAGGTCACCGTGGGCGTGAAGTATCTCCTGAAGCTTCACCATCTCGTCGACGACAAGATCCACGCGCGCTCGACCGGGCCTTACAGCCTCGTCACGCAGCAGCCCCTGGGCGGCAAGGCCCAGTTCGGCGGCCAGCGTTTCGGGGAGATGGAGGTCTGGGCGCTGGAAGCCTACGGCGCGGCCTACACCCTGCAGGAGATGCTCACCGTCAAGTCGGACGACGTGGCGGGTCGGACCAAGGTCTACGAGAGCATCGTCAAGGGCGAGGACAACTTCGAGGCCGGCGTGCCGGAATCGTTCAACGTCCTCGTCAAGGAAGTGCGGGGCCTCGGCCTCAACATGGAACTCCTGGATGCAGAGGGTGAGGAATAGGAGACGCGAATTTTCGGCGAAAGTTCGTTCTCGATTTTTCGCCGAAAGATCGGCCCCGACCTGACCCGAAGCGCCGTTTCAAGGATTTGAAGATGAACCAGGAACTGACCAACAACCCGTTCAACCCGCTGGCTGCGCCGAAGCAGTTCGACGAGATCAAGATCTCGCTCGCTTCGCCCGAGCGCATCCTCAGCTGGTCCTACGGCGAGATCAAGAAGCCCGAGACGATCAACTACCGTACGTTCAAGCCGGAACGCGACGGCCTGTTCTGCGCCCGCATCTTCGGGCCGATCAAGGACTACGAATGCCTTTGCGGCAAGTACAAGCGCATGAAGTATCGCGGCGTCGTCTGCGAGAAATGCGGTGTCGAGGTGACGCTCCAGAAGGTGCGCCGCGAGCGGATGGGCCATATCGAACTGGCCGCGCCCGTCGCCCATATCTGGTTCCTGAAGTCGCTGCCGAGCCGCATCGGCCTCATGCTCGACATGACGCTGCGTGACCTCGAGCGTATTCTCTACTTCGAGAACTACGTTGTCATCGAGCCGGGCCTCACGGACCTTTCCTACGGCCAGCTCCTGACCGAAGAGGAATTCCTCGACGCGCAGGACCAGTATGGCGCCGACGCCTTCACCGCCAATATCGGTGCCGAGGCGATCCGCGAGATGCTGGCCGCGATCGACCTCGAGGCCACCGCCGAGCAGCTCCGCGAGGAGCTGAAGGAGGCGACCGGGGAGCTGAAGCCGAAGAAGATCATCAAGCGGCTGAAGATCGTCGAGAACTTCATCGAGTCGGGCAACCGGCCCGAATGGATGGTCCTGACCGTCGTTCCGGTCATTCCGCCGGAACTGCGTCCGCTGGTGCCGCTCGATGGCGGCCGCTTCGCGACCTCGGACCTCAACGACCTCTACCGCCGGGTGATCAACCGGAACAACCGCCTCAAGCGGCTCATCGAGCTGCGTGCGCCCGACATCATCGTCCGCAACGAAAAGCGGATGCTGCAGGAATCGGTCGACGCGCTCTTCGACAACGGCCGCCGCGGCCGCGTCATCACCGGCGCCAACAAGCGCCCGCTGAAGTCGCTGTCGGACATGCTCAAGGGCAAGCAGGGCCGCTTCCGTCAGAACCTCCTCGGCAAGCGCGTGGACTTCTCCGGCCGTTCGGTCATCGTGACCGGCCCGGAACTAAAGCTCCACCAGTGCGGCCTGCCGAAGAAGATGGCGCTCGAGCTTTTCAAGCCGTTCATCTACTCGCGGCTTGAGGCGAAGGGCCTGTCGTCCACCGTCAAGCAGGCGAAGAAGCTTGTCGAGAAAGAGCGCCCGGAGGTCTGGGATATCCTCGACGAGGTGATCCGCGAGCATCCGGTTCTCCTGAACCGCGCGCCGACGCTCCACCGTCTCGGCATCCAGGCTTTCGAGCCGGTGCTGATCGAGGGCAAGGCGATCCAGCTGCATCCGCTCGTCTGCTCGGCCTTCAACGCCGACTTCGACGGCGACCAGATGGCCGTGCACGTCCCGCTCTCGCTGGAAGCCCAGCTTGAGGCGCGCGTCCTGATGATGTCGACGAACAACGTTCTGTCGCCGGCCAACGGCGCGCCGATCATCGTTCCGTCGCAGGACATGGTTCTGGGGCTCTACTACGTCTCGATGATGCGCGAGGGGATGCAGGGTGAGGGCATGGTGTTCTCGTCGGTGGACGAGGTGCAGCACGCGCTCGACGCCGGTGCGGTGCACATGCACTCCAAGATCACCGCGCGGATCCCGCAGATCGACGAGGAAGGCAACGAGGTCCTGAAGCGGTTCGAGACCACGCCGGGTCGGGTGCGGCTCGGTGCGCTCCTGCCGAAAAACGCCAAGGCGCCGTTCGAGCTCGTGAACCGGCTGCTCCGCAAGAAGGACGTGCAGAACGTCATCGACACCGTCTACCGCTATTGCGGCCAGAAGGAGTCGGTCATCTTCTGCGACCAGATCATGGGGCTCGGCTTCCGCGAGGCGTTCAAGGCCGGCATCTCCTTCGGCAAGGACGACATGGTCATTCCGGAGACCAAGTGGACGATCGTCAACGAGGTTCGCGACCAGGTGAAGGAATTCGAACAGCAGTACATGGACGGCCTGATCACCCAGGGTGAGAAGTACAACAAGGTCGTCGATGCCTGGTCGAAATGCTCCGACGCCGTCGCCACCGCGATGATGGGCGAGATCTCGGCGGTGCGCAAAGACGATGCCGGCGCCGAGAAGGAGCCGAACTCGGTCTACATGATGTCGCACTCGGGTGCGCGGGGTTCGCCCGCGCAGATGAAGCAGCTTGGCGGCATGCGCGGCCTGATGGCCAAGCCGTCGGGCGAGATCATCGAGACGCCGATCATCTCGAACTTCAAGGAAGGCCTGACCGTGCTCGAGTACTTCAACTCGACCCACGGCGCCCGGAAGGGTCTTGCCGACACCGCGCTCAAGACGGCGAACTCGGGTTACCTCACCCGCCGTCTCGTCGACGTGGCGCAGGACTGCATCGTGCGGCTGCCGGATTGCGGCACCGACCGGGCGATCACGGCCTCGGCCGCGGTCAATGACGGCGAGGTCGTCTCGCCGCTGTCCGAGCGCATCCTCGGCCGTGTCTCGGCCGATGACGTGCTGGTGCCGGGTTCGGACGAGATCCTGGTCCGCAAGAACGAACTGATCGACGAGCGCAAGGCCGACGCGGTGGAAACCGCCGGTGTCGCCTCGGTGCGGATCCGTTCGGCGCTGACCTGCGAGGCCGAGGAGGGCGTCTGTGCCGCCTGTTACGGCCGCGACCTCGCGCGCGGTACGCTTGTCAACATCGGCGAGGCGGTCGGCATCATCGCCGCCCAGTCGATCGGCGAGCCGGGCACGCAGCTGACGATGCGGACCTTCCACATCGGCGGCATCGCGCAGGGCGGTCAGCAGTCCTTCCAGGAAGCCAGCCAGGAGGGCAAGGTCGAATTCCGCAACCCGATGCTGCTGGAGAACGCCTCGGGCGAGAACATCGTCATGGGCCGCTCCATGCAGATCGCGATCATCGACGAGAACGGCCAGGAACGGGCGAGCTACAAGCTGAGCTACGGCGCCAAGATCCACGTCAAGGACGGCCATTCCGTCAAGCGTGGCGCCAAGCTCTTCGAGTGGGACCCCTATACTCTGCCGATCATTGCCGAGAAGGCGGGTGTCGCGAAGTTCGTCGACCTCGTCTCGGGAATCTCGGTGCGCGACGACACCGACGAAGCGACCGGCATGACCCAGAAGATCGTGACCGACTGGCGCACCGCGCCGAAGGGCAGCGATCTGAAGCCGGAGATCATCGTCATGGATCCGGCGACGGGCGAGCCGGTGCGCAACGATGCCGGCAACCCGGTTTCCTACCCGATGTCGGTCGACGCGATTCTGTCGATCGAGGACGGTCAGGACATCAAGGCCGGTGACGTGGTGGCCCGTATCCCGCGCGAAGGTGCGCGGACCAAGGACATCACCGGGGGTCTTCCCCGTGTGGCGGAACTCTTCGAAGCCCGCCGTCCGAAGGACCATGCCATCATCGCCGAGATTGAGGGCTATGTCCGCTTCGGCAAGGACTACAAGAACAAGCGTCGGATCACGATCGAGCCGATCGACGAGTCCTTCCAGCCGGTCGAATACATGGTGCCGAAGGGCAAGCACATTCCGGTTCAGGAAGGCGACCATGTGCTCAAGGGCGACTACATCATGGACGGCAACCCGGCGCCGCATGACATCCTGCGCATCATGGGGATCGAGGCTCTGGCCGACTACCTCATCGACGAGGTGCAGGACGTCTACCGGCTCCAGGGCGTGAAGATCAACGACAAGCACATCGAGGTGATCGTTCGCCAGATGCTGCAGAAGATCGAGATCCTCGACTCGGGCGACACCACGCTCCTCAAGGGCGAGCATATCGACAAGTCGGAGTTCGACGAGGAGAACGACAAGGTTACGCATCGTGGCGGGCGTCCCGCGGCGGGCGAGCCGGTTCTGCTCGGCATCACCAAGGCCTCGCTCCAGACCCGGTCGTTCATCTCGGCTGCCTCGTTCCAGGAGACGACGCGGGTCCTGACCGAAGCCTCGGTCATGGGCAAGCGCGACAAGCTCGTCGGCTTGAAGGAGAACGTCATCGTCGGTCGCCTGATCCCGGCAGGGACCGGCGGGGCCACGATGCGCGTGCGCCGCATCGCGCAGGACCGCGATCAGAAGGTGATCGACCAGCGCCGGGCCGAGGCCGAGCAGGCCGCCGCGCTCGCCGCGCCGGCCGAGGAAGTGCTCGACGATGTGATCGAGGTCGAAACCGACAGCAGTCTCGTCGACACGTTCGAGAGCCGCGACAGCTGAGACCGCTGGCCGCGTGACAGGACAGGGCCCCCCGCCGCAAGCGGGGGGCCTTTTCATGCGATTGACAAGGTGCGGGGCGGCTCACATCCTGTCCGCGGCCGCCGCCCGGCCGCACGAAGGCCGAAGCCGGAAGGAATTATCGTGAAAATCCAGGTCCTTGGCGTGTGCCGGTTCTCGCTTCTCGTGCAGGGCGGGTTCCAGCGGATGCCCGAGGACCTCGAAGCGCGCCGCCGTGTCCTTTACGATCCGGCGCGGCTCGAAAGCCGGGTGCTCTGGTTCGAGCATGTGTTCCTGCCCTCGATCCGGGCGCAGACCGACCCCGACTTCACGCTCACCGTCGTCACCGGTTCGGACTTCCCCGACCCCTGGCGCGGCCGGCTTCAAGACCTGATCGCGGGGATCCCGCAGATCGAACTGGTCTTCGTCCCGCCGCATGTCCACCGCGACGCCTGCCGCCCGGTCCTTTGCACCCGCGCCGACCCTAAGGCCGACGTCGTCGCGCAGTTCCGGCTCGATGACGACGACGCGGTGGCGGTCGACTTTGTCCGCCGGATTCGCCGCGATTTCCGCACTTTCGCGCGGCCGCTCTACGAGGCCCAAGGCCTGGTCTCCATCGACTATTGCCGGGGCTTCGCGCTCACGGGGTTTGGGGCGAGGGCGGCGCTGCATTTCGTGAGCGCGCCGCTCTGGACCCCCGCTCTCACCGTCTGCATGCCGCCCAGCCACGAGAAATCGGTCCTCGACTATCCTCACCATCTGCTCTTCCGGCACATGCCGGGTATCAGCCTCAACGACCGGCTGATGTTCGTGCGTGGCTTCCACGACAGCAACGACAGCAGCTTTCCCGCGCGCAACCTCTCCGCTCCGATTGCGCCAGACGAGGCGGCCGACTGGACCGCCCGGCGCTTCGGCATCGACTTCGACCGGTTCTCCGCCGCGCTCGCGGCCGCGCCGGTCGCAGGCTGAGCGCGAGGCGGGAATGCAGGACCGGGACAATCTCAGCAGTGCGCTCTACATGACGGTCGCGATGGCGGCCTTCACCTTCAACGATACCTGCATGAAGATGGTGGCCGCCGAGCTGCCGCTGCCCCAGGCGATCCTCCTGCGCGGGCTCATCGCGATGGCCGCGCTCGCGATCATAGGCCTTCGCACGGGCCGGAAGCAGCTTCGCCTTGGCGCGGAGGATGGGCGCCGCCTAGGTCTGCGTTCGGTGGCGGAGGTGGCGGCGACGCTGACCTTCCTGGCCGCCCTGCGCCACATGCCGCTTGCCAATCTCTCGGCGATCATGCAGGCGCTGCCGCTCGCGGTGACCCTCGGCGCGGCGCTCTTTCTGGCCGAGCCCGTCGGCTGGCGGCGGATGGCGGCGATCGCCGCGGGCTTCTTCGGGGTGGTGCTGATCGTGCGGCCGGGCACGGACGGCTTCGACACCTGGTCGGTTCTCGGTCTCGCCTCGGTCGCCTGCGTCGTCCTGCGCGACCTCGCGACGCGCCGGCTGTCGGGCGCGATACCCTCGGCCACGGTCGCCTTCTACGCCGCCACGGCGGTGACGCTGGCCGGCGCGGCGCTTGTTCCCATGGCAGGCTGGGCGCCGCTCGACCTTCGCCTGGCGGCGCTCATCGTCACCGCGGCGGGGTTCCTGATCGTCGGCTATCTCTTCATCGTGATGGCGATGCGGGTGGGCGAGATCGGCCTCGTCGCGCCGTTCCGCTACACCGCGCTCGTCTTCGCGATCGCGCTCGGTTGGCTCGTCTTCGACCAGCTGCCCGATACGCTCACACTGACGGGCGCGGCGATCGTCGTGGCGACCGGGCTCTACACCTTCCACCGCGAACGGCGGCTCGGCCGCAGGGTCGCCGCGCCCGACAAGGCGCCGCTTCGACTGCGCTAGGACAGCGGCCGGGCGCCTGCATTTACAAACGGGGTTGCGTGCAGTACCACGCGCGAGGTACGGCGCATCCTTCGAAGGGCGAAATCCGGGCTTCTCATGGTCACTGTTTCCATCGTCATCCCCGCGAAGAACGAGGCGGAGAACATCACCGGCCTGCTCGACGCGATCGACGCAGCCTGCACGCCGCATGTCGACCACGAGGTCATCGTCGTCGATGACGGCTCCGACGACGACACAGCCCGCGTCGTGTGGCGGCGCATGGAGAGCCATCCGAACCTGCGGCTCATCCGCCACGACGTCTCGGGCGGCCAGAGTGCCGCCGTCCACAGCGGCGTCCTTGCCGCGAAGGGCGGCATCGTCTGCACGCTCGACGGCGACGGCCAGAACCCGCCGGAGGAACTGCCGAAGCTCTTCGCGCCGCTGCTCGCGCCGGGGTCCGAGGCGATCGGCATCGTCGCGGGCCAGCGGGTCGGGCGGCAGGACACGATGTCGAAGAAGCTCGCCTCGCGCTTTGCCAACACGATCCGGTCCTGGGCGCTGCAGGACGGCACGCGAGACACCGGCTGCGGGCTCAAGGGCTTCCGCCGCGACGCGTTCCTTCGGCTGCCGTTTTTCAACCACATGCATCGCTACCTGCCTGCGCTTTTCGCCCGCGACGGCTGGCAGGTCGCCCATGTCGACGTCAGCCACCGGCCGCGCGGCGGCGGGCGGTCGAAGTACAACAACCTCCAGCGCGGGCTCGTCGGCGCGGTGGATCTGCTCGGCGTGATGTGGCTCTTGCGGCGGCGCAAGAAGTCGCGGCCGGCCGAGGCCGAGGCGGAGCGGGGCTGAGGCATGGACAAGATTTTCGCGGTTCTCCATGTCGAGAGCTGGACCGAGTTCTGGTGGGTCGCCTTCGGTCTTTTCGGTCAACTCATGTTCACCGGGCGCTTCCTCGTGCAATGGATCGCCTCGGAGCGGGCGCGGAAATCCATCGTTCCGCTTGCCTTCTGGTACTTCTCGCTGGCAGGCGGGCTGATCCTCTTCGCCTATGCGGTCTACCGCAAGGATCCTGTCTTCGTACTCGGACAGTCGCTCGGCGTCTTCATCTATGCGCGCAATCTCTGGCTCATCCGCCGCGAAAGACGGGGCGATGCCTGATCGTTCAGGCTGGTTTCCCCGCGCGGTCCTCGTCGTCGGCGCGCTGACGCTCGCGCGGATCGTCGCACTCTGGTTCGACCGGACCGACCTTTTCGTCGACGAGAGCCAGTACTGGCTCTGGGGCCAGCGGCTCGACTTCGGCTACTACTCCAAGCCGCCATTGATCGCCTGGGTGATCCGTGCCGCGACCGAGCTTGCCGGAAGCGACGCGCCGTTCTGGATCCGGCTGCCTGGCTTGCTCTTCCACGGCGCGACGGCGCTCATTCTTGGCACATTGGCGGCACGGCTCTTCTCGGCACGCGCGGCACTCTGGGTCGCGGTCAGCTATGCGACACTGCCGATGGTGGCGCTCGGCAGCCTCCTCATTTCGACCGACACGATCATGGCGCCGTTCTTCGCGGCGGCGCTCTATTTCTACTTCCGCGCGGTCGAAGCCGGCCGGGCGCGCTTCGCGGCGCTCGCCGGTGCCGCGGCCGGGGTCGCTTTCCTCGCCAAATATGCCGCGGTCTACTTCCTCCTCGGAGCGGCGCTCGCCTCGGTCGTGCCGGCCGCGCGGCTTTCGGGCCGGGCCTGGGCAGCGATGCTGGCGGCCTTCGCGGTGACGATCCTGCCCAACGTCGCCTGGAACCTCGGCCACGACCTGACCACGGTCGAGCATACGATGGACAATGTCGGCTGGGTGCGCGAGGCGTCCTGGTACGCGAGCCTCAATCCCGGCGGGCTGACTTCGTTCCTGTTCGCGCAGTTCGGTGTCTTTGGCCCGGTCCTCGTCGGTGCGCTGCTCTGGGGCTATGCGACGCCGGGATCGGCGACGGTCCGGGCCCTCGTCGCCTTCTCGCTCCCGGTCCTCGTCATCGTCAGCGTCCAAGCGCTTTTGATGGGGGCGCAGGCGAACTGGGCGGTCGCGGCCTATTTCCCCGGCACGCTGATCGCGGTGCCTTTGCTGCTGGTCCGAGCGCCGCGCCTCCTCGCGCTCTCGCTCGCTGTAAACGGCACGGTCGCTATACTTCTGCCGGTCCTGACCGTCATCGCGCCCGCACCCGAATGGCAGGGCCGGCCGCTCGCCGCGCGCTATCTCGGCCGCGCCGATCTCAGCCGCCAGATCATCGCGGCGGCCAGGGAGGCGGGCACGGAGACCGTCGTGATCGACAACCGCGACATGATCGCCGATCTCTTCCATACCGGCGACGGGAGCGGACTTGCCTTCCGCACCCCGCGGCCCGTGGGACGCCCGGCGAGCTACTACGAGCAGAACTTCCCGTTGGAAGACGATGCGGGCGAGGTGCTCTTCGTCTCGATCGCCCCCCCGGTTTGCGGCGGCGCGGCGGCGGAGCCGGTCGCAGAGCTCGACACCACGAACGGCGCCTATTTCCGTCGAAAGCTCACCGCCTACCTCGTTCCCGCGGAGTGCCTGAATGCCCGGCCTTGACCACATCCGCGCCGCGCTCTGGCTTGTGGCCGCGACTCTCGCGGCCACGGGCGTCTTCGCGCTCTGGCCGGGGCTCGATCTCGCGGTTTCGGCGCTGTTCTACACGCCCGGCGCAGGCTTCCCGATGTCGGGCGATCCTCTGGTCGAGGGCCTGCGCAACTTCATCTGGGATCTGTCGATCGGCGCGGTGCTGCTTTCGGCGGTGGCGCTGATCCTCGCCGCGATCCGCAGGCCGGTGCCGGGCTTCGGCGCACGGAAGGCCGGATTCGTCTTCCTGCTCTATCTCCTCGGTCCGATCCTTGCTGTCAATGCGGGCCTGAAGCAGCACTGGGGCCGGGCGCGGCCCGCCGACATTTCCGAGTTCGGCGGCGCGGCGAGCTTCACGCCGCCCTGGCTACCGGCCGACCAATGCGTCTCGAACTGCTCCTTCGTCTCGGGCGAGGGCTCGGCCGCGACCGCGCTGGCGCTGACCTTCCTTGTCCTCGCCCCGGTCGTCCGCAGGCAGGTCCCCGGCTGGGCCTTCCGCCTCTATGCCGCGGCGGGGGTGATCCTGCCGGCGATCGGGATTGCGCTGCGGGTGACGACCGGGCGGCATTTCCTCTCCGACACGGTCTTCGCGATGCTTCTCGTCCTCGCTCTCGCGCTCGTGCTGCACCGGCTCATCCTTGCGACGGGCAGGGGCTGAGGCCCTTGTTGACAAGCCCCGCGACTCCCCCTATACGGCGCCCACTCGGCCACGGGTGTATTGCGCGTGGACTTGTATCAGAACTGAAGTGGTCATGATCCGGGCCTTAAAGCCCCGATCCTCTGGAATTCCACCGCGTCGCCCCCGCGAAGGGGACGAATGCGGTTTTGGTGTTTTGCGGACGCGCAGGGCACGACATGAGCGAAAAGCCCCCGGAAACGTCGCTGACGGGCGATCGTTGATCGGGCTGCAAACAAAGGCGAGAGTTAATGCCGACGATTCAACAGCTGATCCGGAAGCCCCGGGAAGCCAAGCCGCAGAAGTCCAAGTCCCAGCACCTGGAATCCTGCCCGCAGAAGCGCGGGGTCTGCACCCGCGTCTACACCACCACGCCGAAGAAGCCGAACTCGGCTATGCGTAAGGTGGCCAAGGTCCGTCTGACCAACGGCTTCGAGGTGATCAGCTACATCCCCGGCGAGAAGCACAACCTTCAGGAACACTCCGTGGTCCTGATCCGCGGCGGCCGGGTGAAAGACCTTCCGGGCGTACGTTACCACATCCTGCGCGGTGTCCTCGATACCCAGGGTGTCAAAGATCGTCGTCAGCGCCGCTCGAAATACGGCGCGAAGCGTCCGAAATAAGGAGATCAAGAGATGTCCCGCCGTCACGCCGCCGAAAAGCGCGAAGTTCTGCCCGATGCCAAGTTTGGCGATCGGGTTCTGACGAAATTCATGAACAACCTGATGGTCGACGGCAAGAAGTCCGTCGCCGAGCGCATCGTCTACAACGCGCTTGACCGCGTCGAAGGCAAGCTGAAGCGCTCGCCGGTCGAGTGCTTCCACGAAGCCCTCGACAACGTGAAGCCGTCGCTCGAAGTGCGTTCGCGCCGCGTCGGCGGTGCGACCTACCAGGTGCCGGTCGAGGTTCGCCCGGAGCGCCGCGAGGCGCTGGCGATCCGCTGGCTCATCACCGCCGCGAAGAACCGCAACGAGAACACGATGGAAGAGCGTCTGGCCGGCGAGCTGACCGACGCCGTCAACGGTCGTGGCACCGCGGTGAAGAAGCGCGAAGACACCCACAAGATGGCCGACGCGAACAAAGCGTTCAGCCATTACCGCTGGTAACTCCGAAGGAAGGCAAGAGAGATGGCACGCGACTATCCGCTGCAGCGATACCGCAACTTCGGGATCATGGCCCACATCGACGCGGGCAAGACGACCACGACCGAGCGGATCCTCTACTACACCGGCAAGTCCCACAAGATCGGCGAAGTCCACGACGGCGCCGCGACCATGGACTGGATGGAGCAGGAGCAGGAGCGTGGCATCACGATCACCTCGGCTGCGACCACCACGTTCTGGCAGCGCCAGGAAGACCCGACCGCCGAGGGCACTTCGGACACCAAGTTCCGTTTTAACATCATCGACACCCCGGGCCACGTCGACTTCACCATTGAAGTCGAGCGTTCGCTCGCGGTTCTCGACGGTGCCGTCTGCCTTCTCGACGCCAACGCCGGCGTCGAGCCCCAGACCGAAACGGTGTGGCGTCAGGCCGACCGCTACAAGGTCCCGCGGATCGTGTTCGTCAACAAGATGGACAAGATCGGCGCCGACTTCTTCAACTGCGTGAAGATGATCAAGGACCGCACCGGCGCGACCCCGGCCCCGATCGCTCTGCCGATCGGCGCCGAGGACAAGCTCGAGGGCATCGTCGACCTGATCAAGATGGAAGAGTGGGTCTGGCAGGGTGAAGACCTCGGCGCCTCCTGGAAGCGCCAGCCGATCCGCGAAGAGCTTTCCGACCTCGCCGACGAATGGCGCGGCAAGCTCGTCGAGCTCGCCGTCGAGCTGGACGACGCGGCGATGGAAGCCTACCTCGAGGGCAACGAGCCCGACGAGGCGACGCTGCGCAAGCTGATCCGCAAGGGCTGCCTCTCGATGGCCTTCGTTCCGGTCACCGCCGGCTCGGCCTTCAAGAACAAGGGCGTCCAGCCGCTCCTCAACGCGGTCATCGACTACCTGCCGTCGCCCCTGGACGTGCCGGCCTACATGGGCTTCAAGCCGGGTGACGAGACCGAAACCCGCGACATCGCGCGTTCGGCCGACGACACCCAGCCCTTCGCGGCGCTGGCGTTCAAGATCATGAACGACCCGTTCGTCGGCTCGCTCACCTTCACCCGGATCTACTCGGGCGTCCTCAAGAAGGGCGACCAGATGATCAACTCGACCAAGGAGCGCCGCGAGCGCGTTGGCCGGATGATGATGATGCACGCCATCAACCGGGAAGAGATCGACGAAGCCTTCGCCGGTGACATCATCGCGCTGGCGGGTCTGAAGGAAACCACCACGGGCGACACGCTCTGCGATCCGTCGAACCAGGTGGTCCTCGAAACCATGACCTTCCCGCAGCCGGTGATCGAGATCGCCGTCGAGCCGAAGTCGAAAGCCGACCAGGAGAAGATGGGCATCGCCCTCGCTCGCCTCGCGGCCGAAGATCCGTCCTTCCGCGTCGAGACCGATCTCGAATCGGGCCAGACGATCATGAAGGGCATGGGCGAACTTCACCTCGACATCCTCGTCGACCGCATGAAGCGGGAGTTCAAGGTCGAGGCGAACATCGGTGCGCCGCAGGTGGCCTACCGCGAGACCATCTCGCGCGAAGCCGAGATCGACTACACCCACAAGAAGCAGACCGGCGGTACCGGCCAGTTCGCCCGCGTCAAGCTGGTGATCACCCCGGTCGAGCCGGGTGTCGGCTACTCGTTCGAGTCGAAGATCGTCGGCGGTGCGGTTCCGAAGGAATACATCCCGGGCGTCGAGAAGGGCATCAAGTCGGTCATGGACTCCGGTCCGCTCGCCGGCTTCCCGGTGATCGACTTCAAGGTGGCGCTGATCGACGGTGCCTTCCACGACGTCGACTCCTCGGTGCTCGCGTTCGAGATCGCGTCCCGTGCGGCGATGCGCGAAGGCCTGAAGAAGGCCGGCGCGAAGCTCCTCGAGCCGATCATGAAGGTCGAAGTGGTGACCCCGGAAGAATACACCGGCGGCATCATCGGCGACCTCACGTCGCGCCGGGGCATGGTGCAGGGCCAGGACACGCGCGGCAACGCCAACGTGATCAACGCCTTCGTGCCGCTCGCCAACATGTTCGGCTACATCAACAACCTGCGCTCGATGTCCTCGGGCCGCGCGGTCTTCACGATGCAGTTCGACCACTACGAGGCCGTGCCGCAAAACATCTCGGACGAGATCCAGAAGAAGTACGCATGAGTTTTCGGTGCGCCGTGACGGCGCACCCTACCCACCCGTAGGGCGCTCACCAGCGCACCGACCAGAGACAGGAGGCCATCATGGCAAAGGCAAAATTCGAACGGACGAAACCGCACGTGAACATCGGGACCATCGGTCACGTTGACCACGGCAAGACGACGCTGACGGCGGCGATCACGAAGTATTTCGGCGACTTCAAGGCCTATG
>NZ_JAOVQO010000030.1:0-23557 GCF_025673475.1 Albidovulum salinarum | reverse complement strand
GATCGCCGATTTCGCGATCTCGGCGGGCGAGCGCGGCACATGCGGGCTGCGGTCCTGGGTGCCGCCCGATCCGGTCACGGCACAGGTGATGAAAACGTCGCGGTTCATGGAAAGCGGCATCGGAATCTCCGTTCTTTCTGGGTCAGGCGGCCAGTTCGGGCCGGTTCCTGAAGGCGTCGAGGGATTGCGGGTTGGCCAGTCCGCCGAGGTCGCGCACCGGCTGGTTGTTGACGGCATCGCGCACCGCGAGCTCGGCGATCTTGCCGGAGCGGGTGCGCGGGATCTCGGGCACGTCGAGGATCACGGCCGGGACATGGCGGGGCGAGGCGTGCTGGCGGATCCGCGCCCTGATCTCGGAGCGGAGCGCGTCGTCGAGCCGGGCACCCTCGGCCGGCACGACGAAGAGCACGACGCGGACGTCGTTGTCATGGCTCTGGCCGACCACGACGGCATCGGCGATGCCGGGGATCGCGTCGGTCTGGCGGTAGATCTCGGCGGTGCCGATCCGGACGCCGCCGGGATTGAGCGTGGCGTCGGAGCGGCCGAGCACCTCGAACCCGCCGGTCGCGCGGCGGATGGCGAAGTCGCCCTGGCGCCAGAAGGCGGGGAACCTGTCGTAGTAGGAGGCGCGGTAGCGCGCCTTGCCGGGATCGTTCAGGAACCGGGTCGGCATCGAGGGATGCGGCTGGCGGCAGACGAGCTCGCCCGGCGCGTCCAGGACCTCCTGCCCGGCCTCGTCGACCACCGCCGCGTCGAGGCCGAGCGTCGGGCCCGGGATCTCGCCGGCATGGACCGGCAGGGTCGGCGCGCCGCCGATGAAGGCGCCGAGGATGTCGGTGCCGCCGCAGATCGAGGAGAGCTGAACGTCGGGCTTCCAGTCGGCGTAGACATGCTCGCTGCCCGCCGTCGAGAGCGGCGAGCCGGTCGACCAGACGACGCGCAGCGCGGAGAGGTCGTGGCTCGCGGCGGGCTTGAGGCCGGCCTTGGCGGTCGCGTCGATATACTTGGCGGAGACGCCGAAATGGGTGATCTGCTCGGCCGCGGCCAGATCGAAGAGCCGGTCCTGGCCGGGATGCATCGGGTTGCCGTCATAGAGCACGATCACCGCCTCGGAGGCGAGCCCGGCGACGAGCCAGTTCCACATCATCCAGCTCGTCGTGGAGTAATAGAACATCACGTCGCCGGGGCGGAGGTCGGCGTGGAGCTGGTGCTCCACCATCTGCCGCAGGAGCGCGCCGCCGCCGGCATGTTCGATGCATTTCGGCCTGCCGGTCGTGCCGGAGGAGAAGAGGACGTAGAGCGGATCGGAAAAGCCGAGCGGCTCCGGCGCGCCGGGTTCGGCGCCGGCACCGAGGAAGGCCGCGTAGGCCACCATGCCATCCGGCGCCTCGGCGCGGTCGAGCGTGACGACATGGGCGAGCGAGGGGATGCGACGGGCGATCTCCGAGAGGACCGGCGCCACGTTGTAGTCCTTGCCGCCGTAGCGGTAGCCGGTGACGCCGAAGAGCACCTTCGGCGCGATCTGGCCGAAGCGGTCGACGACGACATCGGCGCCGAATTCGGGCGAGCAGGAGGACCAGACCGCCCCGACCCAGGCCGTCGCCAGCATGCAGGTGACCGCCCCGGCCGCGTTCGGCAGGAAGCCCGCGACATGGTCGCCGCGCCCGACCCCCGCGGCGCGGAGCGCGGCGGCGAGCCGGGCGACCTCGGCCTTGAGTTCGGCGCGGGTCAGGACCGTGCGGTCGCCCGCCTCGGAGACGGCGACGAGGGCCGCGCGGTCATCGGCGTGGTTCAGGAGCGTCTCGACGACGTTCAGCTTTGCGCCGGGAAAGAAGCGCCAGCCGAGCGGATCCTCGGCGCGTTCGACGGCGGTGCCGCCTCGGGTGCCGACGAGGCCGCAGAAGTCCCAGGCGAGCGGCCAGAACTCCTCGGGGCACTCGACCGACCAGCGATGGAGGTCGGGATAGGCCGCGACCTCGCGTCCGGTGGCGGCCACCTCGCGCGTGAAGCGGGTGATCGACGCCGCCGCCGCCCGTTCCGGTTCCGCCTGCCAGAGAAATCTGCCCAACGCCGCGCCTCTTCGATGATCCGACGGCGAGTCCGACGCCGTTGCTGGAGCGGGACATTAGGCTTGCTTCCGTCGCCTGATCTGTCCGATAGTGACAATAAATTTTCCGATAGTGCCAAATGAAGCCCCTCAACGTCACGATCCTTCTGTTCGACGGCTTTTCGAACATGGTTCTTGCCTGCCTCCTGGAGCCTCTGCGCGCCGTGCGTGACCAGGTCCGCGGCGGCATCACCTGGTCGGTGATCACGCCGGGCGACCGGCCCGCGATCAGCTCGAGCGGGCTCAGCATCGCGCCGGACCGGCCGCTGGCCGGTGTCGGACGCGCGGACCTCATGATCGTCATCTCCGGCTACGGGTTCCGGGAGCATGCCACCAAAGCCTCGTCGGCGCTGCTCGTGCGGCTCGGCCGGCAGGCGGATCTCATTCTCGGCGCCGATACCGCGGCCTGGCTCCTGGCCGAGGCGGGACTGCTCGCGGGGCGGACGGCGACGCTGCACTGGCAGGTACTGTCCGATTTTGCGGAGACCTTCCCCGACACGCAACTGTCCTATGCGCGCTTCGTCAAGGAGGGCCGGGTCTGGACCTGCGGCGGAGCGTCGACGGCGCTCGACCTGATGCTCGCCTTCATCGGCGAGCGCTTCGGCCCGGCGCTCGCCTTTGACGTCTCGACGATGTTCGTCCTCGACGCCGAGCGGCAGGGCAGCGCCGGGCGCGGTCCGAACCGGCTGTCGGGCAAGGGATCGGCGGCGCTGCGGCGGGTGCTCAACCACATGATCGAGACGATCGAGGCGCCGGTGCCGCTCGAGGCATTGGCCGCGAAGGCCAACCTGACGCCGCGGACGCTGAACCGGCTGTTCCTCTCCGAACTCGGAATGCCGCCCGGCCGCTACCACCAGTTCCTGCGCCTCTCGCGCGCCCGGGACCTCGCCGTGAACACCGATCTCAGCCAGCGCGAGATCGCCCTGCGCTGCGGCTTTTCCGACGCCGCCGCCCTCGGCAAGGCGTTCACGCGTCATTTCGGGTACAGCATCGGCAAGAACCGCACATGATCGGCGAGGGTATCCCGGAGCGCGCCGGGACCTCGCTCCGTTCCGAGGTCCGGGATGCCGAGTTGCGCCAGCGTGCACCTTGCCGTCTTCACGCCGCTCGGGTCACCGAGACAGCAGAAGGGTCCGCCTTTCGGCGGACCCGCATGTCCGGAGATCCGAAGCTTACCGGTCCAAGAACCGCTGCGCACTCGGCAGCGACTTCATCAGGACGTAGTAGGCGATGCCGGCGGGCAACAGGCTCGCATACCACGACACGCTCGAGAAGGTCAGTGCGGCGACAACGCCGATCGCCATCGCGATCACGGCGGCCCAGTTGATGCCGCTGTAGGGCCCCTCGGGATCGTAGAGCTTGTCG
Organism: Albidovulum salinarum; assembly: GCF_025673475.1. NCBI lineage: Bacteria > Pseudomonadati > Pseudomonadota > Alphaproteobacteria > Rhodobacterales > Paracoccaceae > Albidovulum > Albidovulum salinarum. The sequence continues at coordinate 20,085 of NZ_JAOVQO010000030.1, read as the reverse complement.
AGGTCCAGAACCTGCCGGCGCAGCACGAAGTAGTCGACGACAAGGATCGCGAAGATCGGGCCGAGGAACGCGGAATAGGTCTGGATGAAGAGGCTGAGGCCAGCCGCGGATTCGTCTTTCACGAGTTCCCACGGGAAGGTCGCGAAGGCGAGAAGGCCGACGATCACTGCCGAGGTGCGGAACTTGATCTTGAACACGTCCATCAGCGCATAGGCCGGCGGCACGACGTTGTTGAGGATGTTCGTCGTGACCTGGGCGAAGGCGATGAAGAGAAGCGTGATCACGAGGAGCGGCTTGTTGTCGACTGCGCTCGAGAACACCTTGATAGGATCGACTTCGCCCGTCGCCCCGGAGACCATGAGGCCGATGAGGCCCATGAACAGCGTCGCCGGAAGGATCGAGTTGGCGTAGATCACGACCTGGCGCACCGGTCCGACGTTGCGGCGCAGTTCACGCGAATAGTCGGACACGTTCAGCATCATCGTCGAGTAGATGCCGAGGAAGAGCATGGTCGCCCCCCAGAACGGCGCGCCCCAGGTGCCCTCGACGTTCACGAGGTTGGCCGAGATCTCCTCGCCGTATTTGCTGATCACGCTGAAGAACATGTAGATCAGCGAGCCGATGATGAAGACCGAGCCGATGTTCTCCAGCCACTTGATCCCGTGGAAGCCCAGAACCGAGAGGCCGATCTGCAGGAACTGGAAGCCGATGAAGAAGACCACGATGTTGTCGTAGCCAAAAAGCGTCGCCGATACGAGGTTGAGCGCCCCGGCGCCGATCCAGCTCTGGAAGCCGAACCAGACGATGGCGGGAACCGAGCGCACCAGCGCCGGGATGCGGGTGCCGGTGAAACCGAAGGCCGATCGCGCCTGCACCATGAACGGGATGCCGTACTTGTGGCCCGCCTGACCGTTGATCATCAGCGCAAGGCCGATCACCGTGCAGCCGGTCGCGATGGCCACGAAGGTCTGCAAGAGGTTCAGCGTGCCGACAAGGCCCGATCCGATGGTGAACGTGCCGATGGACACGCAGCCGCCGAGCCATGCGAACAGGTAGGACCAGGGGTCCATGATCCGGGTTTCCTGCGGGGCGAGGCTCTCCTCCCCGATCGCCTTGTGCTCGATATGGGTGACGTGATCGTCGGGCAGTGGCAGTCCCGGATCCGTCGCAGCTTGGGTCGCAGTCATTCTCTCCTCCGTCGTCAGACTACTTCATGTTTGGGCGGGCATAGGCATTGATCTTGCTGGTCTTCAGGCCGCAGCCGACCAGCGCCTCGATCATCCGTGTCGCGACGCTCACGCCGTCGATGACCGGAATTCCGGTTTCCTCGCTCAGCCAGGCGGTCAGGTCCGCCATGCCGGCGCAGCCGAGCACCACGGCCTCGCAGCGGTCCTCCTCGATGGCGCGCAGGATCTCCTCGCGGATCTTCTCGCGGGCGTTGGAGCCCGGCTCCTCCAGGGCCAGGACCGGAATCTCCGCCGACCGTACGCGGCGGCACTGGTGCGACAGGCCGTAGCCGTGGACCAGCCGCTCGATCACGGGAACCGAGCGCGGCAGGGTCGTGACCACCGTGAACGAGGTCGCGAGCATGCTCGCGGCCTTCACCGCGGCCTCGCAGATGCCAAGGACTGGCCCCGACGCGATCTCGCGGCAGGCGCCGATGCCCGGGTCATCGAAACAGGCGACGACGATCCCGTCCACGCCATGCTCCTCCGCCTGCCTTACGCAGGACAGCAGCGCGGGAACCGACATCGCCTCGTCGAAATGGCCTTCGATGCTGGCCGGCGCGCCTGCCGCGGTGGCGCCGGTCACGGTAACGCCGGAACTCGCCACGCGGCTTGCGGTCTCGATGATCTTGCGGGTCATCGACTCGGTCGAATTCGGGTTGACCACCAGGATGTTCATCAGGTTCCCTCTCATTTTGTTAACATTAATTGTTAACAATAATTGATAACAATGCAACATAATCTTCGCGCGCATTGTCAAGGCCTTGGGCGGTCCCTAAGTTCTCGCTCGGATGCAACGTTGGCAGGGAAAAGGATGAGCGACTCGCCCGAAGACACGATCGTCGCCGCCGTTCTCGATGCGATCGCCGAGCAACGGCTGCCAGCCGGTGCGAAGCTGGGAGAGCAGACTCTAAGCGACCTGTTCGACTGCAACCGCGCCAACGTGAGGCGCGCTCTGGCATCGCTGGCGGCTCAACATGTGGTGGAGTTGCGCCCGAACCGCGGCGCCTTTGTCATCACCCCCTCCCCGAAGGAGGCGCAGGACATCTTTCAGGCCAGGCGCGCGCTGGAAAGGACAATTGCGCGGCATGCGGCCGGAAACGCCTCGAGTGAGGATGTTGCCTGTCTGCGTCGGAACATAGTGGAAGAGACGCGGGCGCGCAGATCCGGCGACAAGCCCGCCGAACTGCGGCTATCTCGCCAGTTCCACATGTACCTTGCCGGGATCGCCGGGAACAAAGTGCTGGAGCGGTTCCTGTCCGAGCTAACGATGCGAACCACGCTCATTCTCGGCCTCTACGCGAGGTCGGGCGGATCGCACTGTGCAGAGGACGAGCACGACCGGATCGTCGATGCGCTGGAGGCGGGCGACGCCGAGCAACTGGTGGAACTGACGGACGAACATCTGAGACATCTTGAGGCCGGGCTGAACTTTCGCAGTCCCAAGTCATCCTCCAATCTACGAGATCAACTCCTCGGGACGGCCGGTATCAGGCCTTAGAAGAGCATCGGTCACCACCGGCAAGCAGCGGCGCGCACCGCTCCGGGACGTCATCGCCGCCGACAGCTTCGCCCGAAGACTCAACAGCCTCGGCAGCTTCAAGCCCTGCGAATACATCCCAAGGTCCGGGCGGCGGATCCAGACCGGCTCATCGTCGGTCCGGACCACCGGGTGCAGGGGTTGAGCCCCAGACAACCTGAGCGATTGCCCGGCTGCTTGAACGCGTACAGGCGGCGCGGGCGGCATCGCGCTCGGAAGCACCTGACACGATCCGCGTACCTCCAATTTCCCGTTCGTCGATCCCGCGTCATGATGATACCCTTTCCGGGCCCCGCTGCGCCGCCTGACGTTCACAAGCCCGGAGCTGCCAATGCCTGACACGGAACACCGCCTTCGGGCGATCACCGCGGAGATCCTCGATGCCGATCCCCGGAGCATCGCGCCTGTCACACGGTTCGTGGATGACCTCGGTGCGGGCAGCCTCGAGACGGTCGAGTTGCTGATCGCATTCGAGGACCAGTTCGGCATCGAGATCCCAGACGATGTCGTCGAGACGCTGGGGACCTTTGGCGCCGCGGTCAACTACATCAGGACCACCCGAACCCGGGCCGGGTCGGCCGCGTAGCGGCGGCCGCCCGATCGGCGCGACAGAGACGCCGCCGGACCGCTATCCTGCGAGGCATCGCGCGATCAGGTCGAGTTGCCGGAAACCGAGCAGGAGGAACGCGTTCGCACCCCAGGCAAGGCTGAGCCAGCGCGCCGGCACGGCCCACGGGCTGGTGCTGCGGAGCGCGCTGCGCCAGATCGAAACCGGCAGCCAGATCGAGTAGGCAGCGAAAAGGAGGAGCAGCCCCTGCTCGAGGCGATGCTGTTCGAGAAAGACGCTGGTCGCATAGAGCGTTCCGAGCACGACACTCGCGGCGACGCCGTAGAGCCAGAACACGACCGGCAGCGGCCTCTCTCCGTTCCAGGCCCGGATCTCGGGCGCGACCAACGCCGCGATCGCGGTGCGCAATCCCCGTCGTCGGTCGGGCCCGGTCATTGCCGCCTCCTCAGTCAGGCCAGCCGCGCCCCGACGCCTCCGACAAGGCCGGGACCGAGTCAGGCGGCAGCGCGCAATCCGCCAGGGTCGAGCGGTTGAGTGCGGCGAGGAACGCCTCCTCAGCCGCGCGGAGCCGCACCCTGAGACGGCAGCAACCCCTGATGGTGCAATTGCCGCCCTCCGGCGCGAAACATTCGACCAGCGCCTGCCCCTGTTCGAGAATGCGAACGACATCGCCCAGCCGGATCTCCGGCGCCGGCCGGGCCAGCATCGCGCCGCCCCCCGCACCTCGGCGGGTGACGACGATGCCCTGCGTCGCCAGAGTCGCCATGATCTTGGTCAGATGATGGCGCGAGACCGCGAAGAAATCGGCGAGTTCGGCCGTCGAAAAGGCGCGGTCGGGTTCCGACGCCATGCGCATCAGGGCGCGCAATCCGTAGTCGGTGAAGGCGGTCAGGCGCATGGGAGATCCAATTCGGTATTTACAATGCGTATTAACCTGTTCTAATCAGCATTGCAAATACCGATTTCGGTGAGTCGCCGCCCGCCCCCGCATCGCGCAAGCGCGCCGCACGACATCGGAACGAAAGGATCGCCATGCCCGACCAAGTGCCCACCGAGACCGGCCCGCTGATCGACCATATCATCCACCGGTATCACGAGACCCATCGCCGCCAGCTGCCCGATCTGGCCGAGCAGGCCCGGAAGGTTGAGACGGTGCATTTCGGCGATCCGGATGTGCCCGAAGGGCTGAGCCGGTACCTCGAGACGATGGTCGGAACGCTCGACCTGCACATGCAGAAGGAGGAACGGATCCTCTTTCCGGCGCTGCGTGCCGGCCGGGTCGAGGGGATCGTGGCTCCGCTCGCGGCGATGCGCGCCGACCATGACGGCCACGCCGCCGACACGGCGGCCATCCTGGCCCTGACCGGCGATCTTGCCCCGCCCGACGGCGCCTGCCGGACCTGGCGAGCGCTCTATGACGGGCTGAGGGCGTTCCTCGCCGATCTCGAGGCGCATATCCGGCTCGAGAACGAGGTGCTGTTCCCGCGCTTCGAGAGTGCACTGTCGGCGCCCGATGCCGGGCGCCCGGATCTGGGGAGATAGGCGATGACCGAGTTGCGGATCCCGAAGGCGAGCCTCCGCCATGCCGAGCGGCGCCATGACCTGGCCCCGGCGCCTGACGACGCCTTCCGCGATTTCAGCGCGGCGGTCTTCGCCGAGGGCGCGCTCGACCGCCGGACCAAGCAGCTGATCGCGGTGGCGGTCGCGCATGTCACCCAGTGTCCCTGGTGCATCGAGGGGCATGTGAAGGCGGCGCGGCGGGAAGGCGCGACGCCGGAGCAGCTGATGGAAGCGGTCTGGGTGGCGGCCGAGATGCGGGCCGGCGCGGCCTTCGCCCATTCCACGAAGATGATCGACATGCTGCTGGAGGCGGAGAAGAGCCGCGACTGAATGCCCGCGAGGTCGCTTCGCGGACGCCGCCTCGCGGCCTGTTCCGCTGCCATGCGCCGATCCTTCAGGCCGGAATGGGCGGCGGCGAACTTCCCCGGGGCGTCGCAGGCGCCGGAAGCGGAGCTTTGCTCGGTGTCGCCGTCGGAATGCCGGGTGGGACTATACGGCTCGCCTGTTGAGCCAGCGACCAGTTGCCCACCGGTCGGCGACATCCAGATCCTTCAAGGCAGTACCGTAGAACCTCAGCTTGTCCGTTGCATAGCAATTGCCGGGGCCTTGCCTGCGCATAACTTGCTTGCGGAGTTTCAATGCTGACGTATTGTCTCGCGTCTTGGTGACGGCATGCCCTCGATGCGGCGCTTCCGGATTTTGGCGAGCGCATCGCCTCACGAAACGCGGACCGCCAAATCGCCGAGACCCTCATCCGATCGCACGGAAAGACCGCGTCTCCACCCTCGGCGCCGCCGAGATCGTTCACGCGGCCTTGCGCCTGTGGCGAAACGGGAACTCGCGCCTCAAGCGCGAGTTCCGCAAAACGCCCGGCGATCGCCCTCAGTTCAGAAGCTGCTGCAGCGGCACCGGCTCGCTGATCGTCCAGCTGTCCACCACGGCGGGTTTGCCGTCGCTGATCTCGACGATCTGCATCTCGGCGGAGTTCTGGTGATGCAGCTCGCCGCTGAAGCTGCGCGCGCCGAACGCGGTCGCCTCGCCCTTCATCTTTTCCAGCTCGGCCGTCACTGCCGCCCCGTCGAGCGACCCGGCGCGCTCGACCGCCTTCGCCCAGAGGTCGATCAGGATGTAGCCGGGATAGGCGTACTGGCTCGCCGGGCGGCTGCCGCTGGCCTTCTCATAGGCGACGTTGAAGGCTTCGACCTCGGGGCGCGGGTCGTCGCCGTAGATAGAGCCCTGGACCGGCACGACGAAGCCCGAAAGCCCCGGCGTCGCGTCGAGCCAGTAGGAGCCGTCGACGGCCGAGCCGTTCAGGATCAGCGAGGTGATACCCGCCGCCCGGATCTGGCGCACCGCCGAGGCCGCGCCGGGGATGTAGGAGCAGAGCATGATCACGTCCGGCTCCTCGGGCAGCGCCTTGATCCGGGTGATCTGGCTCGCGATCGAGGCGTCGTCGTTCTTGAACGTGTCGCGGCCCACGATCTCGGTGCCGTCGAGCTGCGGGAACATCCAGTCGAAGCCGGTGCATATGCCCTTGTTGTACTCGATCGTGGTGTCGAGCAGCACATAGCCCGTCCGCGCCTCGCGCCTGACGTGGCTCCACTCGGCCATCGTGGCGCCCTGAACGGCGGCGAGGACGGAACCTGAGAAACTGTTCGGCCCGACGCCCTGGATGCCGGCCTTGACGTCCTCGGCGCAGAGGAAGAACGAGTTGATGCCGGCCGATTCCGCGGCGAGCGCGGCGGGCGCGCCGAAATCGTAGTCGCAGCTGACGACCATCATGTCGGCGCCCTCGTCGAGCACCTGGAGCCCCGCCTTGGCCGATTGGGCGCGGTCGGTCTTGGTGTCGGCCTCGACCCAGGCGATCTGGCGGCCCAGGAGCCCGCCATTCGCGTTGATCTCGTCGATGCGGATCTTGGCGGCGGTGGCGGCCGGGGTGTCGTAGGCTTCCATCCAGCCGGATGTCGCGATGGCGAAGCCGATGGTTATGTCGTCGGCCGCGATTGCGGGCGCGGCAGCGCCCAGCGCAAGTGTCGAGGCAATCAGCAAGCGATGCATGGGGTATCTCCTCAGTTGGTGGTCGTTTGTTCTTGGTCGAAGGAAAGCCGGGGCGTGCGCGCCCGAAGGCGAAACTCGGCGCCTCCGGTCAGGCCGGCGGGGCGCAGGATCAGCACGAGGATCATGACGATGCCGATCAGGATCTCCTGCGCGCCACTCGGGAGCGCGAGGGCCGCTTCGCCGATCGTGATCCCCTGTTCGAGCCGCACCAGCGCCTCGATCAGCAGTGACAGGACCAGCACGCCCGTGACCGCGCCCGACAGGCTGCCGATGCCGCCGACCACGAGCATCGCCAGCGCGATGAAGGTGATGCCGAGGTAGAAACTGTCGGGGTTGAGGACGCCGAGTGAGTGGCCGAAGAGCGCCCCGGCGACGCCGGTGAAGAAGCCGCTGATCACGAGCGACAACAGGCGGTGGCGGTACTGGTCAATGCCCGAGGCGCGGGCGGCGACCTCGTCCTCGCGGGTGGCCCGAAGCGCAAGGCCCGAGGCGGAATTGGCGTAGAGATTGGCCGCGACGATCGCCGCGACCGCCCACGCCAGCGCCACCCACGGCCCGACATAGCGCGTAAGCCCGACGACCGAGGATGTCGCCCCGGTCACGCCTTCCCAGTTGGAATAGACCGTGTAGACGATGGCGAGGAACGCGAAGGTCGCGATCGAGGCGGCGATGCCGGTCAGCCGCAGGATCGCGGCCCCGGAGATCAGCGCGACGAAAGCCGCCAAGAAACCCGATGCGATGGCGGCCGGGAAGACGTGCCATTCGGCATTTGCGAGCCAGACCGGAAGGTCGGGCAGGAACAGCGCCTTGGCCTGCGGCTTCAGCGTCAGCCAGGCCGAGCAATAGGCGCCGGTCGCCATGTACCCGGCATGGCCGAAGCTGATCACGCCGGAATTGCCGACGAAGATCCACAAGCCCACCACCAGCGTGACGCGAACCAGGGTCTCGGCGGCCATGCGCGCCAGCGCCCTGTCGCCCGTCAGCGCGACCCCGGCCACGAAGGCCAGAAGGATCAACGCCAGGATCAGCGGCGTCGAATGGGCGAGGAGACGGTTTTGCATGTGCTTGCCCGGCATCGGTCAGACCCTCGGCTTGGCTGAGCTCGGCACGAACAGGCCCTGCGGGCGCACCAGCAGGCTGACGATGACGAGCGTGTAGAGGAAGGCGTCCCGGAAGGGCCGCGCGTCGAGCGGCAGGTAGGCTTGCAGGAGGACCGAGACCGCCCCGATCAGGAACCCGGCAGCGACCGCGCCGGGTAGCGAGCCCAGGCCGCCGATCACTGTCGCGATGAAGGCCACGAGCATGATCTGCCCGCCCATCCGCACATCGGCCACGCCGGTCTGCGTCGCCATGATCAGCGCCACGGCGGCGGCGAGCGCGCCCGACAAAGCGAAGGCCCCGGTGATCACGACGTTCGCGCGCACGCCGAGCAGCCGGGCCATGGTGAAGTTCTCGGCCGCCGCGCGCATCTCGAGCCCGATCCGCGTCTTCTTGAGGAGAAGCGCGAGCCCCGCCACGACGGTCAGCGTCGCCAGGATCACGATGAGCTGGAGAAGCGGCACGCTCGCCCCCATGACGGTCACCGGCGTGTTGAGTTCGGGCCAGAGGCTGATCGCCTTCGGGCGCCCGCCATATGTCGCCAGAAGCGCGTTCTGGATCACGAAGCCGAGCGCGAAGGACGAGATCATCATCGCGACCGGCGTCGCCTTCCGCAGGTGCCGGAAGACCGCGTATTCGGACGCGACCGCCGCCGCCGCGCCGACGGCGAGCAGAAGCGGGATCAGCAGGAAGGCCGGCGCGCGGCCGAGGAACATCACCGCCACCGCGTCGGTCGAGGGCACGATCAGCGCGAAGACGCAGAAGGCGATGTACTGGCCATGCGCGAAGTTCACGAGGTTCATCACCCCGAAGATCAGCGCGATTCCCAGGGCCGCCATGGCATAGATGCCGCCGAGCGAGGCCGCGTCGAAGAAAAGCTGGGCTGCCGTGTTCATTCCGCCGCCTCCTTCCCTGTCTTGCCGAAATACGCCTCCGTCAGCGCGTCCTTGTCGGCGAACGCCGCCGCATCGCCCTCGCCCACGACCTGGCCGCCGCGCAGGAGGATCATCCGCCCGCCGACGCGCCCCGCCCGGACCGAGCTCTGCTCCACGATCAGAAGCGTGAGGCCGCGTTCCTCCTGCAACGCCACCAGCGTGTCGTAGACCTGGTCGACGATCTTCGGCGCGAGGCCGAGCGATGGTTCGTCCACCATCATCAGCTTGGGATTGGTCATCAGCGCCCGCCCGATCGCCAGCATCTGCTGCTGGCCGCCGGACAGCGCCCCGGCGCTTGCATGGCGGCGCTCCGCTAGTATCGGGAAGGCGCGGTAGATCTCGGCGATGTCGCCCTCGACCGCATCGGCGTCGCGCCGGATGCCGGTGCCGACGCGCAGGTTCTCCTCGACCGTGAGGCGGCCGAAGATCTCGCGCCCCTCGGGCACCATGCTGAGGCCGAGCCGCGCGACCGCCTCGGGCGGCCGCCCGGTCAGGAGGTCGCCGTCGAGCTCGATCCGTCCCTGCGCGGTCGGCACCGCGCCGCTGATCGCCTTAAGAAGCGAGGACTTGCCGGCACCGTTCGGGCCGGAGATGAAGATCCGCTCACCCTCGCCGATGTGGAGCGTGACATCCGTCAGCGCCGGCACCTTGCCATAGCGGACCGAGACATCGAAAACGCCAAGCCTAGACATCACGCGGCCTCCTGATCGGCGCCGAAATAGGCGTCGCGCACCGGTTTGCTGGCGACGATTACATCGCGGTCGCCCTCCTCGATGACCTGGCCGGCATCGAGCACGTAGATGTGGTGCGAGACCGAGAGCACGAGTCCGACATTGTGCTCGATCAGGAGAACGCCGGTGTTCAGGTCCGCCGCCACACGCACGATCAGCGCCGCGAGGTCGGCGGCCTCGGCCTCCGACATGCCGGCGGCCGGTTCGTCGAGCAGCAGGAAGGCGGGCGCGAACATCAGCGCGCGGGCGATGCCGACGCGGCGTTCGTCGGTATAGGGCAGACCCGCCGCCGGCCTTTCAGCCAGATGCGGGACGCCCATCCAGTCGAGAAGCCGGAACGCCTCGGCCTCCGCGGCGCGGCGCGTATGGCCGAGGCCGACGCCCGTCACCGCGAGGTTGTCGAGGACGTCGAGCCCGCAGAAGAGCCGCCCCGCCTGGAACGTCCGCGCGACCCCGGCGCGGCGCAGCTCATGCGCCGAGAGCGCGCCGACATCGCGGCCGTTCAGTGTCACGGCCCCGCGCGTCGGCGCCTGGAACCCGGTCAGCACATTGACGAGCGTCGTCTTTCCCGCGCCGTTCGGCCCGATCAGCCCGTGCACCGCGCCTGGGGTGACGGCGAGGGAGACATCGGTCAGGGCCTTGAACCCGCCGAAGGCCACCGTCACCCCATCGGTCGCGAGGGAGGGCCCGTCATGTCGCACGAGGCCAGCCACCGGATCACGCCTCGACCAGCGCTTTTTCCCTGCGCGGCTTGGCGGCGGAGACGAGCGCGCCGTTGGTCAGCAGGTAGACGCCGCTGTCGTGGAGCGTCACTTTCCAGCCTGGCTCGATGACGATGGTGGTGGTGACCTCCTCGATCACCGCCGGGCCCGCGAGCGTATCGCCTGCCCCGAGCGCCGAGCCGTCATAGACCGGCGTCGCATGGGCCGTGCCCTCGGTCGAGAAGACCATCGGGCGGGTGCCCTTCAGCGCGCTTTCCGCGCCCTTCCCGGCGGCGATCTTCATCCTTTGGGGCTTGTCCACATGCCCGGCGATGGTGCTTTCGACATTGACCACCTCGACCGCGCTGTGCGGCTCGTCATAGGTGTAAAGCTCCTTGTGACGCGCATGGAACGCCGCCCTTATCTGCCCGAGCGACGCTTCGGTCACCTCGAACGGATCGATTTCGACCGTGCATTCGTGGACCTGGCCGACATAGCGCATATCGAGCGAGCGGCGGATCGAGATGCGCTCCTCGCTGAACCCGTCGTCGGCGAGATCCTCGCGGCCGCGCGCCTCGAGCCCGTTGAAGAGGTCGTCGAGTGTCTTCGCCGCCGTGGCGCCTTCAAGCCGCAACGGCGCCGGCGCCATGTAATTGTACTTCACGTCCGAGATGATCTGCCCGTAAGCGCAGAGCCCCGAGGCGAGCTTGGAGACCAGCACCTTGTGAATGCCCATCTCGCGTGCGAGCGCCGTGATATGCGCGCCCGTCGCCCCGCCCGCGCCCATCAGCACGAAGTCGCGCGGGTCGTAGCCGCGTTCGACTGAGACGCGGCGGATGGCGTTGACCATGTTGTTGTTGACGATGGTGAACATGCCGTAGGCGGCCTTTTCGACCGAGATGCCGAGGGGGTCGGCGAGGCGCGTCTTGATCGCCTTGCGAGCCTTGTCCACGTCGAGCGGCAGGCGCCCGCCGACCAGGCCATCGGCATTCAGATAGCCGAGGACCAGATTGGCGTCGGTCGTGGTCGGCTCCTCGCCGCCCTGGCCGTAGCAGGCCGGGCCGGGCTCGGAACCCGCCGATTGCGGCCCCATCTGCATCAGCCCCATCGAGTCGATCCAGCCGATCGAGCCGCCGCCGGCGCCGAGCGTCTCCACCTGGATCATCGGGATGCCGATGCGGTAGCGCAGGAAGTCGATGTTCTTGTTGACGTTGGCCTTGCCGTCCTTCGTCAGCGTGATGTCGAAGGAGGTGCCGCCCATGTCGCAGGTGATGATGTTCTTGTCGCCCCAGGGCGCCGCCACGTCGAGCGCGGCCTGCGGCGCCGAGGCCGGGCCGGAATTGATCGCGTAGACCGACTGGTCCGACACGACCTTGCCGAGCGCCAGCCCGCCGTTCGACTGGAAGTAGCGCACCGGATGCTTCGAGCCGAGCTCGCGGAAATAGGCGTCGATCGCGTCGACATAGCGTTGCAGGATCGGCGCGAGATAGGCGTTCACGATGGCGGTCGAGGTCCGCGTGTATTCCCGCACCTGCGGGTAAAGCTGCGAGCCCACCGTCAGCCGCACGCCCGGCATCATCTCGCGCACGATCTCGGCGGCGCGGTTCTCGTGCTCGGGATGCAGGACCGACCAGACGAAGCTGATGGCCACCGATTCCACGCCCTCGGCGATGAAATAGCGGCAGGCGTCGCGGACGTCGTCCTCGTTCATCGGCGTCTTGACCGAGCCATCGGAGATCACGCGCTCCGACACGCCGCGGCGCAGGTGGCGCGGTACCAGCATCGTCGCCGGCGGATAGTCGGGATCGTAGCGATAGCCGTCCTCCTTGTGGCCGAGCCGGATCTCGATGGAATCCTCGTGCCCCCTTGTTGCGATCAGGCCGGTCTTGGCGCCGTTGTGCGTGATCAGGGCGTTCAGCCCCACCGTCGTGCCGTTGATGCAGAGATCGGAGTTCGACACGATCTCTTCGGCCGTGATCCCGGTCTCCTCGGTGATGAGCGCGAGGCCGTTGCGGATCGCCTTGGTCGGCTCGTTCGGGGTCGAGAGGACCTTGAAGATCTGCACCCCGCCATCCTTGTCGGCCAGGATGAAATCGGTGAACGTGCCGCCGGCGTCGATGCCCAGACGATATTGGGTACGCATGGTCTTGTCCTTTCCTGTCAGGGGCTTCAGGCGGCCGCGCGGGCCCTGGCCGTGGCGGCTTCGTCCACGGTCAGCGTTTCGGGGTCGGAGATGATGACGCCGTAGTCGAGCCGCGCGCCCTCGACCGAGACGAGCCCGTCGCGGATGTCCTCGACCACCTTCAGCACGTCACGTTCGAACGGGTTGCCGAAGCCGCCGCCGCCGGGGTTCTTGTTCGCGGCGCGTTCGCCGGGGTGGATGGTCTCGATCACGTTGTCGGTGATGATCTCGGTCTTGCCGTTCCGGGTGATCTCGAGCCGTCCGACCTTTGGCTCGATCATCGTCGAGCGCGCGCCGCCCGCGCCCATCGCCGGGATGCGGCGGCCTTCGCCGAAGGTGATCAGCGTCATCGGCTTGTCGAGCGGCTCGACCTCCCAGCAGGCGCCCGATCCGCCGCGGAACTTCCCGGCTCCGCCCGAGTCGGTCATCATCGAGTAGCGGTGGATGATGATCGGGTAGGAATGCTCCAGCATCTCGATATCGCCCGAGGTGAGCGCGCCGAAGCAGCATTCCGGCCCCCTGACATGCCAGCCGTCCTGGCTGTTGGTGGCCCCCGCCCCGGAGATGATCGAGGCCAGCACCATCGTCACGTATTCCTCGTCGTGGCGGGTGTCCCAGCCGGCGATGTTGCAGCCGTTGGCGTGACCCCAGCTTGCCGAGACCTTGTCGGGCGCCGCCTGCTCGAAGGCGAGCCGCACCGCGTCGGTCAACGTCTCCATCGGCGTCGTGGTGCAGTTCATGTGCGGCGCCGGGGGCTTGGCGTTGCAGAGCGTGCCCTTCGGCCCCATGTCCACCGTCACGTTGCGGTAAAGCCCCTCGTTGTAGGGCGGCGGCAACTGCGCGAACATCATCAGGCCGAGATAGACGCCGGAATAGCTGTTCCCCTCGTAGGAATTGATGAAATAGGGGATCTGCGGCGGGCTCGCGATCTCAATGTGGCAGCTCTCGCCCTTGATCGTGACGGTCGCGGTGATGTCGAAATCGCCGAAGCCGTGGCCCGCATCCTCCAGAACCGCCGTGCCCTTGTAGGTGCCGTCAGGAACCTTCGCGATCAGGCTGTTCATGTGCCGGTTGGCCATCGACAGGAGTTCCTCGATGCAGTCCTGCACCGTCTCCTTCCCGTACTTGTCCATCAGCGCGATCAGGTTGCGGGCGCCGACCTGACAGGCGCCGATCAGCGCGTTGAAATCCCCTTCCTGGTCGCGGCGGGCGCGCATGTTGGTCAGGAGCATGTTCATGATGTCCTTGCGCGGCACGCCCTTGTCCCAGATCTTGATCGGGGGAATGCGCAGACCCTCGGCGTAGATCTCCTTGGCCTCGGGGTTGTAGCCGGCCGGAACCGGGCCGCCGATATCGGTCAGGTGGCCCTTGCAGACCGTCCAGAACACCAGCTCGCCGTGGTAGAAGACCGGGTAATACATGCAGGTGTCGATGATGTGGCTACCGGCATAGTCCGGGTCGTTGTGCAGGATCAGGTCGCCTTCATGGATGTCGCCGCCGAAGAACCGGTCGACCGCCTTCATCGCCGGGATCAGGCTGCCGAGATGGATCGGGATGTCCTGGCCCTGAAGGATCATCTCGGGCGTGTGGTTGAAGAGCGCCGTGGAGTAGTCGTGCGCGAGGTTGAACACCGAACTCCGCGCGGTCTTTTCGAGCGCCAGCGTCATCTCGCGCTGCGTCGTCTCCAGAACCCCGCGCACCACCGACAGGGTGATCGGGTCGACATCTCTCTGAGCCATGGTCGTTGTCCTTTGCGTTTGTGCAAAGGGCGCGCGGAATCAGGGCCAAGCTGACATCCCCCGATCCGGCATGCTCCTCCTGCACGTCGATCTTGTGGGATCAGACTGCCGCGCCGGTCGAGCGCGGTCTTGACGCAGAGCGCATAACAGTTTGCGCCTCCGCGCAGTCCCGCGAAATTTTCTTTGCGCCACGGCCGCCGCAACGTAAGTTTGTTGTGCCGCTCTCGATCGGAGGAGGAAGGGAATGACGTCGCAGCTGCGCTTCTCCACGGCGCAGACGCCCCAGCAGGACCGTTCCAGCCAATGGAACGCGGTCATTGCCGATGCCTATTTTCCGTTGCAGCTCCACTTCCGGAACCCGCTGGAATTCAACGGGCGGCTGACGCGCACGCCGCTCGGCCATGTCGGCCTGTCCCGTCTCACCTCCGATCCGGTGAACTACGAGCGGCGGCGCAGCCACATCAGCGAGGCGCGCGAAGAGGAGTACTTGGTCACCATCCCGCGCGCCTCGTCGGTCGAGTTCCGGCAACTCGGCAAGGACGTGCGCTGCGACCCCGGCGGCTTCATCCTGGAGCGCGGGGATGAACCCTATCGCTTCATGTACGAGAAGCCCAACGACCTCTTCGTGCTCAAGGTCGGCAGGTCGGCACTGTCCGAGCGCGTGCGGCAACCGGATCGGCACTGCGCCCGGGTCATCGACGCGACTTCCGGAACCGCGAGCCTGTTCGCCACGATGGTCGGTCATGCGCAAGGCCAGATCGCCGAGATCGGCGCCTCGGCGGCGGAGACGATCGGGCGGCAGTTGCTGGAACTGCTCGGCCTCGCGCTTGACGGCGGATCGGACGCGGCCGAAAGCGGCGTCTCGTCGGTGCGCGCGGCCCATCTGGGCCGGGTGGAGCGGTTCATCCGCGCCAATCTCAAGGAACCCGGCCTGTCGCCGGACCTGATCGCCGAGGGATGCGGCATCTCCAAGCGCTACCTGCACGATCTGTTCAAGGACGTGAACGGCACCGTGTCCCAGCAGATCCGCGACCAGCGGCTGATCGCCGCGCGCGACCGGCTCGAGGCGGCCAATGGGGTCAAGATCGCCGAGATCGCCTATCGGTTCGGCTTCTCCGATCAGGCGCAGTTCGCGCGGCTCTTCAAGGCGAAGTTCGGGCTGACGCCCTCGGATTTCCAGCGCCGGCACGAAGAGAGCCGGCGCGACGGGTGAGGCACCCTATCTCGTCGGCTCAGGGTTGCCGCTGCGATAGTCGTAGAACCCGCGCCCCGACTTGCGGCCGAGCCAGCCGGCCTCGACATATTTCACCAGCAGCGGACAAGGCCGGTACTTGGTATCGGCAAGCCCGTCGCGCAGCACGTTCATGATCGAGAGGCAGGTGTCGAGCCCGATGAAGTCGCCCAGTTCGAGCGGGCCCATCGGGTGGTTGGCGCCGAGCTTCATCGACGCGTCGATGCTGGCGACACTGCCGACACCCTCGTAAAGCACATAGACCGCCTCGTTGATCATCGGGATCAGGACTCGGTTGACGATGAAGGCGGGATAGTCTTCGGCGCTGGCGGCGGTCTTGCCCAGCCGGCCGACGATGGTCTTGAGCTCCCGGTAGGTTTCCTCAGAGGTCGCGATGCCCCGGATCAGCTCGACCAGCTTCATCAGCGGCACCGGGTTCATGAAATGGAAGCCCATGAAGCGGTCCGGCCGGTCGGTCCGCGCGGCGAGCCGGGTGATCGAGATCGACGAGGTGTTGGAGGTCAGGATCGTTCCGGGCCCGAGCGAAGGCTGGAGCGCCGCGAAGATCCTGTGCTTCACCTCCTCCCGCTCGGTCGCGGCCTCGATGATCAGATCGCCGCCGCCAAGCTCGCCCAGATCGGTTGTGGTGCGGATGCGCGCCAGAGCCGCGTCGCGCGCTTCAGCGTCAAGCTGGCCCTTGCTCACCTGGCGCGCGGTGTTCGTCTCGATCTTCGCCATCGCGGCGGCGAGCGCTTCGGCGGAGATGTCGTTCAGCACCACGTCATAGCCGGCGGCGGCGAAGACATGGGCGATGCCGTTGCCCATCTGCCCGGCACCGATCACTCCAACCGTCTGGACCGTCATGTCGTTCCTCCGCCCGAATTTCTTGCCAACATCGCCAGGATGAGCGCGTTGATGCGCCGCGCCGCGCTGTCAGAGCGCGAGTTCAGCATGACCGGAACCCTCGCGCCAAGAACGATCGACCCGGTTTCCGCCTGGCCATGGAACTTCCAGGATTTCGCCACCGCATTCGCCGCCTCGATCGTCGGGAAGAGAAGAAGGTCCGCGTCGCCGGCGACCGGGGAGCCGTCCAGCCCCTTCGCCCGCGCCGCGTCGCGGCTGACGGCGACATCGTAGCCGAAAGGACCGTCGATCACGAAGCCCGGCAGATTTCCCGCCCGGCTCTCTTTGGCGAGCGCCGCCGCGTCCACCGTGGCGGGCAGCGCCGCCGACACCTTCTCGGTCGCTGCCACCGCCGCCACCTTCACCGGGCTCACGCCGAGCCCCCGGAACAGGGCCGCCGTGTTCAGGACGATCTGCCGCTTCTGGTCCAGGTCGGGTGCGGGAAGGATGCCGTTGTCGGTCGCCGCGATCAGCTTCGGCCAGGATGGCATCGCGGCCACCGTCACGTTCGACAGGACACCGCCGGCGCGAATGCCGGTGTCGCGGCTGACGATCGCCCGGAGATAGGCGGTGCTGTCGACATGCCCCTTCATCAGCACATCCGCCCGATCCTCACGCACCGCCGCGACCGCCTTTGTTGCGCAATCGGCGGCATCGCTGGCCTCGACGCACTGCACGACGGGGTGAAGTGCCGCCGGCAGGGCGGCCCCGATCGCAGACGCGTCGCCCGTCACCTGAACGGCCGAGACGAGACCTTCCCCTACCGCCTGAATGATCGCCTCGAGTACGCTGGCATCGTTGCCGCCCGCAACTGCAAGCCGCACCGGACCGAGGTCGCGCGCCCGGCCCCGCAGTTCGTCGAAGCTCCGAACCGGCATCAGACGACCTCCGCCGGCATCGCGACCGGCCATTGCATCGGCGTCTCGTGCCCCGAGACCGCCCGGAATGCGCCTTCCGCCAGCGCGAGACATTCGTCGCTGCCGGCGTAGACATGCACCGGGGCAATGCGTTCCGCCTTGCGCGTGAGAACCCGCGCGACCCGCGAACTGTTGGCGAGGCCGCCGGTCAGCACGATCCCGTCCAGATCGAACTCGGCAACCGCGGCCATCGCCCCGATCGCCTTGGCGGTCTGATAGAGCATCGCGTCGTGGACAAGCCGGGCGCGTTCGTCGCCCGCCTCGATCATCGCCTCGACCTTGCGGATGTCCTTGGTGCCGAGATAGCCGTAGACGCCGCCCTTCCCGTAGAGCCTGGCCAGGAGGTCCTGCTTGGAATACTTGCCGGAATAGCAAAGCTCGATCAGCGGCAGCGGCGGCAGGCCGCCCGCGCGTTCCGGCGAGAAGGGCGAGATCTCCATGCGGTTGGAACTGTCGACGATCTTGCCGCCGATCAGCGCCGCGATCGAGAACCCGGCGCCGAGATGCGCCACGACTGCACGCAACTCTTCGAAGGGCTTGCCCAGCTCGGCGGCGAGCCTACGCCCGCAGGCGCGGACATTGAGCGCATGGACGAAGCTGAACCGCGGCAATTCCTCGAAGCCCGACACCCGCGCGACGGGGGGCAGTTCGTCTACGCTGACCGGATCGACGACGAAAGCGGGCACGCCGTACCGGCGCGCGATGCGGTCGGCGAGCGGCGCGCCGAGATTGCTCGCGTGGTTGTAGACCGGCCGGAACAGGGCGAAATCGACAAGCTCCTCGTTGACCGCGATCACGCCCGACGGCACCGGCGTAAGCATCCCGCCGCGCCCGGCCACGGCGACCAGTCGATGCGTTCCCAGTGCTTCGCGCAGGAAGGCGAGGACACAGCCATCGCGGTAATCGAGCTGGTCGGCGATGCCGGCGAACCCGGCCATCCGCCCCTCGTCATGATCGAGATTCTGCTCCGCGATCAGCCGCAAGCCGCCTTCGTCGATGCCGTAGAGCGCGCAGCGGGTCGTCGTCGTGCCCGGATTGATCGCCAGGATTGCGTCCTTCGCCATCGTTGTCACCCCGAGAAACTGTAGGAGGTCTTGACTGCCGTGTAGAACTCCGCCGCATAGCGGCCCTGTTCGCGCGGCCCGTAGGACGATCCTTTCCGGCCGCCGAACGGAACGTGATAGTCGACGCCCGCGGTCGGCAGGTTGACCATCACCATGCCCGAAGCCGACCCGCGCCGGAACGCGCGCGCATGTTTCAGGCTCGACGTGCAGATGCCCGACGAGAGGCCGAATTCGGTGTCGTTCGCCACCGCCAGCGCCTCGTCGAAATCCCCGACCCTGATGACGCTTGCGCAGGGGCCGAAGATCTCCTCGCGGCTGGTGCGCATGGCGTTGGTTGCGCCGACAAAGAGCGCGGGCTGCTGGTAAAAGCCGTCCGCCGGGCCGTCCAGCCGTTCGCCGCCGATAACGGTGGCGCCTTCCGATCGGGCGATCTCGACATAGCCAAGATTGCTGTCGAGTTGGCTCGCCGACACGACAGGGCCGATCTGGGTTTCGGGGTCGAGCGCGTCGCCCACCCGAAGCGCCATCATCGCCTCCGAGAGTCTTTCCGCGAATTCGTCGTGAACCGCCTCATGCACGATCAGCCGCGACGAGGCGGTGCAGCGCTGCCCGGTCGAGAAGAAGGCACCGTTCAGGCAGGCATTGACCGCGAGATCGAGGTCGGCGTCGTCCATCACCACCATCGGGTTCTTGCCGCCCATCTCGATCTGGACCTTCTTCAGCCCGCGCGCCGCCTCGACCGCCAACGCCCGTCCGACCGGGACCGAGCCGGTGAAGGACACCGCGTCGATCTCGGGATGCCTCACGATGGCATCGCCGACGACCGAACCGCGCCCCATCACGAGATTGAAGACCCCCGCCGGAGCGCCCGCCGCATGGATGATCTCCGCCAGGAGATGCGCCGAACCCGGCGTAAGGTCGGCAGGCTTGAAGAGGACCGTGTTGCCGTAAGCCAGGGCCGGCGCGATCTTCCACGCCGGTATCGCGATCGGGAAGTTCCAGGGTGTCACCAGCCCGACCGCACCGACCGGCTCGCGCATCACCTCTACATCCACATCCGGGCGCACCGAGGCGACGGCATCGCCCGCCACCCGGATCGCCTCGCCCGCGAAGAAGCGGAAGATCTGCGCCGCGCGCACGGTCTCTCCGATCGCCTCGGGCAGCGTCTTGCCCTCCTCGCGCGCCAGGATGCGGCCGATCTCGTCCTTCCGGGTGAGAATTTCGGCGCCCACCTTATCAAGGAGATCGGCGCGGATCTGCGGGCTCGCCCCGGCCCAGACCGGAAGCGCGGCCCGCGCCGCCGCTGCGGCATCCGCGACCTGATCGGCCGAGGCGCGGGCATAGAGCCCGACGACATCTGCCAGGTTCGACGGGTTGCGGTTTTCGGTGGCATCTTCGCCCTCGACCCAGTTCCCGCCGACAAGGTTCCTCTTAAGCTCCACGCACGGGTCCTCCGTTCAGCGGCATCTTGCGGCGCCCAGCTTCAATAGAAGGCCTGCAGCCCGGTGATCGCGCGCCCGAGGATGAGGGCGTGGACATCGTGCGTGCCTTCGTAGGTGTTGACGGTCTCGAGGTTCATCGCATGGCGCATGACCTGGAATTCTTCCTGGATGCCGTTGCCGCCATGCATGT
>NZ_JAOVQO010000002.1:0-307985 GCF_025673475.1 Albidovulum salinarum | reverse complement strand
AAGGGCTTCATCGACGAGGTGATCATGCCGCACGGAACCCGCAAGCGGGTGGCCCGCGCCTTCGCCTCGCTCCGGACCAAGAAACTCAGCAATCCCTGGAAGAAGCACGACAACATTCCGTTGTGAGGCATCGCCGGGGAGGAGTTGATGCCAACTGACGAGGTCGCAGCCACGAGCCGCAGCGCGGCGAGCCGCCCGAAGGGGAGGCCGTCGTGAGGATCTGGCTGGCCGGAACTGCAATGGGAGTGATCGCCACGATGCTGTGGTTTGCCACGAACGGGAGCGAGACGGCCGGGCCTGAGGCCGCGGGGGCGATCACCGTGCCCTCGGGCCAGGAGGTCACCGCGCTCGACGTGATCCGCTCGGCGCCGGGACCCGAGGGGCTGACGCTGCGGTTCCGGTTCCTCGCGCCGGCGATCGGCCGCGAGGACGGCGGAATCAGCGCCGAGTCGGCCCAGGCCGACATGGCCTGGCTCTGCGAGACCTATGCCCTGCCGCGCCTGCCCGAGATCGGGCCGGCGCCGGCGCAGATCGTGATCTCGCTCGCGGACAGGCCGGTTCCGTTCGGCGAGGTGGCACCGGAGGCGACACAATTTTTCGAGGCGTTCAGCCGCGACGGCGACCGCTGTGTATGGGAGGCGTTCTGATGCGCGCGACGGCATTTTTGCGGCCTGCAGTTCTTGAAATGTCAAGTGATGCTGCGGTGCCACAACTCGCGAACTTGACAACGGACGCATGGGCCCGCTTGATGTCATCCACTATGATGTGCGACGGCGGCGACAACGCAGCCGATATTGAAAAACACCGGCAGTCGATTGCGGAAGATCCCTTCGCTGCCCCCTTGAGCAGGAGTGACAAATGTCCAAAAAAGCGCTGTTCGCGTGCATGCTCGTCGCCTTCGTGGCGGCTTGCGCCCAGCAGGAAGAGCCGGTCGTCGTCGAGCAGCCGGTCACGACCGAGCCGACCTTCTCGGGCAAGTACGGCAGCTAATGCCAACGGCCGGGTCCGGGCGATACGCCCGGTCCCGGCCCGCTTCGGGTCGCCCATCGCGGGAGGTGGCCCATGCTGAAGCATCGCGGCTTTCCGGGCCGCCTTCCCGGCACTGACTTCCAGTTCACCATACGGCGCGCGAATCCCAAGGGGATCACCCGCCTCATCACGCGTGAACGCTTTCGCGACCGCAGTCCCGCAGATCGCCGTGCCGACGCTGCCTTCATGGCAGCGCTCTGGGATCATTTCGGCGATGATCCCTTCGAACGTGGCAATCTCGATGCCGGACGCCTGTCCTGGCTGTTCGGCCGCGAGGTGATTCCGGCGGATGACGATTTCGACCCCGAAAGCTACGAGGCGCTGCTGAGAATCGATGTCGCGCGCGCCCGCGCCGCCTTCCCCGACGTCTTCGAGGCGGAGGAGTAGGCGTGTTTCTGCGCAGCACCACCGGTCTTGGGCGCATATCTGCCGATCGTTTCCTTGTCGGAAACTTTCTGTTTGCGCTATCCGGCGGCCGTGGCAAGGTTGCTGACGGGGCGTCACCCTACAGCAAGCATAACGCCCCGATTTGTCAAAACCGTTACCCTTCCCCTTCTCTACGGCCTGGCCCAGTTAGGGTCAGGCCATTTTTCGCTAGGGCTGCGGCGTCGGGCAACGGGCGATGCGACCGGCGGACTGCTGCCGATGTCGCGGAATCACGCCGATTTCACTTTCGGCGGGCACCGATTTCGCTAAACAGATTCGGCACAACAAATCTTGCTGAAGGAAGAGCAGAATGCGTGTTTCCAAAGTCCTCGTCGGTCTGGCCCTCATGGCCTCTCTTGCGGGCTGCATGCAGACCGATGGTGAGCGTGCGCTGGCCGGTGCCGCTGCGGGTGCCGTCATTGCCGACGTCACCGACAACAACGTCCTCACCGGTGCGGCCATCGGCGCAGCCGGCGGCGCGCTCTGCGACGACGTCAACCTCTGCTGACGTTTGGGTGACGGGGGCCGGCCGCCTCGGCCGGACTCATTGTCGTAAAACGAGAAACCATCGAATGCCGCTTGGCTTCGGTGGTTTTTTTGTGCCCAGATGCGGCCGGCCGGACGGCGCGGGTGCGATCCGTCTGGCACAAGACCCTTTCGCGCCGGGCGGCGTTTCTGCGGTCGTTCTGAGCGGTGAGCGCCGCTGTGCACCCCGTGCCCCGCGCCTCTTTCGCACCCACCCCGGACTTTGCGCCAAGCAAACTGACCCTTCTTCATGCAGCCCTGGCGGTTGCGTGACCCTAACCGCGTTCCGGCCGTACCCGGAACGCAGAGCGATGACCCTTCTCGGCGAGGACAATGAGAATGTTTAAGAAGATCCTGATCGCGAACCGGGGCGAGATTGCCTGCCGCGTCATCAAGTCGGCCCGCAAGATGGGCATCAAGACCGTGGCGGTCTATTCGGACGCCGACAGGCATGCGCTGCATGTCAAGATGGCCGACGAGGCGGTGCATATTGGCCCGCCGCCTGCGAACCAGTCCTATATCGTGATCGACAAAATCATGGACGCGATCCGCCGGACCGGCGCCGAGGCGGTGCATCCGGGGTATGGATTTCTTAGCGAAAACATGAAGTTCGCTGAAGCTCTTGAGAAAGAGGATGTGGTCTTCGTCGGCCCTCCCTCGCCGGCGATCGAGGCGATGGGCGACAAGATCACCTCCAAGAAGATCGCGATGGAGGCGGGCGTCTCCACGGTGCCGGGCTACATGGGCCTCATCGCCGATGCCGAGGAGGCTGTGAAGATCAGCCGCGAGATCGGCTATCCGGTGATGATCAAGGCCTCGGCCGGAGGCGGCGGCAAGGGGATGCGGATCGCCTGGAACGACGCCGAGGCCGCCGAGGGCTTCCAGTCCTCCAAGAACGAGGCCGCGTCCTCCTTCGGCGACGACCGGATCTTCATCGAGAAATTCGTGACCCAGCCGCGCCACATCGAGATCCAGGTGCTCGCTGACAAGCACGGCAACTGCGTCTACCTGCACGAACGCGAATGCTCGATCCAGCGACGGAACCAGAAGGTGATCGAGGAGGCGCCGAGCCCGTTCCTCGACCCCGAGACCCGCAAGGCGATGGGCGAGCAGGCCTGCGCGCTGGCCAAGGCCGTCGGCTACACCAGCGCCGGCACCGTCGAGTTCATCGTCGACGGCGAGAAGAACTTCTACTTCCTCGAGATGAACACCCGCCTGCAAGTGGAGCATCCCGTCACCGAGTTGATCACCGGCGTCGACCTCGTCGAGCAGATGATCCGCGTGGCCGCCGGCGAGAAGCTCCCGTTCGCGCAGAAGGACCTCAAGATCAACGGCTGGGCGATCGAGAGCCGGCTCTACGCCGAGGATCCCTATCGCAACTTCCTGCCCTCGATCGGCCGGCTCACCCGCTACCGGCCGCCGGTCGAGGCGGTGGGCGACAAGGCAATCGTCCGCAACGACACCGGCGTCTACGAGGGCGGCGAGATCTCGATGTATTACGACCCGATGATCGCCAAGCTCTGCACCTGGGCGCCGAACCGCGCCGAGGCGATCGAGGCGATGCGGGTCGCGCTCGACGCGTTCGAGGTGGAGGGGATCGGTCACAACCTGCCGTTCTGCTCCGCGGTGATGGACCATCCCCGCTTCATCGAGGGCGCGATCACGACCGCCTTCATCGCCGAGGAGTTCCCCGAGGGCTTCAACGGCGTCGTGCTCGGCGAGGGCCGGCTCCGCATGGTCGCGGCGGCCGCCGCGGCGATGAACCGGGTGGCCGAGATCCGCCGCACCCGGATCACCGGGCGCCTCGGCAACCACGAGCGCCATGTCGGCGACGACTGGGTGGTATCGCTGCAGGGCGAGGAGATCGCGGTGAAGATCGACGCCGACCGCGAGGGCGCCACGGTGCGCTTCGCCGACGGCACGGCGCACCGGGTAACCTCGGACTGGACCCCCGGCCAGTCGCTCGCCCGGCTCGAGGTCGACGGCGCGGCGGTGGTGCTGAAGGTGGACAAGCTCCCCGGTGGTTTCCGCATCCGCACCCGCGGCGCGGACCTCAAGGTCTATGTCCGCACCCCGCGCCAGGCCGAGCTCGCCCGGCTCATGCCGGAAAAACTGCCGCCCGACACCTCGAAGTACCTCCTCTGCCCGATGCCCGGCCTCGTCGTGAAGATCTCGGTCGAGGAGGGCCAGGAGGTGCAGGAGGGCCAGGCGCTGGCCACGGTCGAGGCGATGAAGATGGAGAACATCCTGCGCGCCGAGCGCAAGGGCGTCGTGAAGAAGATCGCCGCCGCGCCGGGCGCGAGCCTCAAGGTCGACGACGTGATCATGGAGTTCGAATGAACTACCCGTCGCCCAGCCGCTTCATCCGCAGTTCCTCGCGCCTGAGCGGGAACTTGTCGATGGCGCGGACGATCTCGCGGACGCGCCACGGCAGGGGCTTGCGCAGTTTCACTGTGCCGTCCTTGTCGAGGAGCACCATCGAGAACCCCCTCGGGCGCAGCCTCCGGCGCGCGTCCGACGGGGTGGCGGGATCGGTGTCGGTGAGAATCACCACGTCGCGCTTGATGAGCTCGTCGGGATCCTCGGTGAGATATTGCAGCTGGGTGCGGAACGCCGGGTCGTTCGGGCTGTCGGCAAAGACGACGACCGGGCGCTTTTCCCAGCGGAAATCGTCCAGCTCCACCGTCTCGGCCGCGATCGGCTCGAGGGTGACGGGAGCGGATTCCTGGGCCTCGGCGCCAAGAGCAAGGCAGCCCGACAGGATCACGAACAAGAGTGGCTTCATGCAATCTCCTCCGTCCCAGATATAGGCGAAACGGGCGGATTGCCAAAGGCTTATACCGGCGCCTCTCGCGGGGTCCGGTCAGCGATGAAAGGAATGACCGATGACGGACAAGATGGCAGCCTGGCGGACGCTGGCGGAAAAGGAACTGAAGGGCCGCACGCCCGACGATCTGACCTGGAACACGCTCGAGGGAATCGCGGTCAAGCCGCTCTATACCGAGGCGGATACCGCGCCCCTCGGCCACATGGGCACGCTGCCGGGCATCGCGCCCTTCACCCGCGGCGTGAGGGCGACGATGTATGCCGGCCGGCCCTGGACGATCCGGCAATATGCCGGCTTCTCCACGGCCGAGGAATCGAACGCCTTCTACCGCAAGAACCTCGCCGCCGGGCAGCAGGGCGTCTCGGTCGCCTTCGACCTCGCCACCCACCGTGGCTATGACAGCGACCATCCCCGCGTCGTGGGGGACGTGGGCAAGGCCGGGGTCGCGATCGACTCGGTTGAGGACATGAAGATCCTCTTCGACGGCATCCCGCTTGAGAAGATCAGCGTTTCCATGACGATGAACGGCGCCGTCATCCCGATCCTCGCGAACTTCATCGTCGCGGGTGAGGAGCAGGGCGTCGACCGGGGCCTCCTCTCCGGCACGATCCAGAACGACATCCTGAAGGAATTCATGGTGCGGAACACCTATGTGTACCCGCCCGAACCTTCGATGCGGATCATCGCCGACATCATCGAATACACCTCGAACGAGATGCCGAAGTTCAACTCGATCTCGATCTCGGGCTACCACATGCAGGAGGCGGGCGCGAACCTCGTGCAGGAGCTGGCCTACACGCTCGCCGACGGGCGTGAATACGTCCGGGCCGCCATCGCGCGCGGCATGAATGTCGACGATTTCGCCGGGCGGCTGTCGTTCTTCTTCGCGATCGGCATGAACTTCTTCATGGAGGCCGCGAAGCTCCGCGCCGCGCGGATGCTCTGGCACCGGATCATGACCGAGTTCGGGGCGAAGAAGACCTCCTCGCTGATGCTCAGGACCCATTGCCAGACCTCGGGCGTGTCCTTGCAGGAGCAGGACCCCTACAACAACGTCATCCGCACGGCCTACGAGGCTATGAGCGCAGTCCTCGGTGGCACCCAGTCCTTGCACACCAACGCGCTCGACGAGGCGATCGCGTTGCCGACCGAGTTCTCGGCCCGGATCGCGCGCAACACCCAACTCATCCTGCAGGAAGAGACCGGCGTGACCAATGTCGTCGACCCGCTCGCGGGCTCCTACTACGTCGAGAGCCTGACGGCGGAACTGGCGGAAAAGGCTTGGGCGCTGATCGAGGAAGTCGAGGAGATGGGCGGCATGACCAAGGCCGTCGCCTCCGGCATGCCGAAGCTCCGGATCGAGGAATCGGCGGCCCGCCGGCAGGCGATGATCGACCGCGGCGAGGAGG
Organism: Albidovulum salinarum; assembly: GCF_025673475.1. NCBI lineage: Bacteria > Pseudomonadati > Pseudomonadota > Alphaproteobacteria > Rhodobacterales > Paracoccaceae > Albidovulum > Albidovulum salinarum. The sequence continues at coordinate 301,769 of NZ_JAOVQO010000002.1, read as the reverse complement.
TCATCGTCGGCGTCAACAAGTACCGCAAGGACAAGGAAGACCCGATCGACATTCTCGATGTCGACAACGTCAAGGTGCGCGAGGCGCAGGTGGCGCGGCTCGAGAAGATCCGCGCGACCCGTGACGCCGCGAAATGCGAGGCGGTGCTGGCCGAGCTTGAACGGCGCGCGACCGAGGGCGGCAACCTCCTGGAAGCGGCGGTCGAGGCCGCGCGCGCCCGGGCATCGGTAGGAGAGATTTCGATGGCGATGGAAAAGGTGTTCGGACGGCACCGGGCCGAGGTGAAGACGCTCGCCGGGGTCTACGGCGCGGCCTACGAGGGCGACGAGGGCTTCGCGGCGATCCAGAAGGACGTCGAGGCCTTCGCCGAGGAGGAGGGCCGCCGCCCGCGGATGCTCGTGGTGAAGATGGGCCAGGACGGCCACGATCGCGGCGCCAAGGTGATCGCGACGGCCTTCGCCGACATCGGCTTCGACGTCGACGTGGGCCCGCTCTTCCAGACCCCCGAGGAAGCGGCGCAGGACGCCGTCGACAACGACGTCCATGTGATCGGCGTCTCTTCGCAGGCGGCGGGCCACAAGACGCTCGCCCCGAAGCTGATCGAGGCTTTGAAGGAGAAGGGCGCGGGCGATATCCTCGTGATCTGCGGCGGGGTGATCCCGCAGCAGGATTACGAGTATCTCGAGAAGGCCGGGGTCAAGGCAATCTTCGGGCCGGGCACCAACATCCCGGCGGCGGCGAAGGACATCCTGCGGCTCATCCGCGAGGCGCGGAAGGCCTGAACGACCGGCCGCCGCCCCCCGGGGGCGGCGGTCTGCGCTTGAAGGACAGGAACGGGAGGCGAGGCATGAACATCCTGATGCTCGGGGCCGGCGGGATCGGCGGCTTTCTCGCGGCGAAGCTCGCACCGGCGGGGCATTCGGTCTCGCTCCTCGCGCGCGGCGCGCATCTCGCCGCGATCCGCGAAGCCGGGCTGAAACTGGTGATGGACGGCACCGAAACCGTGATCCGGCCGGACGCCGTGAGCGACCGGCTGGAGGATCTGCCGCCGGCCGACCTCGCGGTCTTCGCCGTGAAGGGGCAGGACATGGAGGCCATGATCGCGGCCTATCTTCCCCATGCCGGGCCGAAGACGCTGGTGCTGCCGTTCCAGAACGGCGTCGACGCGCCCGACCTCCTCGCCGCGGCCTTCGGCGACGCGCGGACGCTGATCGGCGTCGCCCGCATTTTCTCCAACATCACCGCGCCGGGCGTCGTCACCCAGTACGGTGGCGGCAGCGCCTTCACTATCGGCGACAGACAAGGCAGCCAGACCTCGCCCGAGGTCGCCAAGGTGATCGAAGCCTTCCGCTCCGCCGGGATCACCGTGCCGGAGCGCGCCGACGTGACGGTCGATCTCTGGCAGAAGTTCCTTCTCTTCAACGCGGTGAGCGGCACCACCGCCGCCGCGCGCTGCCGGTTTCGCGAGATCCGGGCGAATCCCGAATTGATGGAGTTCTTCCGCGGCCTTGTGCGCGAGGCCGACGCGGTCGGACGGGCGCGCGGCGTCGACCTGCCGGCGGATGCCGTCGAGAAGACGCTGCAATTCTGGTCGCGGTTGCCCGACGAGGCGCGCGCCTCGACCGCCCATGATCTCGAACTTGGCAAGCCGCTGGAGGTCGACCGGATCTGCGGCGCGGTATCGCGGATGGGGCGCGAGCTTGGCGTGCCGACGCCGAACAGCGCGGCGGTCGCTGCCGTGCTCGCGCCCTATCGCGCGGGCACGGCCTGAACGGGCGTCAGTTCTGGGCCGCCGCGGCGGGTTCGTCGGCGTCGGCCTCCCCGGCCTCGGCCGTCCGGCGCTGCGCGGCCATCAGGAGCACCACATAGCCGGTAATCGCCGAGATCGCGGAACCCGCGAGCACCCCGAGCCGCACCGCGTTCATGTTGTCGGGTGAATCGAAGCTGAGGCCGCCGATGAAGAGCGACATCGTGAAGCCGATCCCGGCGAGGCAGGCGAGCCCGTAGATCTGCGGCCAGGTCACGCCGTACGGCAGCCGTGCCCAGCCGGCGCGGACCACGAGCCAGGTCGCACCGAAGACGCCGAGCTGCTTGCCGATCACGAGACCCGCCGCGATTCCCATCGGCAGGGGCGCGAAGAGGTCGCCGAGCGTCAGGCCCTGCAGCACCACGCCGGCATTGGCGAAGGCGAAGACCGGCACGATCAGGAAGAGCACATAGGGCGACAGCGCGTGCTCGAGCGAGTGGAGCGGCGACTTGCCGTACTTGTCCTTCAAGGGCACGAAGAAGGCGGTGACGACACCGGCAAGCGTCGCATGGACCCCCGATTTCAGCACCAGCACCCAGAGCACCACGCCGAGAAGCACGATCGGCGCGATCCGGTGCGCGCCGGCGCGGTTCAGAAGGTAGAGCCCCGCGAGCGGCAGGAGCGCGATGAAAAGGTAATCGACATGCAGCTCCTTGGTGTAGAAGAGCGCGATGATCAGGATCGCGCCGAGGTCGTCGAGGATCGCGAGCGTGAGAAGGAAGATCTTGAGCGCCGCCGGCAGCCGCTTGCCAAGGAGCGCCAGCACGCCCACCGCGAAGGCGATGTCGGTCGCGGCCGGGATCGCCCAGCCGCCCCGCGTCACCGGATCGGACCAGTTGAAGGCGAGGAAGACGAGCGCCGGCAGCACCATGCCGCCGACCGCCGCCAGCCCCGGCAGCATCACGTCGGCGGGGTTCTTGAGCTTGCCCTCGACCATCTCGCGCTTGAGCTCGAGCCCGATGAGGAAGAAGAAGACAGCCATCAGCCCGTCGTTGATCCACAGGATCAGGGGCTTCGACAGCCCCTCGCCATCGAGCAGGATCGAGAACTTCTTCAGGAGCAGGTCGTGATAGCCCGCCGAGAGCGCCGAGTTGGCGACGATCAGCGCGAGCACCGCCGAGGCCATCAATAGCACGCCACCCGCCGCGTCGTGACGGAAAAATCGGTCGAATGCGCGCATGAGGCTCATCAGCTATCCCCCTGAATATCTTTACCGTTCGGTCTGAATTGGGGTTTGGGCCCGCCATGTCAACCTTTTCGTCGGTCGAAATCGCTGCTTGCGGCGGCGGCGCAGCGTCTTTCCGCGGGATCGGAACGGGTGCAATCGGGCCGGGCAGGGCGCTTCCCTCCCTCCTCGTGGGAGAGGGAGGGGCTGACCGCCCGGGGCCGCCTCCCACCCCCATCCCCTCATCACAAGGGGGAGGGGAGGCGCCTGAAATCAATGCGTTTTCTTCTTGTCCGATCCTGTCTAGGATGCGCGCCGGAGGCGGAGGCATGGCGGAACTCGATCATCTCGCGGTTGCGGCGGCGACGCTCGAAGAGGGCGTGGCGGCGGTCGAGGCCGCGCTCGGCGTGGCGCTGGTGCGGGGTGGGCAGCACGCGGCGATGGCGACACATAACCGGCTCCTCGGTCTCGGGCCGCGCGAGTATCTCGAAGTGATCGCCACCGATCCCGGCGCCGAGCCACCCGGCCGGCCGCGCTGGTTCGGTCTCGACCGGTTCGCGGGGCCGCCGCGGCTGACGCACTGGATCGCGCGGGTCGAGGATCTCGATGCAGCCCTCGCCGCGGCGCCCGACGGGGCCGGGCGGGCGACCGATCTCTCGCGCGCGGCCTTCCGCTGGCGCTTCGGCGTGCCGGACGATGGCCGGCATCCCTTCGACGACTGCTTTCCGGCGCTGATCGAATGGCAGGGCGACCGCCACCCCGCAACCGCGCTTCCCGAGAGCGGCTGCCGCCTTCTGCGGCTGGAGATCGCGCATCCCGATCCCACAGCACTCACGGCCGCACTTCCGGTCCGCGACCCGCGCGTCGTCATCGTCGCCGGGCACCCGGCGCTCCGCGTCACCATTTCCACGCCGCACGGTGAGAGGACGCTTGCATGATCATCCGTCCGGCCCGCGAGACCGACATTCCCGCGCTCATCGCGCTCTGGAACCCGGTGATCCGCGACACCACGATCAGCTTCTCGGACGAGGAGAAGACGCCCGAGAGCCTCGCGCAGATGATCGAGGAGCGTCGCGCGGCGGGGCGCGAGTTCTTCCTTGCCGAGAGCGGCGGGCTCCTGGGTTTCGCGACCTATGCGCAGTTCCGCGGCGGCAATGGCTACGCCCATGCGATGGAGCACACGATCATGCTCGCGCCGGAGGCGCGCGGACGCGGCGCGGGGCGGGCGCTGATGGCGCGGATCGAGGAGCATGCCCGGATCGGCGGGGCGAATACGCTCTTTGCCGGGGTCTCGGGCGAGAACCCGGACGGGGTCGCGTTCCACGAACGCATGGGCTTCACCCATGTCGCGCGCATCCCCGAGGCGGGGCGCAAGTTCGGCCGCTGGCTCGACCTCGTGCTGATGATGAAGTTTTTGTGACGCACTGACATTTTGCCCGCCGCCGGGATAAGCTCACCTCATGTCGATCTGGACCCGCATCTCCGACGCTCTGGCCGCCCTCGCGAAGGGCGAGGCGCTGTCGACCGTCTTCGACCGGCTGAAATCGCCGCCGGAACGCTCGGTCGGCTTCACCATCGCGGTGATCGCGCTCGGCGCCAAGATGGCCAAGGCCGACGGTCAGGTCACCCGCGACGAGGTCGCGGCCTTCCGCGAGGTCTTCACCATCCCGCGCGCCGAGGAGGCGAACGCGGCGCGGGTCTTCAACCTCGCCCGCCAGGACGTCGCCGGTTTCGACCAGTACGCGGCCAAGATCGCCGGCATGTTCGGCGCCGGCGACCCGGTGCTCGTCGACCTCATGGAGGGGCTCTTCCACATCGCGGTCGCGGATGGCGACTACCACCCGCACGAGGACGCGTTCCTCCGCGAGGTGGCGCGGATCTTCGGCGTCGGCGACCGCTGCTTCCGCTCGATCCTCGCGCGTCATGTGCCCGAGGCGCCGCCGGATCCCTACGACACGCTCGGCGTCGGCCATGACGCGCCGATGGAGGAGATCCGCGCCGCCTTCCGGCAGGCGGTGCGCGACTGCCATCCCGACCGGCTCCTCGCCCGCGGCCTGCCCGAGGAGGCGCTCCGCCTCGCGGAACAGCGGCTCGTCGCCGTCAACCGCGCCTGGGAGGAGATCCGCGCGAGAGAGGCGGCCTGAGCCGATGCGGATCGCAACGTACAACGTCGAGTGGTTCACCAACCTCTTCGACCGCGACGGCAGGATGCTGGAGGACGGCGGCTGGTCGTCGCGCCACAACGTCACCCGCGCCGACCAGCTCACCGCCCTCGGCATCGTCTTCACCGCGCTCGACGCCGACGCGGTGATGATCATCGAGGCGCCCGACAGCAACCGCCGCCACAAGACCGTGGACATGCTCGAAGCCTTCGCGGCGCGCTACGAGCTCAGGACCCGCAAGGCGCTGCTCGGCTACGAGAACGAGACCCAGCAGGAGATCGCGCTCCTCTACGATCCCGACCGGCTGAAGGTGCGCCACGACCCCCTCGGCCAGCCCGACCACGCCCATTCCGGCGCCGCGCCACGCTTCGATTCGAGTTACCGGATCGACCTCGACATCGACGCGACGCCCGATCTGGTGCGCTTCTCCAAGCCGCCGCTGGAGATCGCGGCCAGGACGCCGGCGGGCCGCGCCTTCCGGATGATCGGCGTCCACATCAAGTCGAAGGCGCCGCACGGCGCCACGACCGAGGCGCAGGTCAAGCGGCTCGCGATCGAGAACCGCCGCAAGCAGCTTGCCCAGTGCATCTGGCTCCGCGAACGCGTGCTCGAACATCTCGCGGCGGGCGACAGCCTGATGGTGATGGGCGATTTCAACGACGGCCCCGGTCTTGACGAATACGAGAAGCTCTTCGGTCGCTCCGGGGTCGAGATTGTGCTCGGCTGGGACGAGCCGCACGAGACCCGGCTCTACGATCCCCATGCGCGGGTCGCCTTCGGCAAGAAGCTTGCCGCGGCTCCCGCCACCGCGCGGTTTTATCTCGATTCCGAGGGCTGCTTCTTCTCGGCGCTGCTCGACTACCTGATGGTCTCGCCTGACCTGAAGGCGATGCGCCCGAAATGGCGGATCTGGCACCCGTTCGACGATCCCGGCAGCTACCGGGTGCCGGAACTGCGCGAGGCGCTCCTGACCGCGTCGGACCATTTCCCGGTCACGCTCGACATCGACCTCTGAGCGGACCTGTGAAACGCGGCGCGCTTCGCCTATATTGGGGGCATGAGACGCATAGCCCATGCCCTTGCCGTCCTCTTGATCGCCACCGCGCCTGCCGCGGGTCAATCCGGCGGCGCACCCGGCGAGAAATCTGCCGAGGAGGGGCTGAGCCTTCTTGAGGAGGGCGCGCGGATCATCCTGCGCTCGATGATCGGCGACGTCGAACCGGCGCTGAAGGACCTGCACGCGGAGATGGGCCGCGCGCTGGCCGAGATGGAACCGGCGTTCCGCGATCTCGCCGCGATGATCGGCGACATGCGGAACTACCATGCGCCCGAGATGCTGCCGAACGGCGACATCATCATCCGCCGCAAGTCGCCCGCTGAGCGCGCTTTGCCCGAACCTGACGGCGAGATCGAGATCTGACCGACCCGATCCAGCCTCAGACCACGTTGACCTCTCTCTGCGCGCCGAGCGCGTCGGCAAGCGCGCCGAAGCGCGACTGCGCGACCTCGCCGAAGAGCGGCTCGGCATGGGCGTTGAGCCGCAGCCCGAGAACCTTCTTCTTCGGCCGCCAGGTCAGCTCTCCTGCCTCCTCGGGCGACTTCACCGCGAACATCGCGCCGAACCGCATCGCCTTGCCGAGCACCTCGGCCTCCTTCATCTGCTCCTCGCTCAGAAGCGCGAAGAGCGGTTCCAGCCGCGACCCGGCGCGCGAGTTCTTGTAGCGATGCAGGAGCGAGAGCCCGAGGAACACCCGTTCCTGATGCGACAGCCCGCCGAGATTGGCGCGGGTGGCGTTGTCGAAGCAGACCTCGGCGCGGTAGTCGGGATGCGCCCGCCATGTGGTGTCGTGCAGGAGGCAGGCGGCGCGGACCATGCGCAGCTTCTCGTAGCTCGCGTTCTTGTAGAGCGGCAGCAGGAACTGGTAGAGCTTCTTGCCGAAGCCTGGCATCCGCGCCATCGTCCGCTCGGCATGGCGGCAGGCCTCGATCAAGGGGTCGCGCATCCTCAGACGCTCCGGCATCTGCTCGTAGAGAAGCCCCTCGCGGATCCCGTAGGAGGACACGTCGATCTCCTTGGGGTGGAAGCTCAGCACGAGCTGGCGTAGCACCTGCGCGGCGATTGGCACCAGCTCCATCCGCGCCGCCGAGGTGCCGGTGCGGGCACGCAGCGCGGTGAGATCGTTCTCGGCGATCCAGTTCACCGTCTGCAGGACCGATTGCGGACCCATCCGGTATTCGTGCAGCACCGTCATCGGATAGCTGCGCCGCTCCATGTCGAGCCGTGCGATTGCCCGCCACGAGCCGCCGACGAGATAGATCCGCTCGTGCCCGGTGCCGAGCTCGGCGGCCAGCGCCTCGACCGTCTCCTTGATGAATTTCGTCATGCCCTTCTTGCCGCCGGGCACCTGCTGCAGCTGGAACGGGCCGAGCGGCGAGGTCACGCGGCGGCCGACCTTGCCGCCCGAGACTTCGGCAAGCTCCATCGAGTTGCCGCCGATGTCGCAGACTAGCCCCTCCGCCTCGGGCCAGCCGAGCAGCACGCCCTGCGCCGAGAGCCGCGCCTCCTCCTGGCCGTCGATCACCCAGAGCCTGAGCCCGGTCTCGCGCTCCACCTCGGCGCGGAACTCCGGCCCGTCGACGGCCTCGCGGACCGCGGCAGTGGCGACGCAGGAGAGGGGCGGCAGGCTCATGCCCGCGGCGATCGCGGCGAACCGTTTCAGCGCGGCCAGCGCCCGCACGCGGCCCTGCGGGTTGAGCCGCCCGGTCTGCGCCAGCCCCTGGCCGAGACCCGCCATCACCTTCTCGTTGTAAAAATAGGCCGGGCTCCGCGCGGCGCCGTCGAAGACCACCATCCGGACCGAGTTCGACCCGACATCGACCACGCCCACGCGTTCCAGCGCACGCGCCGAGGGGTCGTCGAAGAGCGGGCGGCCGAACGGCCCCCATTCCTCGGCGAGTGCCTCGCCGCGGATCTTGGTCTTGCCGCCCTTGGTCTTCCTGGTGTCGATCCGGCTCTGCATCGCGTTCCCCTCAGTCGGCCGCATGGGCAAGCTTCGGCACGTCCTTCGCCCCGGCCGATCCGCGGCCCGAAAGCGAGGGGTTCTCCATGAAGAACCGGTGGCAGCTGAAGAGATCGTCGCGCCCCTCGGGCAGGTCGCGGACATAGCGGCCGTCCGGTTGCAGGACCCAGCTCTGCGCCTCGTCGGCGAGGTTCGCGGCCATGATCTGGCTCACGATCTGCGCCTTCACGGTCGGATTGGTTGCCTCGACCAGCGTCTCGACCCGGCGGTTGAGGTTGCGGCCCATCCAGTCGGCCGAGGAAAAGAAGACCCGCGCGTTCTTCGAGGGCAGGCCGTGGCCGTTGCCGAAACAGACGATGCGGCTGTGTTCGAGGAAGCGGCCGACGATCGATTTCACGCGGATGTTCTCGCTCAGACCCTTGATGCCCGGCCTGACGCCGCAGATGCCGCGTACGACGAGGTTGATCTTCACCCCGGCGCGGCTCGCGGCATAGAGCGCATCGACCATGTCGGATTCGATCAACGAGTTCATCTTGGCCCAGATTTCCGCCGGCCTGCCCGCCCGCGCATGCTCCGCCTCGGCAGCGATCAGCTCCAGCAGCCGCGGCTTCAGGCTGATCGGCGAGATCGCGATATTCTCAAGCCCCTCGGGCTGCACGTAGCCCGACAGGTAGTTGAAGACCTTGGTCGCGTCGCGGCCAAGCTGGGCATCGCAGGTGAAGAACGACAGGTCTGTGTAGATCCGCGCCGTGATCGGATGGTAATTGCCGGTGCCGTAATGGGTGTAGGTGACGAGGTTCTCGCCCTCGCGCCGCACCACGGTCGAGATCTTCGCGTGGGTCTTGTAGTTGATGAAGCCGTAGACGACATGGGCGCCCGCGCGTTCGAGCCGTCGCGACTGGCGGATGTTCGCGGCCTCGTCGAAACGGGCCTTCAGCTCCACCAGCGCGGTCACCGATTTGCCGCTCTCGGCCGCGTCGCAGAGCGCCGCGACGATCGGACTGTCCTGCGAGGTGCGGTAGAGCGTCTGCTTGATCGCGAGCACGTTCGGATCCGCCGCCGCCTGGTTGAGGAAGCGGATCACCATGTCGAAGGTCTCGTAGGGGTGATGCAGCAGCATGTCCTTCTGGCGGATCGCCGCGAACATGTTGCCCTCGTGGTCCTGGACCCGCTCGGGCACGCGCGGCGTGAAGCCGGGCCATTGCAGGTCACGGCGGCTGTCGAGCACCAGCTCCTTCAGGTCGGCCATGCCGACCATGCCCTTGACCTCGACGACCTCGTCGGGCGCGACGGCGAGCTCCTCCATGATCAGGTCGCGAAGATCCTCGGGCGCGCCGGCCGTGATCTTCATGCGGATCACCTGACCGCGCCGCCGCCGCTTCAGCGCGGTCTCGAACTCGCGAACCAGATCCTCGGCCTCGTCCTCGACCTCGATATCGCTGTCGCGCAGCACCCGGAACGCGCAGTGGCCAGTGTCGCGGTAGCCAGGGAAGAGCGAACCGAGATGCAGAAGCAACAACTCTTCCATCGGCACGAACCGCTTGCCGCCGGGCAGCGCCACGAACCGCTCGATCTGCTGCGGGATCGGCAGAAGCGCCTGAAGTCGCCGCTTGTCCGTGGCCCGTTCGAGCGCGAGCGCGAGGCAGAAGCCGGTGTTCGGGATGAACGGGAACGGATGCGCGGGGTCGATCGCCAGCGGCGAGAGGATCGGGAAGACCTTGTTCAGGAAGTAGTCGGCAAGGAACGCCTCGTCGCGCTTCGTCAGCTTGGAGCGCGTCAGAAGCGCAATCCCCTCGGCCTCCAGCTCCTTTTTCAGCTTGTTCCACACCGATTGCTGCATCTGCAGCAGGCGCCGCGCATCGGCATTGATGAGCGCAAGCTGCGCGGCCGGGCTCAGCCCGTCGTCCGAGTGCAGGACATTGCCCTCGCGCCGAAGCTCGCGCAGGCCCGCGACGCGCACCGTGTAGAACTCGTCGAGGTTGGTGGCCGAGATCGACAGGAACCGCAGCCGTTCGAGCAGCGGCACGCGTGGGTTGCGCGCCTCGTCGAGGACGCGCCAGTTGAAGGCCAGCCAGCTCAGTTCCCGGTTGAAGAACCGCTTCGGGCCGGAAATCTCCACCTCCGGCAGGACAGCCGGTTTCGGGAACGGGGCTTTGAGGAAATCTGCCTGTGTCATGCCGGGCTTATCTAATGCTCATATGACGGTTCTATGAATGATCCGCATCATGGCGCGTCGAGGATGGCGGAGTCCAGAATCTCGGCCGCCAGCGCGCGCGTGACCGGCCCTCCGCGCGCGAGCGAGCGGGCGTCGAGCTCGGCGACGAGCCGGCGGGCGGCGGCGAAGGACCGGTCCATCCGCTGCACCAGCCAGGGGATCAGCGCCGGCGCCACCGCGATCTGCCGGTCGGCGAAGAGCTTGACCAGCACCGCCGCAAGGAGCGCGTCGTCGGGGGGCAGAAGCTGCGCGCTTGCCGTCGCCTCCATCCGGCTCGCGAGGTCGGGCAACGTCAGCCCCCAGGACCGCGGCGCGGCGCGCGCGGTGATGAGCAGCCGGGCGCGGCCCGACAGCATGTGATTGTGCAGATGGAAGAGCGCCACCTCGGCCGCGCGGTCGCCGGCGATCCGGTCGGCATCCTCGACGACGAGCGGCGCGGGGTCGGGCAGGGGCAGGGCGGCGAGCTCGGTCGCGGCGACGACGCGCGCCGATTCCGCCCCGGCCCAGACCTGCGCGAGGTGGCTCTTGCCCGCGCCCTCCGGGCCGATCAGCAGCATCTTTCCCTGCGGCCAGTCCGCCGCGCCGTCGAGTGCGGCCAAAGCAAGCGCGTTGGCGGGCGAGACGAAGAAATCCTCGCGCCCCAGTGCCGGGCGCACAGGCAGGTCGAAGGTCAGCTGACGGGCCATCTCACCCCTTGTCCCTGCCGTCGAGCCCTTTGTAGAGGCGGCTTTCGAGATATTGCGACACTGCGAACCGCGCCAGCACGCCGAGCGCGGCGGCGACCGGCACCGCGACCAGCATGCCGACGAAGCCGAAGACCGTGCCGAAGGCCGAGAGCGCGAACAGGAGCCAGACCGGGTGCAGCCCGATCGACTTGCCGACGAGGCGCGGCGTGATGACGTTGCCTTCGAGGAACTGGCCGGCCGCGAAGATCCCCGCGACGATGGCGATGGAAAACCAGTCGCCCCAGAACTGGAAGAGCGCGAGCCCGATCGCCAGCGCCCCGCCGATCAGCGCGCCGACATAGGGAATGAATGTGATGAGCCCGGCAATGGCGCCGACGATCAGTCCGAAATCGAGCCCCGCGAGCATCAGCGTGACCGAGTAGAACGTGCCGAGGATGAGGCAGACCGAGACCTGCCCGCGCACGAATCCCGCGAGCACCCGGTCGATGTCGCGGGCGAGCGCCCGGACCGTCTCGCGGTGGTCGCGCGGCAGCCAGCCGTCGATCTTGGCGACCATGTTGTCCCAGTCGAGCAGAAGGTAGAAGGCCACGACCGGCACCACGACGATGAAGACGATTGCGTTGATCACCGAGAGCGCCGAGGTCAGGAGCCCCTGCGCCAGCTCCGCGCCGCGCGACTGGATGGTCTTGCCGATTGCGTTCAGCGTGTCGCGCAGCGCGCTTTCATTGTCCATCAGCGCCGGAAAACGGGTCGCAAGGAACTGGTGCAGCTCCGCGAAGATCGTCGGCGCGGCGTTCACGAGGCCGACAAGCTGGCGCACCAGCATCGGCACGATCAGCAGCGAGAGCAGAACGAAGATCAGAAGCGCCGCGATCGAGATCACCGAGGTCGCGGCGGTGCGGCTCAATCCCATCCGTTCGAGCCGGTCGGCGACCGGGTCGAGGAAATAGGCCAGCGCGCCACCGACCACGAAGGGCAGGATCACGTTGCCAAGGCCCCATAGCGCGGCAAAGAACAATACCGCCGCGATGCCCCAGTATGTCGCCTGCTGCCGGACCGGCAATGCCATGATCGTCTCCTGTCTCGGGCCAGTCATGGCGCATGCGGGGGCGGGGCGCAAGCCGCGCGTGGCGTTCTGGGCGGCACGATTCTCCCCCGTCGCGCGATGCAGCCGCGCGGGGTTTCCGCTTTTTCTTGCCAAGAAACAGAAGCACGCTATCCTGCAGCCCGACAGAGGATTGCCGCAGTGCAGAAACATACCGATTTCGCCGAGTTCATCGAGATCACGCCCACGGCGCGGATCGATCCCGCGCGCCACGGTTGGCGGGCGAAATGCCTGCAGCGGCTGATCCGGCTCGACCTGCCGGTGCCGCGGACGGCGGCGCTGCCCTGCGACACGGTCCGCGCCATCGCAGCGGGCCAGTTGCCGGATGTGAATCGTCTCGCCGCCCTGTTCGACGGGGTGCTCGTCTCGATCCGGCCCTCGCCCGCGAATCCGGCCTGGGGCGGGCCGGGAACCGTGCTCAATGTCGGCATGAACGCCGATAAACACGCCGAGTTCACGCGCGAGCAGGGCGCCGCATTCGCCGACGCGATCTATCTCGGCTTCGTGCAGTCCTACGCGATCCATGTCGCCCGGCTCGATCCCGACATGTTCACGGCCGAGCCCTCCGCCGCAGCGCTCGCCGCCGCACTCGCCGCCTACGAGGCGGAAATGGACGAGGAGTTCCCGCAATCGCGCGCCCAGCAGCTCACCGAGGTGATGCGCTCGATGGCGCGCGCCTGGGAGGGCACGACCGCGCGGCTCCTGCGCGAGGCCAAGGGCGCGCCGGCCGACGCCGCCCTCGGGCTCGTGGTGCAGGAGATGGCGCAGGCGATGGGGCCGGCGCTCTCCGGCCGGGGAAAGATCCAGATGATCGAGGGGGTGACCGGCGCGCCGCAGATCACCGGGCGCTTCCGCGGCCTCAACCCGGCCAACCGCAAGGCTGAGGAGACGCTCTATCTCGTCAAGGACAAGCGCGGCCATTCGCTGGAGGAGGCCGCGCCCGAGGTCTTCGCCGAACTGCAGAAACACTGCCTCACCTGCCGCGCGCGCCTGCGCGAGGAGATGCAGGTCGAGTTCGCGCTGGAAAACGGCGCCCTGAAGGTGATCGACGCGGTCACCGTGCCGCGCTCCTCGCGCGCTGCGGTCCGGGTCGCGGTGACGCTCGCCAATGACGGCATCATCAGCCGTGACGACGCGATCCTGCGGGTCGAGCCGCGCGCGCTGTCGGAACTGCTGCACTATCAGGTCGATCCCCGCGTGCCGCGCGACCGCATCGTGACCGGCATCGCGGCAAGTCCCGGCGGCGCCTCCGGCCGGATCGTCTTTTCCGCCGCCGACGCCCAAGCCTCGGCCGCGCGCGACGAGCGCTGCATCCTTGTCCGGCGCGAGACCGCGCCCGAGGACATCCGCGGCATGCATGCCGCCGTCGCCATCGTCACCGAGCGTGGCGGCATGACCAGCCACGCCGCCGTCATCGCCCGCGGGCTTGGCCTTCCCTGCATCGTCGGCGCGTCCGACATCAGCATCAGCCTGCGCGACAAGACCCTGACCGCGAAGGGCGGGCGGGTGTTCCGCGAAGGCGACGTGATCACCGTCGACGGCACCTCGGGCGAGGTGTTGGCCGGGCAGGCCGAGATGCTTGAGCCCGCGCTTGACAAGTGGTTCACCACGCTGCTGCACTGGGCCGACAACGTGCGCGACATCGGCGTGCGTGCCAATGCCGACACGCCCGACGACGCCCGTACCGCGCGCATGTTCGAGGCCGAGGGGATCGGGCTCTGCCGCACCGAGCACATGTTCTTCGACGAGGACCGGCTCACGGTGATGCGCGAGATGATCTTCGCCGACACCGCGAAGGACCGAAAGGTGGCGCTCGACCGGCTCCTGCCGATGCAGCGCGCCGACTTCACGGCGCTCTTCGACATCATGGCGGGCCTTCCGGTCTGCATCCGGCTCTTCGACCCGCCGCTGCACGAGTTCCTCCCCCATGACCGCGAGGGAATGCGCGAGCTTGCCGAGGCGCTCGACCGGCCGCTGTCGGAGGTGATGCGCCGGGTCGAGGCGCTGTCGGAGTTCAACCCGATGCTCGGGATGCGCGGGGTGCGGATCGGCGTCACCGTGCCCGAAATCTACGAGATGCAGGCCCGCGCGATCTTCGAGGCCACGGTCGAGGCCTCGAAACGCGGCGCCGCCGTGGTGCCCGAGGTGATGATCCCGCTCGTTTCCGCCAAGCGCGAGGTGGAGTTGGTCAAGACCCGGATCGACGCCGTGGCCGCGGCGGTGCGCAACGCCACCGGGGCCGAGTTCGACTACCGGCTCGGCGTCATGGTCGAGACCCCGCGCGCCGCGCTCCGTGCCGGCGAGATCGCCCAGCACGCCGCGTTTCTGTCCTTCGGGACCAACGACCTCACGCAGATGACCTATGGCCTCTCGCGCGACGACGCCGGCCGCTTCATGAGCGACTATGTCCAGAAGGGCGTCTATCCCGAGGATCCGTTCCATGTGCTCGACGAGGACGGCGTCGGCGAACTTTTGCTCATCGGCAGCGCGCGCGGAAGACAAATACGACAAGATGTGACGCTTTCGGTCTGTGGAGAGCATGGCGGCAATCCCGCTTCCATCGCATTTTGTCGCAGGTCGGGCTTCGACTACGTTTCCTGCTCCCCGTTTCGGGTTCCTGTCGCGCGACTCGCGGCGGCCCAATTCGCGCTGACCGATCAGCGCGATTCCGAGAAAATGTACTGATGTCAGTGGTTTGTCAGGAAGTCGTCAGGCGTTCTTGGCCGCTCTGACCGTTTCCGATTCGGAACCATAGGCTAAGATTCGCCACTATACTGTTGCTGAAATGTCGCGTGGCTGGACGTTTCGCAATGTTTCCGTTATGTCACCCCGGTCCTAAAGCCTTGGGGGGCTGGGGCTCGACGAAGCAATTCGGGATAGTGATATGTCAGTGCTGAAGTGCTGGACCGGGAGCATGGCCATGCTCCTCGCCCTCACCGGAGGCGTGCATGCCGAGATGACGGTGAGCCAATCCAACGATCCAACTGCGGCTCTGGGGGTCAACCTCGCGACGCTGCTCGGCCAGGAAAAGGCGGCGCTCGGCGCCGTCGACGGCGAGCGGCTCGAAGAGATCGTGACGCCGCCGAAGCCGAAGGCGAAGACCCGCAAGGGCGCCATATCCTACGACAAGGACTGGCTCGCCAGCCTGCCGGCGCCGAAGGGCGGGGCGGAGTTCGAATGCCTCGCCACCGCGCTCTACTTCGAGGCGCGCGGCGAGGGCATCAAGGGCCAGGCCGCGGTGGCCGAGGTGATCCTCAACAGGGTCGAGAGCAAGTCCTTCCCGCGCACGATCTGCGGCGTGGTCAACCAGGGCAACGCCAACGGCTGCCAGTTCTCCTATACCTGCGACGGCCAGCCAGAGCGGATCAGCGAGAAGCGCGCCTGGACCACCGCGCGGAAGGTCGCCCGCGCGATGATGGACGGCGCGCCGCGCCAGTTGACCGATGGCGCGACCTATTTCCACACCCCGGCGGTGCGGCCGTCGTGGTCGAAGAAATTCGACCGCACGGCGATGATCGGCTCGCATATCTTCTACCGCGCGCCGGTCCGGACCGCGCTGAACTGAACCTGCGGCGCGGGCGCGGCGCAAAGCGCCGCGTTCGGGCTTTCGGCGCCAGGCGCGCGCGCTATGATGCGCGCGACCCAGCGCCGGAGCCGATGCGACATGACCGACGAGATCCACCAGGCCTTCGCCCATCCCGAGGCCCGCGCGGCGGCGATGGCGCCGGCCAATCCACCTGACCGGCTTTCGCTGCGCGACCACATCGTCGCGGCCGATATCGGCGCCTTCCAGCAGGAGCGTGGCCAGGAACAGCGCCTGCGCTTCAACGTGGTGGTGGAACTTGCACGCGGCGGCGGCGACGCCGGCGACGATGTCGACCAGATTCTCTCCTACGACCGCCTCACCGAGGCGATCGCGGCCGAACTTGCGGCCGAGCGGCTCAACCTCCTCGAAACGCTCGCGGAAAACATCGCGGCGCGGATCCTCGCCGAGCCGCAGCCCTGCCGCGTCTTCCTCCGGATCGAGAAGCTCGACCGCGGTCCGGGCGCGCTCGGGGTGGAGATCGTGCGCAGCCGCGCCGAGGCCGCGCCGGTCACCGCCGCCGAGGTGCCGCATCCGGTCGTCGCCTATCTCGACAACGCCACCATCGCCGCGCCGGACCTCTCCGCCCGGCTCGACCGGCTCGCCGCCACGGCGGCACCCGTCGTGCTCGCGGTCGGCCTGCCCGACACGACCCGCCCTGCGACCGGCGACGGGCCGTGCCAGACCCGCATCGATCTCCTCGCGATCGAGCAAAACGCCTGGGTCCTGGCCTCGCGCGATCCCCGCCTGAACGTGGTCGCGACGCGGACCGAACTCGACTGGGCGATGAAGCAGGGCAACATGGTGGTCTGGGCGCCCTCGAAGCTCGTGCTCGACACGCCCGGCGCGCCGGGATCGGGCGAGGACGGCGTCGCGCTCGCGGCCTGGCTCGCGGGCGAGCTTGCCGCCCTACGGCTCGTCGTTCACGGCCCTGTTTCACTTCCGGCGGCTTGCCGCGTGCCGGTCGAGCCGGCCTGACGCGACCGCTTGCCTTCGCCGCCGCGAGCGCCCAAAACCCGGTCATGGATTACTTTCGCCCGATCGCGATGACCGACCCCGCCCGGCCCGAAGGCGCCCTGCCGCTCGCGGGCGGCTGGTGCTGGTTCGACCGCGCAGAACACCTGACCCGTGCGGGCTCGCGCGGGCTCGTCGCCGCCTCCGAGCTTCCCGAAGATGTGCGCCACCGCCTCACCGCGCCCCGCGCGCCGCTCGCCGGGCTTTCGCTCGACGCGCCGCGGCTGATGGGGATACTCAACGTCACGCCCGACAGCTTCTCCGACGGCGGCCGCTTCCACGCCCCCGACCGCGCGCTCGCCCATGCCCGTGCGATGGCCGAGGCCGGGGCCGAGATCCTCGACATCGGCGGAGAAAGCACGCGGCCCGGCTCGGCGGATGTCGAGCGCGAGGAGGAGATCGCCCGCACCGCGCCGGTGATCGCCGCCCTGAAAGAGGGCGGCCTCCGGGTGCCGGTCTCGATCGACACCCGCAAATCCGCCGTGGCCGTCGCGGCGCTCGATGCCGGGGCGGAAATCGTCAACGATGTCGCGGCTCTGGGCTACGATCCTGATCTTGCGGCGCTGGTCGCCCGGCGCGGCGTGCCGGTCTGCCTCATGCATGCGCAAGGCACGCCCGCGACCATGCAGGCCGATCCCCGCTACGACAACGTCCTCCTCGATGTCTATGATTTCCTTGCCGAACGCATCGCGGCGGCAGAGGCGGCGGGAATTCCGCGCGAGCGGATCATCGTCGACCCCGGCATCGGCTTCGGCAAGACCGTGGCGCACAACCTTGCGCTGCTCCGGGGGCTTTCCATCTTTCACGGGCTCGGCTGCGCGGTGCTCCTCGGCGCCTCGCGCAAGCGCTTCATCGGCGCGATCGCGGGGTGCGGAGCGGAAGCCCGGGCCGATCTCCGGGTGCCCGGCACCGTCGCGGTGACGCTGGCCGGGGTGGCGCAAGGAGTGCAGATCCACCGGGTCCATGATATCGTCGAGGCAAAACAGGCGCTGCGGCTCTGGCAGGCCGCGACCCAAGGAGAAGAACCATGAGCAGGAAACTTTTCGGCACCGATGGCGTGCGGGGCACCGCCAACACCCATCCGATGACGGCGGAGATGGCGCTGAAGCTCGGCGCGGCAGCGGGGCGCTACTTCCGCACCGACGGCCGCAACGGCCACCGTGTCGTGATCGGCAAGGACACAAGGCTCTCGGGCTACATGATCGAGAACGCGCTGACGGCGGGGCTCACCTCGACCGGCATGAACGTGCTCCTCCTCGGCCCGGTGCCGACGCCCGCCGTCGGCTACCTCACCCGGTCGATGCGCGCCGATCTCGGCATCATGATCTCGGCCTCGCACAACCCCCACCACGACAACGGCATCAAGTTCTTCGGCCCCGACGGCTTCAAGCTCTCCGACGAGGCCGAGATCGAGATCGAGCGCATCCTCGGTTCCGAGATCGAGCTCTCTTCCCCGGAGCATATCGGCCGCGCGAAGCGGATCGACGACGGGCTCGGCCGTTATGTCGAATATGCCAAGACCACCTTCCCGGCGCGGGGCGCGCTCTCGGGGCTCAAGGTCGTCGTGGATTGCGCCAATGGCGCTGCCTACAAGGCCGCGCCCGAGGTGCTTTGGGAGCTTGGCGCCGATGTCGTCCCGGTCGGCGTCGCGCCGAACGGCTTCAACATCAACGAGAAATGCGGCTCGACCCATGTTGAGACCGCCGCCGAGGCGGTGGTGGCCCACGGCGCCGATCTCGGCATCGCGCTCGACGGCGACGCCGACCGGGTGATGATCCTCGACGAGACCGGCGCGGTCGCCGACGGCGACCAGATCATGGCGCTCTTTGCCGCCCGCTGGGCCGAGGCGCAGAAGCTGAAGGGCGGGGCGCTGGTCGCGACCGTGATGTCCAACCTCGGGCTCGAACGCTTCCTGACGGGCAGGGGCCTGCGCCTCGAACGCACCGCCGTCGGTGACCGCTACGTCGTCGAGCGGATGCGCGAGGGCGGCTACAACCTCGGCGGCGAGCAGTCGGGCCACATCGTGATGACCGATTACGCCACGACCGGCGACGGGCTGATCGCTGGGCTGCAGTTCCTCGCCGCGATGGCCGAGACCGGGCGCCGCGCCTCCGAGCTCGTCCACCAGTTCCCGAGCGTGCCGCAGCTTCTGAAGAACGTCCGCTACGGCGCTGGCAAGGAACCGCTTTCCGCTCCGACGGTGAAAGACGCGATCACCGGCGCCGAGGCGCGGCTGAACGGCACCGGCCGGCTCCTGATCCGCAAGTCCGGCACCGAGCCGCTGATCCGCGTCATGGCCGAATGCGAGGACGAGGCGCTCCTCGCCGAGGTCGTGAGCGACATCGTCGCGGCGGTCGAAGCGGCGGTCTGACCCCCTGTCAGCGCCGCCGATGGCTCAACGTCAGGCCGGCGAGGATCAGCCCCAGCGCCACAAAGAAGCGTGGTGCCAGTACCTCGCCCAGAACCAGCGCGCCAAAGAAGAACGACCAGAGCGGGACTTGATAACTGGTCAGCGCCGTGAAGCTTGGACCCGCCGCGCGGATCACCTGCACACGGATCAGCGTTGCGAGCGCCGTCGGCACGAGGCCGAGGATCACGATCGCCGCCATCGGCACGGCACCGGCGGGGCGGGGCAGTCCCTCACTCCACGGCATCGCCGGGATCAGGGCCAAGGCGCCCACGAGCAACGCGAACGCGGCCAGCAGGATCGGATCGATGGGCGGACAGCGCCGGGTGGTGATGGACGCTACCGCGTAGCAGAGCGCCGCGCAAAGGCAGGCGAGACGCGGCAGCGCGGTGGCACTGCCGCTGAGCGCGTCCGACCCCATCAACACCAACACCCCGAGAAACCCGAGCGAGAAGCCTGACGCCTTGCGCCAGCTCAACTGCTCTCCGGGCACAGGGGCATGGGCCAGCGGCAGGACGAAGAGCGGCCCGGCCGCCATCGAGAGCCCGGCGAAGGCCGACGGCACGCTTTGCTGCCCCCAGGACAGCAGGAAGAACGGAAAGGCGGTCGAGAACAGCCCGATGACGAGGACATGAGCGCCAAGCCGTGCCGACCAGCGGGGCAGGGGGCGCCCGAGTACCAGAACGGCGATCCAGAGCGTCACGGCACCAAGAGTGGTGCGCGCCGTCGCGACCGTCACCGGCCCGTATCCGCGCAAGGCCAGCGCGATGACCATGAAGGTCGCGCCCCAGATAAGGCCGAGGGCCGCGATCGACAGCCAGTCACGCAGGGTCGGTTGTGGCATCGGGGCTCCGCAAAATGACAGGGGGCAGCATGGATGCTGCCCCCTGCAGTTGCTTCGGTCCAGATGGAAGGTCAGTTCCGCGACTTGTCGACCATCTTGCCCTTGGAGATCCAGGGCATCATCGCGCGGAGCTTCTCGCCCACCTGCTCGATCTGGTGCTCGTCGTTGAGGCGGCGGGTGGCCTTGAAAAACGGCTGACCGACCGCGTTCTCCTGCATGAAGTCGCGCACGAACTTGCCGGTCTGGATGTCGCTCAGAACCGCCTTCATCCGCGCCTTGGTCTCGTCGTAGGGCAGGATGCGCGGACCCGAGACATACTCGCCGTATTCGGCGGTGTTCGAGATCGAGTAGTTCATGTTGGCGATGCCGCCCTCGTAGATCAGGTCGACGATCAGCTTCACCTCGTGGAGGCACTCGAAATAGGCCATCTCGGGCTCGTAGCCGGCCTCGACCAGCGTCTCGAAGCCCATGCGGATCAGTTCCACGAGACCGCCGCAGAGCACCGCCTGCTCGCCGAAGAGGTCGGTCTCGCATTCCTGGCGGAAGTTGGTCTCGATGATGCCCGAGCGGCCGCCGCCGATCGCCGAGCAGTAGGACAGGCCGATTTCCATCGCCTTGCCGGAGGCGTCCTGGTGGACCGCGACGAGGCAGGGCACGCCGCCGCCCTTGACGTATTCGCCGCGCACCGTGTGGCCGGGGCCCTTCGGCGCCATCATGATGACGTCGACGCCGGGCTTCGGCTCGATCAGGCCGAAATGGACGTTGAGGCCGTGGGCGAAGGCGATCGCCGCGCCTTCGCGCAGGTTGTCATGGACGTATTTCCTGTAGGTCTCGGCCTGCAGCTCGTCCGGCATGGTGAACATGATGACGTCGCACCAGGCGGCCGCCTCGGCGATGCCCATGACCTTCAGGCCTTCCTTCTCGCACTTCGCGGCCGAGGCCGAACCTTCGCGGAGCGCGATGACCACGTTCTTGGCGCCGGAATCGCGCAGGTTCAGCGCGTGGGCGTGGCCCTGGCTGCCGTAGCCGAGAATGGCGACCTTCTTGTCCTTGATGAGGTTGATGTCGCAGTCGCGATCGTAATAAACGCGCATGATGCGGTCCTTTCTTCGTTTCTGGCGGCGAGCATAGGGAGATTTTCCGGAATACCCGTGCAAAATTTGACCATTAGCGATTTTTCTGCGAAAAATCATTCGCCAATTCTGCAATGTCGGGAATATTAATGCAGATCGACGACACCGACCGCCGCATCCTGCGCCAGCTTCTGGCCGAGCCGGGGCTCGCGACGGCCGACCTCGCGGAGCGGGCGGGCGTGACCGCCGCGACCGCGTGGCGGCGGCTCGAGCGGCTGACCGAGGCCGGGATCCTCAAGGGCCAGCACGCCGTCATCGACTGGCGGGCGCTCGGCTGGGCGGTCGAGGTGTCGCTGCGCTTCACCCTCGACAAGACCCATCCCCACGCCTTCGACGAGTTCCTCGCCGCCGCCCGCGCGGTACCCGAGGTGATCGAGATCCAGACCTTCCTCGGCCGCGTCGACATCCGCCTCAACGTCATCGCCCGCGACATGGGCCATTACCAGGAGGTCTACCGAGAGCGCATCCTCACGCTGCCCCATATCGCCGACATCGAGAGCCTGATGCTCGTCTCCACCATCAAGGAAACCGGGAGCCTCGCCTTATGATCGCGCTCGACGACACCGACCGGGCGATCCTCAAGGCGCTCGTGGCCGACGCCACCCGGAGCGCCGGCGCGATCGGCCGCGCCCTCGGCCTCAGCCAACCCGCCACCTGGCGCCGCATCCGCCGGCTCGAGGAAGCGGGTGTGATCGCCGGCCGCCGCATCGACCTCGACGCCGAGCGGCTCGGCTTCGGCGTCACCGTCTTTCTCGGCGTGAAGCTCGCCACCAAGGGCCGCGTCAGCCTCGAGGATTTCGAACGCGCCGCGACCGCGATCCCCGAGGTCCAGACCGTCCAGCACGTCCTTGGCCTCTACGATTACCGCCTGCGCGTCACTGCCCGCGACCTAGCCGATTTCGAGCGCGTGCTGCGGCGCCGGATCATGACCCTGCCCGGTCTCGGCAATGTCGAGGCCAACGTGCTCCTTTCGGAAGAACGCCGCCCCGGTCCGCTCGGCTGACCCTTCTTCATTGCCCAAATACCCCCGGCCACCGCCGCCGCGCGCGAATCCGGCGCATGGATGTCGCAACCGGCTTTGCCTTTGCCGCGCCTATGCGGTACCCGGAAGGCAGCCAACAACGGAGGTCCCCATGCCCGCGCTTCTGCCGAACATCGACCCGGACGGGCTCGAGGAATTCTCGGTCGTCTTCACCGACCGCTCACTGAACCACATGAGCCAGGCCTTCCAGGGCGTGATGCGCGACATCTCCGCGCTCCTGAAGGAGGTCTACAGTGCCGAGGCCGTGGCGCTGGTGCCGGGCGGCGGGACTTTCGCGATGGAAAGCGTCGCGCGCCAGTTCACGGGTGGCAGGAAGGCGCTGATCGTCCGCAACGGCTGGTTCTCGTTCCGCTGGAGCCAGATCTTCGACATGGGCGGCTTCGCCGGCGAGACCGTCGTCGCGATGGCCCGCCAGACCGGCAACTCCGCCCGGTCGCCCTTCGCCCCGGCGCCGATCGCCGAGGTCGTCCAGGCGATCCGCGACACGAAGCCCGACGCCGTCTTCGCGCCCCATGTCGAGACCGCGAGCGGCATGATCCTGCCCGACGATTACCTCAAGGCGCTGGCCGAGGCCGCGCATGAGGTCGGCGCGCTCTTCGTCCTCGACTGCATCGCCTCGGGCTGCGTCTGGGTCGACATGAAGGCGATCGGCGTCGACGTCCTGATCTCAGCGCCGCAGAAGGGCTGGTCGGCCTCGCCCTCGGCCGGGCTCGTGATGTTCTCGGCCGATGCCCTGCAGCGGCTCGAGGAGACGACCTCGTCGAGCTTCGCGATGGACCTCAAGAAATGGCGCGCGATCATGGCCGCCTATGAGAATGGCGGGCACGCCTATCACGCGACTATGCCCACCGACGCGCTCCGCGCCTTCCGCGACACGATGCAGGAGACGAAAGACTACGGCTTCGAGCGGCTCCGCGCGGCGCAGTGGGCGCTCGGCAACGCGGTCCGGGCCGAGCTCGCCTCGCGCGGCATCACCTCGGTCGCAGCCGAAGGTTTCGGCGCGCCCGGCGTCGTCGTCAGCTTCACCGAGGATCCCGAGGTCCAGACCGGCAAGAAGTTTGCAGCCCAAGGCGTTCAGATCGCCGCCGGTGTGCCCCTGCAGGTCGGCGAGGGCGACACCTACCGCAGCTTCCGCATCGGCCTCTTCGGCCTCGACAAGCTCTACGACGTCGAAGGCACGGTGGCGCGGGTCAGGCGGGCGCTCGACGCGGCTCTCTGACGGGATTTGCCGGCAGGGTCTCCCGGCGTTACCCTTCCGCAACCGGAAGGAGGGCGGGATGACCGAGGTTGCTCGACACTACACAAGGGGCGAGGGGCTCGCCGCGCGGATCGCGGCGAGTCTCCAGGGGGCCGGCAAGGACCTCGCCCGGATCACCACCGCCGATCTCGGGCCGGTGGACGAGTTCCATATCCGTGGCCGGGCCGCGACGCTGGAGCTTGCCCCCGGCCTGCAGCTCGGCCCGGCGTTGAAGGTGCTCGACCTCGGTGCGGGGCTCGGTGGGCCCGCGCGCACGCTGGCCGAGACCTGGGGATGCCACGTCACCGGCATCGACCTCACGCCCGAATTCTGCCGGGCCGCGAACGAGATCAGCGGCTGGCTCGGCCTCACCGACCGCGTGACCTTCGTGGAAGGAGACGCCACCGCGCTGCCGTTCGAGGACGCCTCCTTCGACGCGGCGCTGACCTTCCATGTCGCGATGAACATCGCGGCCAAGGACCGGCTCTACGCTGAGGCGCGCCGGGTCCTGAAGCCGGGCGGCCGGTTCCTCGTCTATGACGTCATGCAAGGCGAGGGCGGGGCGATCCACTACCCGGTGCCCTGGGCGCAGGATGCCGCGATCAGCTTCGTCGCCACGCCGGACCAAGTGGAAAGCCTCCTGACCGGCGCCGGGTTCCGGGTGCTTGACCGCACCGATTCGAGCGACGAGAGCGTGGCCTGGTTCGAGGCGCTGTCGGCCCGGATCGCGCAGTCGGGCGCCCGCGCCGTCTCGAGCGGCATGATCCTCGGCGAGGGCTTCGAGGAGATGGTGCGCAATCAGGTGCGCAACCTGACCGAGCGGCGGATCCGCACGGTGAGCTTCCTCTGCGAGGCCTAGCGCATCCCGAGCCCGGCCTTCATCAGCGTCCTGCGCACCGGCGCCAGCGAATAGAGCGCATTCAGCGCGCCCGCGCGCAGGTCGCGCAGGGGCCGCGCCCCGAGCATCGAGGTCCGGTTCAGAAGGTCGATCCCGGTCACCCGCGCCTTCACCTCGGGCCAGCGCCGGCGGTGATAGGCCAGAAGCATCGCCCGCTCGCCGAGCCGGTCGGGCGCCGCCTTGGCGAGCTCGACGAGGCAGGCGAGATCGGCGAGCGACATGTTCAGCCCCTGCGCCCCGATCGGCGGCACCACATGCGCCGCCTCGGCCAGCAGGGCGATGCGTTCGGCCTCGAACCGGTCGGCGATCTGGCTGATGATCGGCCAGACCGAGCGCCGCGTGACCAGCGTCAGCGGCCCGAAAAGCCCGGCCGAACGCGCCAGCATCTCGGCCTCGAATTCCGCGACCGGCAGGGCGGCGAGCCGCAGCACCTCGGGCCCGGTCTCCATCCAGACGATCGCCGAGCAGGGCCTGCCGTCGCGGTCCGGCAGCGGCACCAGCGTGAAGGGCCCGCCCGTGCGGTGGATCTCGGTCGAGACATTGTCGTGCGGGATCGGATGGGTGACCGCGAAGGCGAGCGCCTTCTGGCCGTAGCGCGTGTTCTTGACGCCGATGCCCGCCGCCTCGCGGACCGGGCTCGCGCGGCCGTCGGCGGCGACGAGAAGCCGGGCCGAAACCGTGGTGCCGTCCGAGAGCGTCACAAGCGCGGCATCGGTGCGGGTCAGCACGCGCGCCGTGGCGACGCCGGGACGGAAGCTGACGTTCGGCAGTTCGGCGATCCGCGCCACCGTCTCGCGGCGCAGAAGCCAGTTCGGGAAGTTCCAGCCGAACGGCTCCTCGCCGATCTCGGCCGCGTCGAAATCCTTGACGATGCGCGGCTCGGGCGCTTCGCCGCCGGCATCGACGATCCGCATCACCTTGAGTGCCGCGGCATGGGGCGCGAGCCGCTCCCAGAGCCCGGCCGCCTCCAGCACCGCGCGGGCAGGCTGCAGGAAGGCGGTGGTGCGCAGGTCCGCGCCGTCCTCCTCGGCCCCGGTCACCGGGGGCGCGGGATCGACGCAGGTCACGCGGAAGCCCGCGGCGCCGAAGGCCGCCGCCGCGGTCAGCCCGGCGACGCCGCCGCCAGAAATCAGGATGTCGGTTGTCTCGCGCATCGTCCTCGCCCCCCGTTCGCGGGGCGAAGATAGACCGTGACGCCCCGCGCGTCCAAGCGGCAAGCTGTCCCGGTCAGTTCCCGAGCGTGATCATGATCAGGATCACGAACATCACCGGCACCATCGTGAGCGCGGTGAGGCCGAGCGCGACGAGACCCCAGGTCTTGACCGCGAGCACCATCAGCGTCGCGAGGATGGTGAGGAAGTACCAGAGGTTGTCCGGCGTCCCGTGCACCAGGTCGCGGGCGATCCAGCCGAGGACGGGGACGGAATAGTACCAGGGCAGGCGCGGGGCCTCAGTCATCATGGTCATGGGAATCTCCTGTTCGCTGCGGCGCGGCATAGATCCGCGCCCGCACCGCCGCAATGGACGAAATGTCGCAGCGTCAAGCCTCAGCGCCCGAGCGCCGAGAGGAAGCCCGAGAGGTCGTCGGTATGGTGGTGGATGTGCTCGGCGGGCTCGGCCACCGGCGCGACATGGACGGTGCGCATCCCCATCGCGTGCGGCGCGGCGAGGTTGCGCGGATCGTCCTCGAACATCGCCGCGCGGGCGGGGTCGATCCCGTCCCGCGCGAAGACCGTCTCGAAGGCGCCGCGCTCCGGCTTCGGCCGGTAGCCGGCATGTTCGACGCCGTAGACCGCGTCGAAGATGCCGCTCAGCCCGCGCGCCGCGATCACCCGTTCGGCATAGGGCGCCGAGCCGTTGGTATAGACGATCCGCCGCCCCGGAAGTGCTGCGATCGCCGCGCGCAGGGCGGGATCGGGCGTGAGGCGGTCGAAGGCGATGTCGTGGACATCGACGAGATAGGGCGCGGGATCGGCGCCATGCTCGTGCATCAGCCCGGCGAGCGTGGTGCCGTAGAGCCTCCAGTAATGGCTCCGCAACCGGTCCGCCTCGCCCCTGGCCACACCGAGAAGCTGCATGACATAGGCGGTCATCCGCGCCTCGATCTGGTCGAAGAGCCGCGCCTCGGGCGGGTAGAGCGTGTTGTCGAGGTCGAAGACCCAGGACCGCACATGGGGAAAGTCGGCTTGGTACATGGCCGCGACACTACGCGCTCGGCGCGCGCCCCGCAACGGAGGCGCTTGCCTTCCGGGCAGGCTGCCGCTTAGGCTCGCGCTCCGGCCGGGCAACGGGCGGCCGGGCGAGGGAGGGAAGATGCAGAAGGACGCCTATACGCTGATCCTCGAGGCGATCGACGGCGGGGTCTACCGGCCCGGCGACCGGCTCGTCGAGGCCGAGCTCGCCGAGCGGTTCGGCGTGTCGCGCACGCCGGTGCGCGAGGCGCTGCAGCGGCTGGAAACCCAGTCGATGCTGGCGCGCGACGGCCGCTCGCTGATCGTCGCCTCGCTCGACCACAACCAGCTCGCCGAACTCTACGTCGTGCGCGCCGAGCTCGAGGCCCTTGCAGCGCGGCTCGCTGCCAAGCACGCGACGCCGGAGGAGGTCAAAGTGCTCGCCGACATGGTCGAGGCCGACCGCGCCCATCTCGGCGACCCGGCTGCACTCAGCCGCGCCAACCGGCGGTTCCACAAGCAGATCCACCTCGCCTCGCACAACCGCTACCTCGTCCAGCAACTCGACCTCGTCCACCGCTCGATGGCGCTTCTGGCGACGACCTCGCTCGCCGCCGAGGGGCGCGGCCAGACGGCGCTCGCCGAACATGCCGCGATCGTCAAGGCGATCGCCGACGGCGACGGCGAGGCGGCCCAGGAGGCCCTGCGCGCCCATATCTCGAAAGCCTTCGAGACCCGGCTCAAGCTCGACGCCGGGGCCGCGCGGGACGTGGGTGAGGGCTGAGCCCCGCAACCCCGCGCCCCGACCTCAGCTCGGCCGCACCCCGCTTGCCGAAGCGACGAGGGCCGGGGGCGGCGGTACCGGCCGCTTCGCCGGCTCGTCCCCGCAGCCCGCCGCAACAGATAGCGTGATCCGCGCCTTGGTCATGGCCAGCGTGCCGGACCGCGGCCCAAGCGTCACCGCCTCGGGTTCCGGCACTGACAGGTGCACCGGGCGGGTCAGCACGAGGATCGGCTGCAGCTCCGGCACGTCGGCGCCGGTGGCGAGCACGCCATGGGCGGTCTTGTCCCAGAAGAATGGCCGCACCACCCATTCGTAGAGCCCCTTGAACGCCGAGAGCGTCCCGAGCGGGTAATAAAGCTGCAGCGTCGGCACCCATTTCATCAGGTGCCGGTGGCCGGGGCCGCGCGTCGCCCAGACCCCGACCGCGAGGTTGACGCCCTCCGCGGCCACGAAAAGCGCGATCAGCGCCGCCGTGAGGCCCACCGGCCAGGCGCCGGCGAAGGCGTGCGAGCGCCCGAGCGTCAGGAGCCAGAACGACCACAGCACCGGCGCCATGAGCGAATGCGACAGCGAGCCGAGAAAGAGGATCTGCACCCCCCAGAACCGCCTCGCCCCGAGGTCGCGCCAGAGCCGGGCCGGGTCGCGCATGTGGCTCGCCCAGGTCATCGCGTAGCCCTTCTGCCAGCGCGACCGCTGGCGGATCCAGGTCCGGACGCGCGCGTTCGGCTCCTCCTCGGTCACCGCGTCGATCATCTCGGTCCGGTAGCCGCGCCGCGCCAGCCTGAGGCCGAGATCGGCATCCTCGGTGACATTGTGCGCGTCCCAGCCGCCGAGCGTCTCGATCGCCTCGCGGCGGAAGAACAGCGTGGTGCCGCCCAAGGGCACGACGAAGCCGAGCCGGGCGAGGCCGGGCAGCACCGCGCGGAACCAGCCGGCGTATTCGATGGTGAAGCAGCGCGTCAGCCAGTTGTGTCGCGCGTCGTAGAAATCGAGGATGCCCTGCAGGCAGGCGACCTCCGGCCCGTGCTCGTGGAACCCGCGCACCACCTTGCGGATCTGCCCCGGCTCCGGCGCGTCCTCGGCGTCCCAGACCCCGATGATCGCGCCCCGGCAGAAGTCGAGCGCGTAGTTCAGCGCCCGCGGCTTGGTCCGCACCGTGCCGTTCGGCACCACGATCACCCGCATCCAGCGTGGCAGGTCGCGCTGCGCGAGCGCCTCCTGGGTCTGGCGGTCGTCCTCCTCGACGACGAGCAGGATGTCGAGCAGCTCCTTGGGATAGTCGATGCGGCCGATGCGGCGGATCAGCCGCGGCGCGATGTCGTTCTCGCGAAAGAGCGGCACCATGACCGAGACGACTGGCAGCCGCGCCGGGCCGGGGCGGCTTGCTTGCTGCGACGCGGAGCGGGCGCGGTATTCGGACAGGAAGCAGGCGAGCTTCAGCCCGGTGCCGGAGGCGAGCGAGATCACCGCCCAGAGCGTCAGCAGGGCGAAGGTCGCGGCCGGCGCCGCGAGCGTGCCGCAGGCCAGCGCGGCGAGCACGGCGGCGGCCGCGCGGGCGATCACCGTGCCGTCCTGCGCGCGGCAGCTCTCGGCCGCCGGCGTCCGGGTCTCGGCGCGGTGGACCATCGAGCTGCGCCGCGCGGCGAGGATCGCTTCATGGATTCCCTGTTCCGGCGCCAAAGCCATCACAACCGGGCCGAAGCCCTTTGGCAGCCGGGCACGCAGCGCCGCGAACTCCTCGGGTCGCGCGGTCACGATCACAGTCGCGCCGCCGATCCGCCGCCACGGCAGCGCCGCTTCGGCGAGGCAGGTGTCGCATCCGAGCCGGTCGATGAGCCGCGGGTCGGGCGGCTCCGCGCGCAGGTCCACCACCTTGGAGCCCCATTGCAACGCGAGCGCCGCCATCAGCTCGGCCTCGCCGACCCAGCTGTGAGCCAGGAGCACGTCGCCGAGCCTGAGGGCCTGCCGGTCGCGCAGCGCGATCGCCTTCAGGAGGTTGCCAGGATCGACCGCCCGCATGTCGAGCAGGATCTGGCCGAGCGGCTTGCGGCCGATCCGCGCCGCCCGGTCGGCACGGCGGGCGAAGCCGCCCGGAACCGGTGCCGGCACCGGGCCGGGGGTGACGAGACGAAGATGCGGTGCGGCGGAGGACATGCGGGATCCGGGGCAAGAACATGCCCCCGACATTCCGCCGAACTCGGTTAATGGCGCGTTAAGTCACACGGGCAAAAGCGGCTGCCCGCGTGATTCTTTCCGAAATCCGCCTCAGTCGGCGCGGCGCGCCCGCATCGCCTCGGCGAAGCGCTCGAAGAGATAGAAGCTGTCCTGCGGGCCGGGGCTCGCCTCGGGATGGTACTGGACCGAGAACACCGGCCGGTCGGCGATGCGGATGCCGCAGTTCGAGCCGTCGAAGAGCGAGACATGCGTCTCCTTCACGCCCGCGGGCAAGGTCTGGCTGTCGACCGTGAAGCCGTGGTTCATCGAGGTGATCTCGACCTTGCCGGTCTCGAGGTCCTTGACCGGATGGTTGGCGCCGTGATGGCCGTGGTTCATCTTCACGGTCTTGGCGCCGAGCGCCAGCGCCAGCATCTGGTGGCCGAGGCAGATCCCGAACAAGGGCAGGTCGCGCGCGAGCACGCCCTTGATCATCGGCACCGCGTAATCGCCGGTCGCGGCCGGGTCGCCGGGGCCGTTCGAGAGGAACACGCCCTCGGGCTCGTGCGCGAGCACCTCCTCCGCCGTGGCCGTCGCCGGCAGCACGGTGACGTCGCAGCCGACCGAGGCGAGGCAGCGCAGGATGTTGCGCTTGGCACCGTAGTCGATCGCGACGACCCGAAAACCGTCGCCGGTCCGCTTGCCATAGCCCTCGGGCCAGGCCCAGCGGGTCTCATCCCAGCGATAGCTCTGCGCGCAGG
Source organism: Albidovulum salinarum (assembly GCF_025673475.1). NCBI lineage: Bacteria > Pseudomonadati > Pseudomonadota > Alphaproteobacteria > Rhodobacterales > Paracoccaceae > Albidovulum > Albidovulum salinarum. The sequence continues at coordinate 271,581 of NZ_JAOVQO010000002.1, read as the reverse complement.
TCACGTCCTTGGCCAGATCAAGCCCGACGAGGCCCGACCAGGCGCGGGCCTTGGCGACGAGCGCCGCGATGTCGAACTTGCCCTCGGGGTCATGGGCCAGCGCCACATGCGGCGCGCCCTGCTGGCGGATCTCGCGGGTCAACCGGCGGGTGTCGATGCCGCCGATGCCGATCCGGCCGCGCTTGGCGAGCCAGGCGGCGAGGTCCTCGGTCGCGCGCCAGTTCGAGGGCTCGCTCGGATCCCATTTCACCACCATGCCGGCGGCGACGGGCTCGCCGGTTTCGTCGTCCTCGGGGTTGACGCCGACATTGCCGACATGCGGGAAGGTGAAGGTCACGACCTGGCCGGCATAGGAGGGATCGGTCATGATCTCCTGGTAGCCGGTCATCGCGGTGTTGAAGACCAGTTCGGCCACCGTCTCGCCGGTCGCGCCGAAACCGTGGCCGTAGAAGACCGTGCCGTCGGCGAGGGCGAGGCAGGCCGTTGCTTTGACCGAAGACTCTGGCTTGGTGGGCATGGCGCGACTCCCCGGGGCTTAAATCCCGCGGAACCTACGGGGGCGGCGGGCTTCGGTCAAGGGGCCGGCTGCGATTTGGCTTACGCAGCGATATCAATGGGTTATCAGCTTTTTCGCCCGTTGTGTCCGCGTCGCCGCTCGGCTATGGTGGGGCTTCGGATGCTCAGGGGATGGAGACCCGATGGAACTGCGTGACCGTATTGGGGCGGCGCTCAAGGACGCGATGAAGTCGCGCGACGTTGAGCGGCTGTCAACCTTGAGGCTGATCAACGCCGCGATCAAGGACAAGGATATCGCGCTCAGGGGCGAGGGCGGCGAGGCCTCAGTCGGCGATGCCGAGGTGCTGGCGATCCTCGGCCGCATGGTCAAGCAGCGCCAGGAATCGGCGCGTGCCTACGAGGAGGGCGGGCGGCTGGAACTGGCCGAGAAGGAGCTCGCCGAGGTCAAGGTGATCGAGGAATTCCTGCCGCGCCAGCTGACCGACGAAGAGATCGCCGCGGCGATCGACGCGGCCGTTGCCGAGATCGGCGCCAGTTCGATCCGCGACATGGGCAAGGTGATGGCGGCGCTGAAGGCGAAATACACCGGGCAGATGGATTTCGGCGCGGTCGGCCCGATGGTGAAGGACCGGCTGGGGTAACGCTGCCCGGAACCGCGCCGGCCGCGTCCGAAACCGGCTCCCCTCAGAGCTTGTCGAGCAGCGTCATCAGCCGCGCCAGCTCGCGCGGGGTGAGGTTGCGCGCTGTGCGTTCGGAGATCCGCGCCGCCACGACGATCGCCTCGCGGATCTGGTCGGCGCCCTCCGCGGTCAGCGAGATCTCCACCCGCCGCCGGTCGGTGGGCGAGGGCACCGCCGCGATCAGCCCCTTCCTCACCAGCCGGTCGACCACGCCCTTGGTGGTTGCCGCGTCCATCGCCACGAGCCGGCCGAGGTGGTTCTGCGACAGGGTCCCCTCTTCATCGAGCTTGGCCATCACCGCGAACTGGCGCGGCGTAAGCTCCGGCATTTCGGTCGCGAAAATCTCCAGATGCCGCTGGTTGGCGACGCGGAGCTTGAATCCGATCTGGTCGTCGAGGCGATATTCCGGCCCGTCACTCACCCTGGCATCCTCTTCGGCACTGCTCCGGTTGTTTCCTTGTGTCAAACTGTAAGGGCTCGACCGCCAAAGACAAGTCCCGCGCGGGGTGGCGGCCACTGGCTGGAAGAATCGTTTGACAGCAAACGAATCCGGGTCCGTAATCCGAAGATCGACACTGCCGGCCCCGCGGGGCGGCGAAAGGAGCGGATGTGGCGCCGGGTGCTCCTGCACAGATGATTTCCGGGTCCGGAGCGAACCGGGCGGTACCGGCGCGCGAAGGGCCTTGGGCAAGTCGGGGTGCGGACCGGGGCCGGCTGCGGCTGACGCACGGGCCGATCGACGTGATCCTCGACCTCGCAGGTCCTCAAGCGACGGTCGCGGCGGCCGAGCGCCGCGCCGCGCGGGCCTTCGAGGGGCTCCTCGAGGCGCTCGTCGCCGAGCTTGCGATCCTGCGCGCCCCGGCCGGGCCGGGGCAACCGCTGCCCGAGGGCCCGGTCGCGCGGGCGATGACGGCGGCTGTCGCCCCTTTCGCGGCGTGGTTCGTTACCCCGATGGCCGCGGTGGCGGGCGCGGTCGCGGACCATCTTCTCGCCGCGCTCTGGGCCGAACCGGGCCTGACCCGCGCGGCGGTCAACAACGGCGGCGACATCGCGCTCCGCCTCGGGGCCGGCGAACGCTACCGCATCGGCATTTCCAGCGGCCCGCAGACGGCCAGCCGCCCCGCGCTGATAAAGATCGGCGCCGGAGAGGGCATCGGCGGCATCGCGACGAGCGGCTGGCGCGGGCGGAGCCACTCGCTCGGCATCGCCGACGCGGTCACCGTGCTCGCGGCGACGGCGGCCGAGGCGGACGCCGCCGCGACGATGATCGCCAACGCGGTCGACCTGCCGGGCTCGGCTCGCGTTACCCGTCGCCGGGCCCGCGCGGTCGCGCCCGACAGCGATCTCGGCGATCGGCTCGTGACGGTCGCGGTCGCCGCGCTGAGCGCGGACGAAAGGGCGCAGGCGCTCGACGCCGGCGCGGCACGGGCCCGCGCGGTCATCGCGATGGGCCGCGCTAGGGCGGTATTCCTCGCGCTGCAGGGCGACAGCCGCGCCGTTGGCAAGGTCACAGAAACAAGGGAGGTGCCGTGATGGGAACCGCGAAGATCCGCAAGATCGTGACCGTGGTGGAGGAGGTGCGCTCGGAAATGGGGCAGGCAATCGACCCGCCGACCCGCCGCGCCGCCGCCATCGCGGTGATCGAGAATCCCTTCGCCGGCCGCTACGAGGCCGATCTCGACCCGCTGATGGTGATCGGCGAGGAGCTCGGAGGGCTTCTGGGCGAGGCCTGCGTCACGGCGCTCGGGATCACACCTGGCCAGGCGCAGAGCTACGGCAAGGCCGCGCTGGTCGGCGAGAACGGCGAACTGGAGCACGCCGCCGCGATCCTGCATCCGCGCCTCGGCGCGCCGCTGCGTAAGGCGGTGGAGAAGGGCGCGGCTCTGGTGCCCTCGAACAAGAAGCGCGGGCCGATGGGCCATCCCCTCGACGTGCCCCTCGGCCACAAGGACGCCGCCTACGTGCGTTCGCATTTCGACGGCATGGAGGTCCGGGTGAACGACGCGCCGCGCGCCGACGAGATCCTCGTCGCGGTCGCGGTGACCGACAGCGGCCGGCCCCTGCCACGCGTCGGCGGCCTCACGCATGACGAGGCCGAGGGCAAGGACGGGCTGAGGTGAGGAGCGCGGCATGACGGTGTTCCGGCCCGAACGCCTCGATGCGGCTCTCGGCTTTCTCGCCGAGGCGCCGGCCACCCTTCTTGCGGGCGGGACGGATGTCTTTCCCGCGCTCGGCGACCGACCGGCACCGGCGCGGGTTCTCGACCTCACCGCGCTCGCCGATCTCAAGGGCATCACGCGCGAGGGCGACCACTGGCGGATCGGCGCCGGCGCGACCTGGGCGGAACTCTGCCGCGCCGATCTGCCGCCGCTGTTCGATGGCCTCAAGGCCGCTGGGCGGCAGGTCGGCTCGGTGCAGATCCAGACCACCGGGACCATCGCGGGGAACATCTGCAACGCCTCGCCGGCCGCCGATGGCGTGCCGGTCCTCCTCACGCTCGACGCCTCGGTGGAACTCGCCTCGGCCGCCGGGCGCCGCGTCGTGCCGCTCGCCGCGTTCGTGACCGGGAACCGCCGAACCGCGCGCGCGCCGGACGAGATCGTGACGGCGATCCTCGTGCCGCAGATCGACGGCGCGGTCCGTTCCGACTTCGCCAAGCTCGGCAGCCGCGCCTACCTCGTGATCTCGATCGTCTCCCTCGCGGCGGTCCTGCGCGTCGAGGGCGACAGCGTGGCCGAGGCGCGGATCGCCGTCGGCGCCTGCTCGGCCGTGCCGCTGCGGCTCGCGGCGCTTGAGCGCGATCTCGTCGGTCGGCGGGTTGGGGCGCTCGGCGCGGTGGTTCGGCCCGAGCAATTCGCGGCGCTCGTGCCCATCGACGACGTGCGCGGCAGCGCCGCCTATCGTCGAGACGCCGTGTGTACGCTGGCTGTACGGATGCTGGACGGATGGGGGGCGCAAGGGTGAGCGGTCTGGGCTTCACGCTGAACGGACGCGAGGTCCGCCACGAGGGGGCCGGACTGGAGCGGCTCGCGGCCGTGCTGCGCCGCGATTTCGGCTGCCGCGAGGTGAAGGTCGGCTGCGACGCCGGCGATTGCGGCGCCTGTACCGTCCTTCTCGACGGCGCGCCGGTCTGCGCCTGCATCACCTCGACCGGCCGGGTCGCCGGCCGGCGGGTCGAGACGCTCGCCGGTCTTCGCGAGAATGACCCAATGTTCGCAAGGCTTTCGGAGGCGTTCCTCGCGCACGGTGCGGCGCAGTGCGGGATCTGCACGCCGGGCATGATGGTCTCGGCCCTGGCGCTCCTGCGCACCAACCCGGCACCGACGGAGGCGGCGGTGGAGGACGCTTTGGGCGGTGTCCTTTGCCGCTGCACCGGCTATCGCAAGATCATCGACGCGGTGATTGGCAAGCCCGCCCCGGACCCCGGCGCGGGCGCGGTCGGCGCCGGGATCGCCCGGCTCGACGGCGCCAGGAAGATCGCGGGCGAGGAGCAGTTCGGCGATGACGTTTCACCTGACAACGCATTGATCATGAAGGTAATTCGCGCGCCACACGATCACTGCGGCTTTAGCTTCGGCGATCTGGAGGGCTGGCGAAAGGCGTCCGGGCTCGCCCTCGTCCTGACCGCGCAGGACGTGCCGGGAGAGAACCGCTTTGGCGTCATTCCCGGCTTCATCGACCAGCCGGTCTATGCCGAATCCGTCGCCCGGTTCCGGGGCGAGGCTGTGGCGGCGGTGGTCGGTCCGCTCGAGGTGATGTCAGCTCTGGATATGTCCACGTTTCCCGTGAGTTGGGATGAGAAACCCGCATCCCGCGAGCCGGGGGCGGCGAAAACCGCGGCGGAGCTGCATCCGGGCCGCAAGGCTAACGTCATGTGCCGCGGCCTCGTGCAGCGGGGCGATGCCGAGGCGGCGCTCGCGCGGGCCGCGGTCACCGCCGAGGGGGTGTTCGAGACCCGGTTCATCGAACATGCCTATATCGAGCCGGAGGCCGGTTACGCGGACTGGGTCGACGGTGGCGTCGTGGTCCATGGCGGCACCCAGGCGCCGCATATGAACCGGGACTCGCTGGCCGCGATCCTCGGGCTGCCGGTCGAGGCGGTCCGGGTGGTGCCGTCGGCGGTCGGCGGTGGCTTCGGCTCGAAGCTCGACCTGTCGTTCCAGCCGCATGTGGCGCTCGCGGCGATGCGGCTGGGGCGTTCGGTGCGGATCGCCTATACGCGTTCGGAATCAATGGGTTCAACGACGAAACGGCATCCGGCCTCGATGCGGGTCAGGGCAGGGGCGGCACCGGACGGCCGATTGTCGGGCTTTATCTTTGAGGGCACGTTCAACACCGGTGCCTATGCCTCTTGGGGGCCGACCGTGGCGAGCCGGGTGCCGGTCCATGCCGGCGGGCCCTATGCCCATGCCGACATCCGCTCGCGCACCGAGGCGGTTAACACGACCTGCGTGCCGGCCGGCGCCTTTCGAGGCTTCGGCGTCCCGCAGGCGGCGATCGCGCAGGAGGCGGTCTTCGACGACCTTGCGCTGAAGCTCGGCATGGACCGGCTGGAGTTTCGCTATCTGAATGCGCTCGACAACGGCGTTCCGACAGCGACAGGGCAGGTCTTCGACGGCGCGGTCGGGATCCGGCCCTGCCTTGCTGCGCTGCGCCAGGCATGGTGGGTTGCCATTGAAAAAGTGCAATCATTCAATGAGAAAGGCGGCGTTCTTCGTAAGGGTGTCGGGGTTGCCTGCGGCTGGTATGGCTGCGGGAACACCTCGCTGCCCAACCCCTCGACGATCCGGGCCGGGATCACCTCGGACGGCCGCGTGGTGCTGCACCAGGGAGCGATGGATATTGGACAGGGCGCCAATACCGTCGTCGCCCAGATCTTCGCCGAGGCGCTTGGCGTGGAGGTCGGCCGGGTCGAGATCGTCGGTCCCGATACCGGCGTGACGCCGGACGCGGGCAAGACCTCGGCCTCGCGGCAGACCTATGTCTCCGGCAACGCGGCGCGGCTGACCGGACTTGCGCTGAGGGCGGAAATCCTTCGGCTGACCAACGCGGCAGAGGGCCGGATCGAGATCGCGCCGGGCGAGATCAAGGTGACCGCGCCCGATGGCCGGGTCCATCGCGCCGTGCTGCCAGACGGGGACGGATATGTCGTTGAGGCAGCGGAGACCTACGATCCGCCGACCGCGCCGCTCGACGAGAACGGGCAGGGCGTGCCCTACGCCGTCTATGGCTATACCGCGCAGATGGTGGAACTGACGGTCGATACCGGGCTCGGGACGGTTACGCTCGACCATATCCATGCCGCGCATGACGTCGGCCGGGCGATCAACCCGGTGCTTGTCGAAGGGCAGATCCACGGCGGCGTGGCGCAGGGCATCGGCCTCGCGCTGATGGAGGAATACATTCCCGGTCGCACCGACAACCTGCACGACTACCTGATCCCTACGATAGGGGACGTGCCGCCGATCACCAGCCACATCATCGAGGTCGCCGATCCGCATGGGCCTTACGGGGCGAAGGGGTTGGGCGAGCATGTGCTCATCCCGACCGCGCCGGCGATCCTCTCGGCGATCCGGCACGCGACGGGCGCGCGGGTGACGCGGCTGCCGGCGACGCCGGACCGGGTTCTGGCGGCGATCCGGGCCGCGAAGGAAGGTTAAGATGGTCAAGCAACGCGTTGAATCCCGGGTGAAAGACAAGATCCGCTGCGACGCCTGTCCGGTCATGTGCTACATCACCGACGGCCGAGCCGGGGCCTGTGATCGCTATGCCAATCAAGGCGGGGAACTGGCGCGGCTTGATCCCTTCACCGTGCTGCAGGCGGCCAAGGAGGGCGACGGGCAGGTGGTGCCGTTCCTCGAACTCGAAGCGGGCGAGTGGGACGGCGACATCCTCAGGACGGAGCGGCCGTTCATCACCGCGATCGGCGCTGGCACGACCTATCCCGATTACAAGCCGGCCCCGTTCATCGTCGCGCAGGAGCATGATGGCGTGGACATGGTCACGGTCGTCACCGAGGGGATCTTCTCCTACTGCGGGGCCAAGGTGAAGATCGACACCGACCGGTTTCTCGGGCCAGAGGCGGCGGCGGTGCGGGTGGACGGCGAGCCCATTGGCCATGTGATGACGGCTGAATATGGCTCGCAAATGCTGTCGCTTGGCGGGGTGCATCATCTGACCGGCGGCGGCAAGAAGGAGGGCCGCGTCACCTGCGACGCGCTTCTCAGGCTCTGCAACCGCGAGCCGGTCGAGGTGACGATCGACGGCGGGGCCGGGGTGGTGCTGCAGGCCGGCAGGCCGCCGGTGGTGAACGGGGTCGAGGAGCATCTGATGCGGGTCGGGTGCGGCTCGGCGACAATCGGGATGTTTGCCAGGCAGTGGCACGGACTCGTCGACGAGGTTGTGGTCGTGGACGATCACATCACCGGGGTTCTCTCGGAGCATCAGGCGGGCAAGCTCCTCGGCGTCGAGCCGACCGGCATCAAGATCCTCGGCCACAAGTCGACGCCGGGCCGCTACTTCCGCGTCGCCGAGCCCGGAACCGGCTGGGGCGGGACGGATATCGAGGATCCGCTGACGATCCTCGGGCCCTGGCGCGAACCGGCGCGGCCGGGGCTGACGCTCCTGATGGTTTCGACGACCGGGGAGCAGTGGGGTTACTATGTGCTCGACGAGGACCTGAAGCCGGTCCGCGCCGACCTGCCGGAGGCGCTGCGGACCTCGGTCGAGCGGATCGCGGAGAATTGCGAGCCCTCGGTGACCTCGGTCCTCTTCATGGGCGGGGCGGGCGGATCGCTCCGGGCCGGGGTGACGGAGAACCCGGTGCGGCTCACGCGCTCGGTGCGCGAGGCGGTGACGCGGGTGACCTGCGGCGGGGCGGAGTGTTACGTCTGGCCGGGCGGCGGCATCACCTTCATGGCCGACGTGACGGAGATGCCGTCGAACGCCTTCGGCTATGTGCCGACGCCGGCGCTGGTGGCTCCGATCGAGTTCACGATGCGGCTTGCGGATTATGCGGCCCTCGGGGGGCATGTGGGCCAGGTGCGGCGGGTCGAGGAAATCGCCGGCGAGATCGAGCGGCGGGTCTCGGTGAAGCGGGGGCGGTAGGTTATCAGATCGAGCGCCCGTTCCGGGCGCAAGATGGATCTCGCATCCGCGGCTTGCGCCGCGGACACTCGGGTTGCTTCCGGCGGGAGTATTTCCGGACAGAAAGTGGTGGGATCAGCTTTCGACGATTTCCGGCAGCCGGGTGGCGGGCGGCGTGTTGCGGCTGCGGGCGGTGCGGACCACGCCGTCGATCACGGTCATGCCGACGCCGGGCAGGTTGCCCTGGTGGACCGAGGCGAGCATCGAGCCGCCCGGCGCGTGCTGGGCCATGTCGATGAGGACGAAATCGGCGGCGCGGCCCGGTTCGATGATGCCGCAGTCGAGGTCGCGCATCCGCGCGGTGTTGCCGGTGGCGAAGCAGAAGGCGATCTCGGGCGGCACGTCGCCGAGCGACGACAGCATCGCGATCATCCTCAGGATGCCTAAGGGCTGGACGCCGGAGCCGGCGGGCGCGTCGGTGCCGAGGATCACGCGGTCGGGCTGGCCAAGCTCGAAGGCGGTGCGCATCGCGAGGAGTCCGGCGCGCTCGTTGCCGTTGTGGACGATCTCGATGCCGCGCAGGCAGCTTTCGCAAAGGCAGGTGATCTGTTCGTCGGGGAGCGCGGTGTGGCCGCCGTTGATATGGCCGATGATGTCGGCATCGGCCGCGAGCACCACGTCCTTGTCGATGAGGCCGGAGCCGGGGATCGAGGGGCCGCCGGTATGGATTGTCGACTGTATGCCGTACTTTCGCGCCCATTTGACCATCTGGGCGGCGGTCTCCCCGGCCTTGACGGAGCCGAGCCCGACCTCGCCCAGAAGTTTCACGCCGGCATCGGCGAGGTCCTTGAAGTCGCTCTCGACCATGCCTTCCTCCAGCACCGGGGCGCCGGAATGGACCTTGACGCCGGAGGGGCGGAAGTTCTCGTACCAGCGCTGCGAGGCGATCGCCATCGCCTTGAGGCCGACGATGTCCTTCGGGCGTCCGGGCGCATGGACCTCGCCCGCCGAGATCATCGTGGTGACGCCGCCGTGCAGGCAGCTATCGATCCAGTTCAGCTGCTGCTGGCGCGGCGTGTAGTCGCCGATCACCGGGTGGACATGGCTATCGATGAGGCCGGGGCAGAGGGTCACGCCCTTGGCGTCCACCACCGTCGTCGCGCGGTCGGTGTCGAGGTCCTTCTCGTAGCCCACCGCCGTGATGCGGTCGCCATTGCAGACCACGCAGTCGCCGTCGATCAGGGGCTCCTCGATCCGGCCGGAGAGGATCTGGCCGATGTTGCGGATGACGAGTTTCGTCCTGGTGGCGGCGGGGGCGGGATCGGACATGGCGGCGTCTCCTTGCCTGAGGCCGGGAGATCGTCCCACAAGATCCGTTAGCAGGCAAACGGATTCAGGCCAGGTCGGGGCGGGATGGGAGCCGCCCCGACGCCCGGATCAGCCCTCGGGATAGAAGCAGGCCGCGCGGTGCCGCGCCGCGTCGAGCGCGGGCCGTTCGGCGCGGCATTTGTCCTTCACCTTCCAGCAGCGCGGCGCGAAGGCGCAGCCCGCCGGCACGTTGAGGGGCGAGGGCAGTTCGCCCTCGAGCTTGATCCGCGTCTTCTTCGCCTTCGGATCGGCCATCGGCGTCGCCGAGAGCAGCGCCTTCGTGTAGGGATGCTTCGGATGCGCGAAGATTTCGGCCTTGGGTCCGATCTCGACCGGGCGGCCGAGATACATCACGATGATGTCGTCGGCCATGTGCTTCACCACCGAGAGGTCGTGGCTGATGAAGAGATAGGCGAGGCCGAGCCGGTCCTGGAGATCGACCAGAAGGTTCAGGATCTGGCTCTGGATCGAGAGGTCGAGCGCCGAGACCGGCTCGTCGAGGACCAGCACCTTCGGCTCCAGCATCAGCGCGCGGGCGACCGCGATGCGCTGGCGCTGGCCGCCCGAGAACATGTGCGGGTAGCGGTCGAAATGTTCAGGGCGCAGGCCAACGAGTTTCAGCATCTCGCGCGCCTTGGCCTCGCGGTCGGCGGCGGAGAGGTCGGGGCGGTTGATCTTCAGGGGCTCCTCGAGGATCGAGCCGATCCTCTGGCGCGGGTTCAGCGAGCCGTAGGGGTCCTGGAAGACGATCTGCACATCGGTTCGGTGGTCGGCCCAGGTCTCGGGCGTCACCGGCTTGCCGCCGATCGAGAAGGTGCCCGAGGTCGGTTCCTCGATCATCGTGATCAGCCTCGCGAGGGTGGACTTGCCGCAGCCCGACTCGCCGACGACGGCGAGGGTCTTGCCGGGCTCGAGCGTGAAGCTCGTCTCGGACACGGCGCGCACCGTGCCGCCCTTGGAAAAGAAGCCTCCCTTCACGTCGTAGTGGCGGGTGAGGTTCTCGGCGGTGACGACGGGGGTGCTCATGCTTCGGCCTCCGCTTTCGCGCTCAGAGGATAGTGGCAGCGGGCGACGCCAAGCTCGGTGCCTGCCGGCGCGGGCGGCTGCTCGCGGCAGCGGTCGTCGGCGTATTTGCAGCGCGGCGAGAAGAGGCAGCCCTTCGGCCGGTCGAACTGGCCCGGCACCACGCCGGGGATCGTCGGCAGGTGTCGCGAGGTCGCACGTTCGGGCAAGGCCGCGAGGAGCGCCGCCGTATAGGGATGGTGCGGCGTCTCGAAGAGATCGGCGACGGGCTGTTCCTCGACCTTCTGGCCGGCATACTGGACCTGCACCCGCTCGGCGGTTTCCGCCACAACCCCCATGTCGTGGGTGATGAGAATGAGCGCCATTCCGGTATCCTTTTGCAGGCCCGTCAGGAGGTCGAGGATCTGCGCCTGGATGGTCACGTCGAGGGCGGTCGTCGGCTCGTCGGCGATCAGGAGCTTCGGGTTGCAGGCGATCGCCATCGCGATCATCACCCGCTGGTTCATGCCGCCCGAAAGCTGGTGCGGGAAGGCCTTGAGCCGGTCCTCGGGGGCGGGGATGCCGACCATCTCGAAAAGCTCGACCGCGCGGTCGTGGCGCTCCTTCTTGTCGAGGCCGAGATGGAGCCTGAGCGCCTCCTTGATCTGGAAGCCTGCGGTGAAGCAGGGATTGAGCGAGGACATCGGCTCCTGGAAGATCATCGCCATGTCCTTGCCAACGATGTCGCGGCGCTGGCGGGGCGAGAGGCCGCGCAGGTCCTGGCCGTTGAAGCTCATCACGTCAGCGGTCACGGTGGCGGTCCAGGGCAGGAGCCCCATCATCGCGAGCATCGAGACCGACTTGCCGGAGCCGGATTCGCCGACGATGGCGAGGATCTCGCCGGTATCGACGCTGACGTCGACGCCGTCCACGGCGCGGAACTGGCCCGAGGCGGTGGCGAAATCGACCGAGAGGTTGCGGATATCGAGGAGGGGCATCGCGTCAGCTCCGCTTCAGTTTCGGGTCGAGCGCGTCGCGCAATCCGTCGCCCATCAGGTTGATGGCAAGGACGGTGATCAGGATCGCGAGGCCGGGCCAGGTCACGACCCACCAGGCGCGCAGGATGAACTCGCGCGCCTCGGCGAGCATCGTGCCCCATTCCGGGGTGGGGGGCTGGGCGCCCATGCCGAGAAAGCCAAGCGCGGCCGCGTCGAGGATCGCGGTCGAGAACGAGAGCGCCGCCTGAACGATGATCGGTGAGAGGCAGTTCGGCAGCACCGTCGTGAACATCAGCCGGGACTTGCTGGCGCCGACGACGCGGGCGGCGGTGACGTAGTCCTTCGACCGTTCAGACAGCACGCTCGCGCGGGTCAGGCGGACGTAATGCGGCTGGTAGGTGATGGCGATGGCGATCATCGCGTTCGTCAGCGACGGGCCGAGGATCGCCACCAGCACCAGGGCAAGGAGAAGCGAGGGGAAGGCGAGGACGATGTCCATCACCCGCATGATGATCGTGTCGATCCATTTCGGCGCGAAGCCGGCGATGAGGCCGATGACGATGCCGCCCGAGGCCGCGAAGGTGACGACGATGATGCCGACGTAGAAGGAGTAGCGCGACCCGTGCACGAGCCGCGAGAGCATGTCGCGGCCCACCGCGTCGGTGCCTAAGGGGTAGGTGAGGCTGCCGCCTTCCTCCCAGAAGGGCGGCTTCAGCAGCGCGTCGCGGAACTGCTGGGTCGGATCGTGCGGCGCGATCAGCGGTGCAAAGATCGCGACGAGGATGAAGGCCGCGAAGAACCAGAGCCCGATCACGGCGCCCCTGTTCTCGCGGAAATAGAACCAGAATTCCTTCAGCCGGCCGGGGCGGGCGGCGGCGGTCGCGGCGGCGGTCATGGTTGTCTCGGCCATCTCAGCGCTTCCGGATCTTGGGGTTGATGAAGCCGTAGAGCAGGTCCACGGTCAGGTTCACGATCATCACCATGACGGCGATCAGAAGGAGCCCGCCCTGCACGACCGGGTAGTCGCGGCGGAAGATCGAATCGACCATCCACTTGCCGATGCCGGGCCAGGAGAAGATCGTCTCGGTGAGGATCGCGCCGGCGAGTAGCGTGCCGACCGAAAGCCCGATCACGGTCACGACCGGGATGAGCGCGTTTCGGAGCGCATGGACCCCGTTCACCCGGAACGGCGCGAGACCCTTGGCGCGGGCGGTGCGGATATAGTCTTCGGAGAGGACCTCCAGCATCGCCGAGCGGGTCTGGCGGGCGATGACCGCCAGGGGGATGGTGCCGAGGACGATCGTCGGCAGGACCAGGTGGTGGACGGCCGAGGCGAAGGCGCCGGACTGGCCCGAGCGGAGCGAGTCGATCAGCATGAAGCCGGTGGTGTTGTCGAAATAGTAGAGCAGGCTGATCCGGCCCGAGACCGGCGTGAGCCCGAGCATGCCGGAAAAGACGATGATGAGGAGCAGTGCCCACCAGAAGATCGGCATCGAGTAGCCGACGAGGGCCGTCGACATCAGCGTCCGGTCGAAGAGCTTGCCGCGGTTCACCGCCGCGATGACGCCGGCCGGAAGGCCGAGGGCCACCGCGAAGATCATCGCGCAGACCGACAGTTCCAGGGTCGCCGGGAAGAGCGCGAAGAACTCGTCCCAGACCGGCTTCTTGGTCACGAAGCTCTGGCCGAGGTCGCCCTGGATGACGCCGCCGAGATAGTCGATGTATTGCCGCCAGAGCGGCTGGTCGAAGCCGAACTGCTGGACGAGTTCTTCATAGCGTTCCGCGCTGACGCCGCGTTCGCCGGCCATGACGATGATCGGGTCGCCCGGCAGGAGCCGGATGAACGAAAACGAGATGATCGTCACGCCGAAGAATGTCGGCAGGAACGTCAGGAGGCGCGAGAGGAGATATCTGAGCATCAGCCGACGACCTTCAGTTCTTTGGGGAATGTGGTGAGCGAGCGGCTTTCGCTCTCGGTGACGAGGACGTCGTCCTCGATCCTGACGCCGAAACCGCCGGGGCCGGTTCGGTAGAGGCCGGGTTCATTGGTGAAGACCATGCCGGGCTCCAGTGTCTGGCTGTTGCCGCGCATGATGTAGGGCGCCTCGTGCACGTCGCGGCCAAGCCCGTGGCCGGTCTTGGTGCGGATCCGGTCGGCATAGGGCGAGGCTTCGAGGACCGAGATCACCGCGTCGTCCACGTCGTGCGCCGTGGCGCCGGGCCGGGTTGCGGCGAAGCCCGCGAGGTTGGCGCGCAGGACCGTGTCGTAGACCGCCTGGGCCTCGTCCGTGGCGTGGCCGACGAAGACGGTGCGGGTGATGTCGGCGCAGAGGCCGCCTTTCTTTGCGCCGAAATCGAGAAGCAGCGCGTCGCCGGGCCGGATCTCGTAATCGGCGCGGGCATGGGCGTGGGAATGGGCGGAGTTGTCGGAGGCCGCGACGAGCGCGCCGAACGCTTGGTCGTCCGCGCCGTGGGCGAAGAGCGCGGCGACAAGCAGGCGCTCGACCGCGGCTTCGGTCATGCCGGGCTTCACCTGGTCGAGGGTCTCGCCAAGGGCTGCCTCGGAGATACGGATCGCCTCGGTCATCGCGGCGATCTCGTCGTCGGTCTTCCTGAGCCGGAGGCCGGAGATCTCGCGCTCCGCGTCAAGGACCGCGATCCCCGGAGAAGCGGTGGTGAGCGCGTGGTGGACGAAGACCCGCATCACCTGGCCCTCGACCGCGATCGAGCGGAGCGGCAGGTGGCGGGAGAGGGCGGCGAAGGCATCGGCGTAGCCGGTCTGGTCGCGCCAGTCGAAGACCTCGCCCTCGAAGCCGAGCTTGGCGAAGGAGCTGAGTTCGAGGTTGGGAACGACTGCGGCGGGCGCGCCCTCGACCGGGATCACGACGACAAGGGGGCGCTCGTTGGTTCCGAAGGGCGCACGGTAGAGGCGCTCGAAATTCGGCCCCGGCACCAGCGCCACCGCCTCGGCACCGAGATCGCGCGCAATCGCCCGATGCGCGGCGTAACGGTCAGTCATGTGTTGTGCTCCCCCCCGAGAGGCGGGCGGGGCCGGATCCGGCCCCGCGCCTTTGCATCATTCCGTCAGGTCGACGCCGTAGAAGATGTGGCCGCCGAGCGGATGGACCTTGTATCCGGTCACTTCCGGACGCACCGGCATGAACACCACCGAATGGGCGATCGTGGCCCAGGGCGCCTCGCGCTTGAAGACGACCTGCGCCTCTTCATAGAGCTTGGTGCGCTCTTCCGGGTTCGACGTCACCTTGGCCTTCTGGACGAGATCGTTGAACTCCTCGTTGCACCACTGGGCGCGGTTGGAGCCGCCGACGGCGTCACAGCCGAGCAGCACCGCGAGGAAGTTGTCCGGGTCGCCGTTGTCGCCGGTCCAGCCCAGCAGCACCGCGCCGTCGCGGTCCTCGGCCTTCGAACGCTCGAGATACTCGCCCCATTCGTAGGACACGATCTCGACGGTGACGCCGATCTTGGCCATGTCGGCCTGGATCAGCTCGGCCATGCGCCGTGCGTTCGGGTTGTACGGGCGTTGCACCGGCATCGCCCAGATCTTCATCGAGAGGTCCGAGACGCCCGCTTCGGCCAGCGCGGCCTTGGCGGCTTCGGGATCATAGGGATCGTCCTCGACCGCGTCGTTATAGGACCAGATCGTCGGCGGGATCGGGTTCTTCGCGGCCTGACCGGCACCCTGGAAGACGACGTCGATGATCGCCTTCTTGTCGATCGCCATGTTGAGCGCCTTGCGCACGGCGGTGTTGTCGAAGGGCGCGACCTTGGTGTTGTAGGCGAGATAGCCGACGTTGAGCCCTTCCTGCTCCAGAAGCTGCACGTCCGGGTCGGCCTTCATCGCCTCGACGTCAGCCGGGTTCGGATATGGCATGACATGGCACTCGCCCGCCTTCAGCTTCTGGTAGCGGACGCTCGCGTCCGGAGTGATCGCGAAGACGAGATCGTCGATCGGCGAGGCGCCGCGCCAGTAGTCCGGGTTCGCCTTGTAGCGGATCACCGCGTCCTTCTGATAGGCGACGAAGCTGAACGGCCCGGTGCCGATCGGCGCCTGGTTCAGCATCTCGGGCGTGCCGGCCTCGAGCATCGCGTCGGCGTATTCCTTCGACATGATCGAGGCGAAGCCCATCGCGAGGTTCGACACCATCGGCGCCTCGGGCCGGTTCAGCACGAACTTCACGGTGTAGTCGTCGACCTTGACGATTTCCTTGATCAGGTCGGGCATCGACATGCCGTTGAAGTATTCCCAGGTGCCGCCGGAAACCTGGTTGTACGGGTTGTCGGCCTTGCCCTGACGCTCGAACGAGAAGATCACGTCATCGGCGTTGAAGTCGCGCGTCGGGGTGAACTGGTCATTCGCGTGGAACTTGACGCCCTGACGGAGGTGGAACGTATATTCCAGCCCGTCCTCGGAGGTCTCCCAGCTCTCGGCGAGGCCGGGAATCACGTTGGTGGTGCCGGTCTCGAACAGCACGAGCTTGTCGTAGATCGTGTGTTCGGAGGCGTCGAAAGTGGTGCCGGAGGTGTAGAGCGCCGCGTCGAAGCCCTCGGGCGAGCCTTCCGAGCAATAGACCAGCGTCTTGGCCGAGGCCGCGCCGCCCATCAGGGCGGCAAGCACGAGGCCGGTTGCGAGTTGGTATTTCAGGTTCATCTGTTACTCCCAGGTTGAGGTTCGTTTTTTCAGTCGTTGCTGCCGTTCCGCGGCGCGGATAGGCAGGGCTCATCCCCGGTCCGGTTGTCGGCGAGGCCGATGGCCGGGGAATTTCGGTGTTGGTTGCGGTCGCGGTGACGGCCGGTCATGCCTCGCCCTCCTGCATGCCCGAGGCGAGCGAGGGCAGGACCGGCGCGGCACGGGTCGGGCCGCGGAAAAGCTCGAGCGTGCCGGTCCAGAGGATCTTCGCCGGCCTGCCGCTGTCATTGTACCAGCCATGCGGGCGGTTGCCGCGGTAATGCAGGCTGTCGCCCTCCGTCATGCGGAACTCCTCGCCCTCGAGCACCTGCACCACGCTGCCTTCGAGCACGAAGACGATCTCCTCGCCCTCGTGGCTCACGGTCTCAGAGCGGTAGCCGGGCGGGACATGCAGGATGAAGGACGACAGCTCGCTGCCGGGAAACTCGGCGCCGATGCGTTCATAGACGACGGAGGAGCCATCGATCGAGAAGCGCGGCCGGTCCGCCGCGACGGTCAGCGCGTCGGCCGGGCGCGGCGCGGCGATGAAGTAGTCGAGCCCGACGCCGAGCGCCTGCGCGATCTGCGCCAGCGTGCCGAGGGTCGGCGTGGCGTTGTCGCGTTCGAGCTGGCTAAGATAGCCGACCGAGACGCCGGACTTTTCCCCCAGTTCCTGCAGCGTGATCGACAACTGCCGGCGGCGGGCGCGGATGAGCGGTCCGATGCTGGTGGTCGTCTGCGGTTGCGGTTTGGGCAAGTCGTCGACTCCGAGTCGGGCGGGGACTACTGTATTGGTAAAAAAATTTTTGTCAGCCAAAAAAGTTTTCTTTCCGTTGCGTAAGCCCTGTCGAGTTTTACGCCCGCCCGGCCGGCCTGATGGCAAACGAATTGCGCTGGCAATTGCCGTGGCCACTTCGGTAGACTGCCAGACCGGAGGAGGAACGGCATGATCCGACGCGCGCTGGCGCTCGCAGTATTTCTGAGCCTTGCGGGGGCGGTGATCGCCGGCACCTGGTGGCGGGCACTCGACGACGCGCTGACGCGGCTCGAGGAGCGCGGACGCGCCGATCTGGCGCTCGCGGGCGACCGGCTGCTTGGTCAACTCCAGCGCTACCGCGAGATGACCGTGCTGATGGCGGACCATCCAGAGATCCTGCGCTTCGCCCTCGACCCATCCGCGCCGGCCGAACCGGTCGACGCGCTTCTGCGGCGCACCGCCGACATGACACGCTCGGACGAGTTCCTGCTCGTCGGTGCCTCGGGCCGCATCATCGCCTCGTCGGGGCCGGGACGCGGCGCGAACCGCTCCACCGCGCCCTATGTGCGCCGGGCCATGCAGGGTGCGCTCGGATTTCATCATGAGATCGAAAAGGAAACCGGGCGGCGGCTCTTCGTCTATGCCGCGCCGGTCTTCTCGCCGGATGGCCCGGTCGCGGGTGCGCTGGTGGTGCGGATCGAGACCGAAGCGGTCGAGGTGATCTGGCGCGGCGAGCCGATGATCGTCTTCTTCACCGACAGCGACGGCATCGCCTTCGTGTCGAACCGCGACGAACTGGTGCTGGTGCGGCTCGACCTCATGCCCGAAGGCGAGGGCGAGGTGCCGGCGGATCTTCTGCGCCGCAAGGTTCGACATATCGACCGCCACGAGGTCTGGGATCTCGACGGCGGCCCGTACCTGCCGGCCCGCGCGCTGCATCTGACGCGGCCGCTGCCGGTGATCGAGATGACCGGCGAGGCTCTGGTCGACATCGCCCCGGCGGAACGGCAAGCGCTTCTGCAGGCGCTGGTGGCGGCGGCGGCCTGCCTGGTGATCGGGGCGGGGGGCTACGCGCTTCTGGAGAGGCGGCGCGCGCTCGCGGTGCAGCTCGCGGCCGAAGCCGAGGCAAATGCTCGGCTCGAAACCCGTGTCGAGGAACGCACGCGGGAGCTGTCGGAGGCGAACGAGCAGCTCCACCGCGCCCAGGCGGAGCTGGTGCAGGCGGGCAAGCTTTCGGCGCTCGGCCAGATGTCGGCCGGGATCAGCCACGAGCTCAACCAGCCGCTGATGGCGATCCGCTCCTACGCCGAGAATGCCGGGCTGTTCCTCGACCGCGCCCAGCCCGAGAAGGCGGCCGAGAACCTTGGCCGCATCAACGACCTTGCCCGGCGGATGGGGCGGATCATCAAGAACCTGCGCGCCTTCGCGCGGCAGGAGCATGACGGGATGAGCGATGTCGATCTCGTCCAGGTCGTTGCGGATGCGCTGGAACTCAGCGAGGCGCGGCTCAGGGCGAGCGGCGTCGGCGTGGACTG
Source organism: Albidovulum salinarum (assembly GCF_025673475.1). NCBI lineage: Bacteria > Pseudomonadati > Pseudomonadota > Alphaproteobacteria > Rhodobacterales > Paracoccaceae > Albidovulum > Albidovulum salinarum. The sequence goes on along the minus strand of NZ_JAOVQO010000002.1, from coordinate 252,952 downwards.
GCAGCCGCCTGCGGCGGCCGTCTGGGTGCGCGGCGGCGAGGTGCGGCTGCAGCAAGTGGTGATGAACTTGCTCGCCAATGCCGCCGACGCGATGGAGGCGGGCGGGACCGTCTCGATCAACATCGCCCCTGTCGCCGGGCGGGTGCGGCTCGCCGTCGCTGATACCGGGCCGGGCATCGCCGAGCCGGATCGGATCTTCGACCCGTTCTACTCGACCAAGGAGGTCGGCGCGAGCGAGGGAATGGGGCTCGGCCTCTCGATCTCCTACGGCATCGTCCAGAGCTTCGGCGGCACGATCGCCGGGCGCAACCGCGACACCGGCGGCGCGGAGTTCGTCGTCGAGCTTGACGCGGCCGAACCGGGGACCAAGGCGGCATGACGGACCGGGTGCTACTTGTCGACGACGACCGCGCGGTGCGCGAGGCCTTGGGCCAGACGCTGGAACTGGCGGGGCTGAGACCGATATTGGCGTCAAGCTACATCGAGGCCAAGGACCATATCTCGACGCAGTTCCAGGGCATCGTGGTCTCCGACATCCGCATGCCGGGCAAGGACGGCTTCGCGCTGCTGGACCATGCGCGCAAGGTCGACGCCGACCTGCCGGTGATCCTCCTGACCGGGGAGGGCGATGTGCCGATGGCGGTCAAGGGCATGACGGGCGGCGCCTTCGATTTCATCGAGAAGCCGTGCAGCCCCTCGGACTTCCTCGCCGTGGTCGGCAAGGCGCTGAAGACCCGCGCACTGGTGCTTGAGAACCGCGCGTTGAAGCGCGAGATCCGGCAGGGCGATGCGGCGGCGCGGATGCTGGTCGGAACCTCCGCTCTCTCCGAGCAGATGCGCGAGGCGGCGCGGGCAGCGGCGCGGACCTCGGCCGAGGTGCTGATATCGGGGCCGCCGGGCGCGGGCACCGCGAAGATGGCCGAGGTGATCCACCTGCTCTCCGCCGCCGCGATGCGCCCGTTCCAGAAGATCTCGGCAGCCTCCGCCGCGCCGGATACACTTGCCGTGGCCTTCGAGCGCGCCGAGGGCGGCTCGATCTTCCTCGACGAGGTCGCGGTGCTGCCGCCTGCGGCGCAGTTCGCGCTTCTCGACCTCATCGACGCCCATCCCGGCACCCGCGTCATCGCCGGAACCTACCGCGACCTCGCGGGCGAGGCGGCAGCGGGGCGGTTCAATCCCGACCTCTTCTACAAGCTCGACGTGATCCGGGTGCGGATCCCGGCGCTGAAGGAGCGACCCGAGGACATCCCGGTGCTCTTCCGCCACTATGTCGCGTTGGCCTGCGAGCAGTCCGACCTGCCGATGCCCGCGATCACGCCCGAGACCATCGCCGGCCTGATGGCCGAGGACTGGACCGGCAACGCCCGTGCGCTGATGAACGCCGCGATGCGTTTCGCGATGGGCCTGAGCGAGAGCCACGAGGACGAAGGCGAAACCGGCCTCGCCGGGCAGATGGCGCGGGTCGAACGTTCGCTCCTGATCGAGGCGTTGACGCGCCACGGCGGCAACGCGACCGAGGCCGCGGCGGCGCTCAGGCTGCCGCGCAAGACCTTCTACGACAAGCTCACCCGCCACGGGATTCGCCCCGAGGATTACCGGAGTTGATGTGCGGATTTCCGCACAGTCGACGGTAACGGTTGTGTGACGATCCGCCCGGTGTAGTTTTGCCGAGATCTGAGGTCGTCTGCTAAGTAACGAATATAAAACAATAAAAAGGCTTCAATACCACCCGAAAAACAATCTGTTGCGGGTGCGGCTTTCCGCCGCTTCCCTGTATGCGGGCGCCGTTTTCGCGGCGTGACTGCACTGGATTGTCAAAACGGGAGGAAACCGATGAAGACCATCACCACCACCATGACCGCGATCGCGCTCGCGCTTTCGGCCGGCGCCGCGTTCGCCTCGGCGGGCTGCGACGAGGGCGAGATCGTGATGAAGTTCGCCCATGTGACGAACTCCGACAAGCACCCCAAGGGGATCGCCGCCCAGATGTTCGCCGACCGCGTGAACGCCGAGATGGACGGCAAGGCCTGTGTCGAGGTCTACCCGAACTCCACGCTCTACGATGACGACCAGGTGCTCGAGGCGATGCTGCAGGGCGACGTCCAGTTCGCCGCGCCGTCACTGTCGAAATTCGAGGCCTTCACCAAGCAGTTCCAGATCTTCGACCTTCCCTTCGTGTTCAAGAACATCGAGGCGGTCGATGCGTTCCAGGCTTCCGAGCAGGGCCAGGCGATGAAGGAATCGATGGTGCGCCGCGGGCTCCTCGGCATGGAGTTCTGGCACAACGGCCTGAAGCAGATGTCGGCCAAGAAGCCGGTCGTGATGCCGGAGGACATGAAGGGCCTGAAGATCCGCGTTCAGCCTTCGGACGTGATCGTGGCGCAGATGGAGACGCTTGGCGCCTCTCCCCAGCCGATGGCCTTCGCCGAGGTCTACGGCGCGCTCCAGACCGGCGTCGTCGACGGTCAGGAGAACACCTGGTCCAACATCTATGGCCAGAAGTTCTACGAGGTCCAGGACGGCATCACCGAGACCAACCACGGCGTGCTCGACTACCTCGTCGTCACCTCGGTCGACTGGATGGACAGCCTGCCCGAGGACGTGCGGACCCAGCTCACCACGATCCTGCACGAAGTGTCGATGGAGCGGAACGCGGCCGTCACCCAGGTCGATGCCGAGGCGCGCCAGGCGATCCTCGACAACGGCGGGGTAATCCGCGAGCTCGACGACGCGCAGCGCCAGGCCTGGGTCGACGCGATGAAGCCCGTCTGGGACCAGTTCGTCGACGGCATCGGCCAGGAGAACATCGACGCCGCGCTGGCCTTCAACGCCGGCAGCTGAGCCACCACTCGCGAGCGGCGGCGACAGGGCCCGGCTCGGGATGGCCGGGCCCATTTCCAAAGGGGGAGGAGACGATGAGCGGCAAGTACGAACCCGCAACGGCGCTTGGCCGCGTCGTGCATGAATTCGAGGAGACCGCGATCGCGGTGCTTCTCGGCCTGATGACGGTGATCACCTTCATCAACGTGATCCTGAGATACGTCTTCAACTCCTCGCTGATCTGGGGGTTGGAACTGACCACGGCGCTCTTCGCCTGGCTGGTGCTCTTCGGCATGTCCTATGCCGTCAAGGTCACCGCCCATCTCGGCGTTGACGCGATCATCAACCTTCTGCCGCATCGCGGCCGGAGAATCCTGGCGCTGGTCGCCGCCGCCTGCTGCATCGCCTATGCGTTTCTCCTGATGAAGGGCGCCTGGGACTACTGGGCGCCGTTCGGCGGCTTCGAGCAGACCGGCGGGCGCTGGTTCCCCGAGGGCTTCATCAAGACCCGCGACCAAGCCTGGTACGAGACCGAACAGATCCCGATGCCGGACTGGCTCCGCTTCATCGAGCCGATGTTCAATCAGGGCGAGACCTACGAGAAGCTGCCCCGCTTCATTCCCTACGCGATGCTGCCGATCGGCTGTGCGCTCCTTCTCTTCCGCCTGATCCAGGCGACCTGGGGGATCGTAACGGGCACCCGTGAAAGCCTGATCGTGAGCCACGAAGCCGAGGACGCCGTCGAGGATGTCCGCCACATGAATTACGAGGAATAAGGCCATGGAAGTCGTCCTGCTATTCTTCATGGTCATCGGGTTCATGCTGGTCGGCGTGCCGATCGCGATCTCGCTCGGCCTGTCGTCCACGCTGTTCCTCTTGTGGTTCTCCGACACCTCGCTCGCCTCGATCGCGCAGACGCTCTACAACGCGATGGAGGGGCATTCGACGCTCTTGGCGATCCCGTTCTTCATCCTTGCCTCCTCGTTCATGTCGACGGGCGGCGTGGCCAAGCGGATCATCCGCTTCTCGATCGCCTGCGTCGGCCATCTTCCGGGCGGCCTCGCGATCGCCGGTGTCTTCGCCTGCATGCTCTTCGCGGCACTTTCGGGCTCTTCGCCCGCGACCGTGGTTGCCATCGGCTCCATCGTCATCGCGGCGATGCGCCAGGTGGGCTATTCCAAGGACTTCGCGGCGGGCGTGATCTGTAACGCCGGTACGCTCGGCATCCTGATCCCGCCGTCGATCGTCATGGTCGTCTATGCCTCCGCGACCGACGTCTCGGTCGGCCGGATGTTCCTTGCGGGCGTGTTCCCGGGGCTTCTCGCCGGTGGCATGCTGATGGTCACGATCCTGATCTGGGCGATCTGGAAGAAGATGCCCAAGGGCGAGTGGAAGGGCTGGGGCGAGGTCTTCGACAGCTTCGGCGAGGCGTTCTGGGGCCTGATGCTGATCGTGATCATCATGGTCGGTCTCTACGGAATCCCCGGGATCACCTCGGCGATCTTCACGCCGACGGAAGCCGCCGCCGTGGCCTCGATCTGGGCCTTCATCGTGGCGACCTTCATCTACCGCGACATGGGGCCGCTGGCCCGCGAAGGCGGCAATCTGAGCCTGATCCAGAAGCCGATCTCGCTGGTCACCGCCTTCTTCCACCGCGACACCAAGGCGACGCTCTTCGAGGCCGGCAAGCTCACCGTGACGCTCATGTTCATCATCGCCAACGCGCTGATCCTGAAGCATGTGCTGACCGACGAGCAGATCCCGCAGCAGGTCGCGACGGCGATGCTCGACGCCGGCTTCGGCAAGATCATGTTCCTCGTGATCGTCAACGTGATCCTGCTGATCGGCGGCCAGTTCATGGAGCCGTCGGGCCTCATCCTGATCGTCGCGCCGCTGGTGTTCCCGATCGCGATCTCACTCGGCGTCGACCCGATCCATCTCGGCATCATCATGGTCGTGAACATGGAGATCGGGATGATCACGCCGCCGGTCGGTCTGAACCTCTTCGTCACCTCGGGCGTCGCCGGCATGTCGATGATGCGGGTGGTGAAGGCGGCGCTGCCCTTCCTCGCGGTGCTCTTCGTCTTCCTGATCATCGTGACCTACGTTCCCGTGCTCTCGACCTGGTTGCCGACGCAGGTCATGGGGCCGGAGACGGTCATCAAGTAGAGCGGAAGACCGCAGACAAGAGAAAGCCCGGCGCCTCGGTGCCGGGCTTTTCCGTTCGCGTTCCAGCTTGAGAAACGCCTAGCGTGCCAAGGTCAGCGTGGCGCCTGCCGCTTCCAGCGCGGACGAGATCTCGGAGGTCGGTGCGCGGTCGGTGACGATCTCGCCGATATCGGCGAAGCCCGCCACCGAGATGAGGCCGCGGCGGCCGAACTTCGTGTGGTCGGTCACGACGACCCGACGCTCTCCGCGCGAGAGCACGAGCCGGGCGAACTCCGCCTCCTCGAGCGCGTAGTCCATCACGCCCGAGGCATCGACCGCGCCGGCCGAGATCACCGCGTGGTGCACGGTGAAACTGGCGATGAAGTCGAGCGCCGACTTGCCGAAGGCCGCCCCGGAATCGGAGCGCAGCTCTCCGCCCGCCATGTAGACCCGGTTGCCGTTCACGGTGGCGAGCGTGCGGGCGATGTCGGAGGAGTTGGTCACCACCGTCAGCCGCCGGTGGCCGGTCAGCTCGCGCGCGACGTAACTCGTCGTGGTGCCGGTGTCGAACATCACCGATTCCCCGTCGCGGATCGTCGCCGCGAGCGTGCGGGCGATCGCCTTCTTGGCCTCGGCATTCTCGCGCATCCGCTTCTGGAACGGCGCCTCGCCGAGCTGCCCGGCGAGCCCGACCGCGCCGTGGACGCGCACCAGCGCGCCGGTCTCGGTCAGGGGCTTCACGTCGCGCCGCACGGTTTCGAGCGAGACGCCGAGCTGGCGGGCAAGGGCGGCGATCGTCACCGAGCCCTCGTGTTCGAGGATCTTCAGGATGTCGGCGTGGCGTTTGGACAGCATCTTCGGCGCTCCGGTTCTGCCGAGAGTCTAGGCGAGGCCGGGGAAGCGCGCAAGAAACGGGCATGATGCGGGCGTCAAAAACACAAAAAACCACAAAGCGGATTGATCGAATCGCCAATCCGCCGCCTACTTGGGAAAGGGGACGGGGCAGGCGGCTGCGACGGCGCCCGCGAACGACCGTTCCATGAGACCGGCCGGCCTCCGGCACGGCCGGCAGAACAGGGAGTTCACGATGTTCAAGACACGATCGAATGCTCTGGTCCGCGGCCTGATCGGCGGGGTGGCCGCCTCGGCACTGGCGACTCTGGCGATGGCGCAGGAATCGACCGATCCGATCAAGCTGACGCTGCATGACTGGACGGGCCAGCTCATCACCACCGAGCTGATGGGAGAGATCCTGAAACAAGCCGGCTACAACGTCGAATATGTCCAGGCCGATTATCTCGCGCAGTTCGCGGGGCTCGAGACCGGCGATCTGCATGTCGCGATGGAGATGTGGGAGACGACGGGCCGCGACGCGATGGATGCCGCGACGGCGACCGGCAAGGTCGAGAATATCGGCCCCACCGGCATGAAGGCCAAGGAGGAGTGGTGGTATCCCACCTACATGAAGGAGAAATGCCCCGGCCTGCCGAACTGGGAGGCGCTTCTGGACGCCGCCTGCGCCGAGGCCTTCTCAACCGCCGAGACCGCACCGAAGGGCCGCTATCTCGGCGGGCCGGTGACCTGGGGCGGGTTCGATGATGAGCGCGTCGAGGCCTTGGGCCTGCCCTTCGAGGTGATCCATGCCGGCACCGATGCCGCACTCTTCGCCGAACTGGAAAGCGCCTATCAGCGCCAGGCGCCGATCATGCTCTGGATCTACGCGCCGCACTGGGCCCCGGCGAAATACGAGGGCGAATGGGTCGAGTTCCCGGAATACACGGCCGAGTGCTACAACGACCCGGCCTGGGGCGGGAACCCCGACATGGCCTATGATTGCGGCAAGCCCTTCGGCGAGATCTGGAAGGTCGGCTGGGCCGGCGTGAAGGACAAGTGGCCGGGCGCCTACGCGGCGATCCAGGCCTTCACGATCGAGAACGACGAGATGGGCGCGATGATCACCGATGTCGACCTCAACGGAAAGTCCGTCTCGGAGGTCGTGGCCGGCTGGATGGCAGAGAACGAGGGGAGCTGGAAAGGCTGGATCGGCCAGTAGGTGTCAGACTTTTCCGCCCGCGCCAGACTGCGGCGCGGGCGGGGCCATCCTTCGAGCGGATTGGACATGACCGAGAAGACGCCCGAGACCCGCGACGCCAAGCTTGTCTGCCGCCATCTGTGGAAGCTCTTCGGCGCGCGCGGGGCCGAGGTGCTGGCCTCCATCGGCCCCGATCCCGCGCCGGAGCGGTTGATCGCGGCGGGCGTCGTGCCGGCGGTGCGCGACGTCTCGCTCTCGGTCGCGGCGGGCGAGATCTTCGTCATCATGGGGCTGTCGGGGTCGGGCAAGTCGACGCTCGTGCGGCTCATGTCGCGGCTCGTCGAGCCGACCTCGGGGGAGGTGCTGTTCAATGGGCAGAACCTTCTCGCCGCGAGCGAGGCCGAGATGACGATGATCCGGCGTCACAAGATGGGCATGGTGTTTCAGCATTTCGCGCTGCTGCCGCATCTTTCGGTGCTCGACAACGTGGCCTTTCCGCTCGACGTGCAGGGCGCGCCCCGCGCCGAGCGCGAGGCGCGGGCGCGGCAGATGATCGAGCTCGTCGGTCTCGGCGGGCGCGAGGGCGCCTTTCCGCGCCAGTTGTCGGGTGGCCAGCAGCAGCGCGTAGGCATCGCCCGCTCGCTCGCCGTGGAGCCGGAACTGTGGTTCCTCGACGAGCCGTTCTCGGCCCTCGATCCCCTGATCCGGCGCGAGATGCAGGACGAGTTCATCCGCCTGCAATCGGTGCTGCAGAAGACCATCGTCTTCATCACCCACGATTTCGACGAGGCGATCCGGCTCGCGGACCGGATCGCGATCATGAAGGACGGGGCGATCGTGCAGGAGGGCACGCCGGAGGAGATCGTGCTGTCGCCGGCCGACGATTATGTGCGCGCGTTCTCGGGCGCGGTGCCGAAGGCGAAGGTGGTCCGGGTGGCAAGCGCGATGCGCGCGGCCGAGGGCGAGGAGCCGACCGCCGAGGTGGCGGGGACCCTGACCGTGGCCGAGGCGGCGCCGCTGTTCCTCAACGGGACCGAGCGGCTCCGGGTCACGGACGGGCAGGGCGCGACGCTCGGCCATCTGCACCGGGCCGACATCCTCGACCTTATGCTCGGGGGCTGAGATGGAGACGGCCGCCCTGCCTGCCCGTCCCGTCCTGCCGCGTTGGTCCGGCTGGGCGGTGGCGCTTCTGGCGTTCCTTCTCTTGTGGAAGTTCGGGGCGGGGCTCGTGCCGTGGGCGTTCGACTATCCGCGCGGCTGGACCGTCCCGGCGGCGCGATGGATCACCGGCTTCACCAAATGGCTCCTGAACGAGGCGACATTCGGGCTCTTCACCTTCGCCGAGTTCACCCGCTTCATCGCCGCCGTGATCGACTTTCCCTACCGGATTGCGCTCAGTCTTCTCTCGACCGGGTTCCTCAAGGGCGAGGGCTCGGCGGCGGTTCAGATCACGCCGCCCCTCTCGTGGGTCGCGGTGATCGTCGTCTTCGCGCTGATCGGGCTTCGCGCGGGCGGCTGGCGGCTTGCGGCGCTGGCCGCCGCCTGCCTCGGCTTCATCGCGGTCTTCGGGCAGTGGCAAAGTGCGATGGTGACGCTTGCCTCGATCCTCGTCGCGGTACCGCTCGGCGTCCTCGGAGGTGGCGCGCTCGGCATCCTCGCCTGGCGGAGCCCGGCCTTCGAGCGGGCGATCCGTCCCGTCCTCGACCTGATGCAGACGATCCCGGTCTTCGCCTATCTGGTGCCGATCCTCTTTCTCTTCGGCTTCGGTCCGACGGCGGCGGTGGTGGCGACGCTGATCTATGCGATGCCGCCGATGACGAGGATCACGCATCTGGCGCTCGCGCGGGTGCCGGGGGAGCTGACCGATCTCGGCCGCATGGTCGGCTGCTCGCGGCGCCAGATGCTCTGGCGGGTGATGGTGCCGGCCTCGATGCCGGCGCTGATGGTGGGCGTGAACCAGGTGATCATGCTGTCTTTGAACATGGTCATCATCGCCTCGATGATCGGTGCGGGCGGGCTTGGCTTCGACGTGCTGGCAGCGTTGCGGCGGCTCGATTTCGGCGCCGGGCTCGAGGCCGGGCTCGCCATCGTGGCACTCGCCGTGGCGCTCGACCGGCTGAGCCAGGCCTTCGCGGTCAGCAAGGCGGGCGCAATCCCAACGGGGAATATCGTCGAGCGGCATCCCTATCTGGCAAGCGCGCTGGCGACGATCCTGATCGCGGGGCTTGTAGGGCTCGTCCTGCCGGCGGTGCAGAGCTACCCGAAAGCGGCGGAGCTTTCCACCGGGCGCTTCTGGTCCGATGTCGTGGCCTGGATCAACGTCAACTTCTTCGACGCGATCGAGGCGGTGAAGAATGCGATTCTGCTGAACCTGCTGGTGCCGTTCAAGCGGTTCCTGCTCGGCCTGCCCTGGCTCGGCGTCGCGGGGCTTCTTGGCTATGCCGGCTGGCGGCTCGGCGGCTGGCGGCTTGCGGCGCTGGTCGCGGTCCTGGCCGGTCTCATCGCCGCGACGGGGCAGTGGGAGAAGGCGATGATTACCGTCTATCTCTGCGGCATCTCGGTGATGTTCGCGATGCTGATCGGGGTGCCCATCGGCATCCTCGCGGCCGAGCGCGAGCGGCTCTGGACCGTGGTGCGGGCGGTGATCGACACGCTCCAGACGCTGCCTTCCTTCGTCTATCTGATGCCGGCAGTGATGCTCTTCCGCGTGGGCGACTTCACCGCGATGATCGCGGTCGTGGCCTATTCGGTGGCGCCGGCGATCCGCTACACGGTGCTCGGGCTCCAGGGCGTCGATCCGCGGCTTCTCGAGGCCGGGCGCGCAATGGGCTGCACGCCGCGCCAGATCCTCTGGCGTATCAAGCTGAAGCTCGCGGCGCCGGAGATCCTTCTGGGGCTGAACCAGACCGTGATGTTCGCGCTGTCGATGCTGGTGATCACCGCGCTTGTCGGTACCCGCGACCTTGGTCAAGAGGTCTATATCGCGCTCACCAAGGCCGATCCGGGGCGGGGGCTCGTCGCCGGGCTCGCGGTCGCCTTCATCGCCATCATAACGGACCGGCTGATCCATGCCGGAGCACGCGCGGCCCGGACACGGCTCGGGCTCGGGGAGGGGGCGGCATGAGGGTTGCGGGCGGTGCGCGTGTGGCGGGCGCGGGAGCCTCCGGCGGGGGTATTTGGGGCAATGAAGAAGGGGCGGGCGGTGGCACTTGATCGCATCCGGGCGCTGCCCTGCTGGCGGGGCGAGATCGTTGCCGAGCCGCTGGTCGGGGGGCTGTCGAACGAGAGCTGGAAGGTGGTGGACGCGGCCGGTTCCCATGTCGTGCGGTTCGGCGAGGATTTCCCCTTCCACCACGTGAGCCGTGCCAACGAGGTGATGGCGACGCGGGCGGCGTACCGGGCGGGCTTCGCGCCGGAGGTGGAATTCGCAGGGCCCGGCGTGATGGTCTCGGCCTTCGTCGACGCGCGGACCTGGGGCGAGGCGGAGGTTGCCGCCGATCCGGAACGGGTGGGGCGGTATCTGCGCGCGTTCCACGCGAAGATGCCGCTCGAAGTCTCTGGCCCGGCAGCGATGTTCTGGGTGTTCCACGTGATCCGCGACTATGCGCGGGTGCTCGCCGAGCGGAAGAGCCGCTTCGCGCTGGACTTGCCGCGTCTGACCGGCGTCGCGGCGGCGATGGAGGCGGCGCAGTTGCCCCTGCCGATCGTCTACGGCCATCACGATCTCCTGCCGGCGAATTTCCTCGAGGATGCGGACGGGCGGCTCTGGCTCATCGACTACGAGTATGCGGGTTTCGGCACGGCGATGTTCGACCTTGCCGGGGTCGCCTCCAATGCCGGGATGGGTGCCGAGGCGGCGGAGGCGTTGCTGGGTGCCTATTTCGGCGCGGTGCCGGAGGCCGCGATGGTCCGCGCTTTCGACGCGATGCAATGCGCCTCGCTCGCGCGCGAGGCGATGTGGGCGATGGTGTCGGAGATCTTCCTTGCCGCACCGGGGGCCGATTACGACGCCCATGCGCGCGACTATCTCGGCCGGCTCGACGCCGCGCTCGACCGCTATCAGGGCCGCCACGGAAAGGTGCCGCTATGACACTTCCCTCTCACGCCCGGATCGTCGTCATCGGCGGCGGCATCATCGGTTGTTCGACCGCCTATCACCTCGCCCGCGATCACCGCGCCGAGGTTGTGCTTCTGGAGCAGGGGCGGCTGACTTCCGGTTCCACCTGGCATGCGGCGGGGCTGGTTGGCCAGCTCCGCTCCTCGGCGGCGATCACCCGGGTGCTGAAGTACTCGGTCGAGCTTTACAAGGGGCTCGCGGCCGAGACCGGGCTCGAGACCGGCTGGAAGATGACGGGCTGCCTGCGCCTTGCCACCAACGCGGACCGCTGGACCGAGTACAAGCGGCTCGCCACCACGGCGCGGTCCTTCGGGATGGAGATGCATCTGATTCCCGCCGATGAGGTGAAGCGGATGTGGCCGCTGATGGAGGTCTCCGACCTCGTGGGCGCAAGCTGGCTGCCGACCGACGGGCAGGCCTCGCCCTCCGACATCACCCAGTCGCTCGCGAAGGGCGCGCGGATGCATGGTGCGAGGATCTTCGAGGGGGTGCGGGTCACGGGATTCCGGATGGCGGGCGACCGGATCACCCATGTCGAGACCGACCAGGGCGCAATTGCTTGCGAGACGGTGGTCAACTGCGCCGGGCAATGGGCGCGGCAGGTCGGTGCGATGGCCGGGATCAACGTGCCGCTGCAGGCGGTGCGCCACCAGTACATCGTCACCGGGAAGGTGCCGGGGCTTGCTGGCGACGCGCCGACCCTGCGCGACCCCGACCGGCGAACCTACTTCAAGGAGGAGGTCGGCGGGCTGGTCATGGGGGGCTACGAGCCGAACCCGCAGCCCCTGTCCACGGGCGACATCCCGAACGACTGGCAGTTCCACCTCTTCGAGGATGACTACGACCATTTCGAGCAACATCTGGTGCAGGCGATCGCACGGGTTCCGGCGCTGTCCGAGGTCGGCGTCAAGCAGATGATCAACGGGCCGGAAAGCTTTACGCCGGATGGAAATTTTATTCTCGGGCGCGCGGCGGAATGCGCCAACATGTTCGTCGGCGCGGGCTTCAACGCCTTCGGCATCGCCTCGGGCGGCGGTGCCGGCTGGGTGCTCGCCGACTGGGTGATCCGGGGCGAGGCGCCCCTGGATCTCTGGTCGGTCGATGTCCGCCGCTTCTCCGGGCTGCACCGGGACCGCGACTGGGTCTCGGCACGGACCTGCGAGGCGTATGGCAAGCACTACACCATCGCCTATCCGCACGAGGAATATACCTCGGGCCGGCCGCGTATCGTCTCGCCGCTTTATGAGCGGCTGAAGCGGCACGGGGCGGTCTTCGGCTCGAAGCTCGGATGGGAGCGGCCGAACTGGTTCGCACCTGAGGGGGTGGAGCCGCGCGATCTCTATGCGATGGGGCGGCAGAACTGGTTCCACCATGTCGGCGCCGAGCATCGCCATGTGCGCGAGGCGGTGGGAATCTTCGACCAGTCCTCCTTCGCGAAATACGAGGTGACGGGCCCGGACGCGGCGCGGGCGCTGAATCATGTCTGCGCGGGCGACGTGGCGAAGGCGCCGGGGCGGCTGACCTATACGCAGCTTCTGAACTCGCGCGGCGGGATCGAGGCCGACCTCACCGTCGCACGGCTTGCCGAGGACCGGTTCTACATCGTCACCGGAACCGGGTTCCGGGCCCATGACCTCGCCTGGATCGCCGAGCACCTACCGGAGGGCGATGTCGCGGTCCGCGACGTGACCGAGGATTGGGGGGTGCTGTCGCTGATGGGGCCAAGGGCCCGCGACGTACTGGCGCGGGTCACGGACGCGGATGTGTCGAACGAGGGTTTCCCGTTCGGCCATGTGCGTGAGATCGAGGTGGCCGGGGCCAGGGTCCGCGCGCTCCGCATCACCTATGTGGGCGAACTTGGCTGGGAGCTGCATGTGCCGCTCGACGCGACTGGCGCGGTATACGACGCGCTGATGGCGGCGGGTGCCGGCGAGGGGGTTCGCCCGGTGGGCTACCGCGCGATCGAGAGCCTGCGGCTTGAAAAGGGATACCGCGCCTGGTCGGCCGATATCACGCCGGCCGACACGCCCTTCGAGGCGGGGCTCGGCTGGGCGGTGAAGCTGAACCGGAACACCGATTTCATCGGCCGGGCGGCGCTGGAGGCGCTGGCGGGGCAGGTGCCGGCGAAGCGGCTCGCGGGGTTCACGATCGACGATCCGGCGGCGGTGCTCGTGGGGCGCGAGACGATCCTCCGGGATGGTGAGGCGGTGGGCTATCTGACCTCGGGGGGCCATGGCTACACGGTCGGAAAGAGCGTCGGCTACGGCTACGTGCGCCATACCGGGGGCGTGACCGACGATTTCCTGATGTCGGGTCGCTACGAGCTGGTCGTCGCGAACGAGGTCTTTGCGGCAGAGATCGGGCTCGCGCCGTTCTATGATCCAGGCAATCTCAGAGTGCGCGCATGAGGCGGGTGTTGCTTGCCTCCGGCGAGGATATTTTCGGCAAGATGAAGGGGTCAGGGTTCGCGGCGCAGGACGATGGCGAGGCTCGGGACGGTGCCGGCCTCGCCCGGCATCGAGACATAGGGCGCGGTTTCCTCGGCGAGGGTGACGGCGGGGGTCAGTTCGGCGATGCGCCGGGCAAAGCCCTGCTGCCAGAGCGTCGTCTTGACGGTGAGCACGATCACGCCCCCGGGTCGGCAGATGCGGACCAGTTCGTCGAGGCCTTCGGCGCCGACATGGCCCGAGGTGAAGACGCCGGCCGAGACCACGGCCGCGAACGCGCCGTCGGCGAAGGGCAGGGTCCGGCCGAGGGCGAGGCGGTGAAGCCTAGTATAGACGCCCTTGCGCGCGGCGATGGCGAGCATGCCTTCGGAAAGGTCGAGCGCCTCGACCTCGGGATAGCCGAGGATCCCGAGCCAGTCGCCGAGGAGCCCGGTGCCGGCGCCGGCATCGAGCAGGGGGGCGGCGCCGCGCGGCAGGTGGCGGGCGAGAAGCGCGAGACAGATCGTCGGGTGCCGATAGCCGGCGGCGGCCATCTCGGCCTCGTAGCTCTCCGCCCAGCCGTCGTAGAGCCGCGCGACCTCATCGGCGCTCGCCGCGCCGTAGACCGCGCCGAGATGGCCCTGATGCTTGCTCTCGCCCATGGATCGGTTCCCCTGAAGGTCGGGCGGATGATAGCCGCGGGGTGGGGAATGTGAAATCCTTTGTGCGGGAAAGGGAAGTGAGGGCCGATGCGTGAGGATGACGAGCTAAGGGCGGCGATCGCGGCGATCCCGGCGCTTGCCCGCGACGGTGGGCCGGTCGAGCGGCTCGGCGGGCTGACGAACCGGGTCTACCGGGTGGGAAGCCATTGCCTGCGGCTGCCGGGGGCGGGGACCGAGGAATATATCGACCGAGCGAACGAGGCGGTCGCGGCGCGCGAGGCGGCGCGGGCGGGGGTGAGCCCGGCAGTGATCCATGCCGATCCCGCCACCGGGATCATGGTGACCGAGTTCATCGCGGGCACGGTGACGATGAGCCCCGAGGCGTTCAGCGCCCGTCCCGGCGCGGCGGCGCGCGCGGGCGCGGCCTTCGCGAAGCTGCATGGCTCGGGCGCCGTCTTTCCCTTCCGTTTCGAGCTCTTTCAGATGATCGACGATTACCTCGGCGTGCTGGCGACCAAGGACGTGGCCCTGCCGAAGGGCTATCACGACGTCGTCGCCGAGGCGGGCGCGGTGCGCGAGGCGCTGGCCGCGAGGCCGCTGCCGCTCGCGCCCTGCCACTGCGATCCGCTGTGCGAGAACTTCCTCGATACCGGGGACAGGATGTGGATCGTCGACTGGGAATATTCCGGCATGAACGATCCGATGTGGGATCTCGGCGATCTCTCGGTCGAGGGCGGGTTCGGGGCCGGTCAGGACGAGGAGATGCTGCGGGCCTATTTCGGCGGCGAACCCGTGCCGCGCGACCGGGGGCGAATGGTGATCTACAAGGCGATGTGCGACCTTCTCTGGACGCTCTGGGGCCTCATCCAGCTTGCCGCCGGCAACCCGGCCGAGGATTTCCGTGCCTATGCCGACGGCCGCTTCGCACGCTGCAAGGCGCTGATGGCCGATCCAGACTTCTCCCGCCATCTCAAGGCGGTGGCGGCCTGACTTCAGCCGCTTTGGCGGGTCAGGCGGCTCGCCAGAAGATCGCCGGTCTCCGACAGGATCGGATAGGCGATCATGGTGAAGGCGGAGTTGACCTGTTTCAACGCCCGGAGCGTCTCCTGGTGGATGTTCGAGGTCTCGATGCTCTCGGTCAGGCCCTGCTTCAGCCGGTCGAGATGCGAGCGCTGCAGACGCTGCTCCATGTCGCGGACATGGTCCTTTTCCTCGACCAGCGCGCGCGCGGCATCGGGGTTGAGCGTCATCAGCACGTTGAGTCCGGCCTGAGCATTGGCGAGCACGCGGTCGTGGAAATCCTTGATCTCCTGCCAGCCGGTGTCGGAAAAGCTCGCCCCGCCCTGGTCGAGGCGACGGGCGAGGCCGAGCATCGTGTCGGCGATGACGTTGCCCGCGCTTTCCAGATTGACTGCCATGTCGGCCAGTTCGAGGCCGCGCCGGCTGACATCCTCGTCGGTGGTCGACCGCTGCAGCTTCGCGAGGTAAAGCTTTGTCGCGATGTGGATCTTGTCGACTTCGGATTCCTTGGCCTCGATTGCGGCGGCGGTGCTGTCGTCCCAAGTCTCGTAAAGGCCGGCGACGGTGCGGAGCATCGCCTCCACGCCTTCGCCCATCTGCAGAACCTCGCGTGCCGCGCAGGCGAGCGCGCGGTCCGGTTGCGGGAGCGCGGCGGGATCGAGCGCGCTGATCCGCGCAAGGCCCGCCGCTTCCGGCGGTGGCGTGATCCAGCGCCCGACAAGCGCGAGAACCGGTCCGGTGAGCGGCAGCGCCACAAGCGCCAGCACGAGGTTGAAGGCGAGGTGCAGGTTGATGACCTGGCGCGCGGGCGTCGCACCGAGCAGGTCGAGCGGGGGCGCGAGCGACGAGAGCGCCATCAGTGCGGCCGCCGCGCCGCCGCCGCGCAGCGCGAGATTGGCGACGATGACCCGCCGGGCCGCGATCTCGGAACCGAGGGTGAGCACATAGGCGATGACCGCGCCGCCGAGATTGGCGCCGAGCACCATCGCGACGCCGGCCGTGACCGGCAGGATGCCCTGCGCCGACAGCGTGACGAAGAGGAGCACCGCGGCGACCGAGGAATGCACCGCCCAGGCGAAGAGCGCGCCGATCGCGAAGGCGGTGACCGGATCGCCGCCGAGATAGCGCATCGCGCTCGCAAGCGCCGGGCTGTCGCGCAGGGGCTCGGTCGCGTCGCGGATCATCGTCAGCGAGACGAAGATGAGGGCGAGGCCGATCAGCACCCGCCCGGCCATGCGGAAATCGCGGCTCGACGACTTCAGGAACATGCCCACGCCGGCCACGAGCAGGACCGGCACCAGCCAGTCAGCGCGCGTGAGCAGGATCTGCGCCACGATCGCCGAGCCGAGATCGGCGCCGAGCAGGATCGCGAGACCCGCCCCGGCCGCGAGCGTGCCTGCGGCGACGAAGTTCGAGGTGAGGATGGCGACGGCGGTCGAGCTTTGCAGCACCACCGCCGCCCCGGTGCCGGAGAGTGCGGCGAGCCAGCGGCTCTCCGAGCCGCGCCGCAGCAGTCGCCGGAGTTGGACCGACCAGCCGCGCTCGACGCCGGTGCGCACGAGGCGGACGGCCCAGATCAGAAGCGCGGCGGCGCCCGCGACATGCAGGACGAACAGCATCGGCGAGGTTTCGGGCAAGCGGCGGTCCTCCGAGGCGTGGCTGCGAGTCGCGGCCGTTACAAAACTGTCACAAAACCTTCACAAAACGGGCGCGGGCACAATGGCCTTCCGTGTCCGAACGGCAGGGGAGATCGACGGCTGTGTGGTTCATGCCGCCCTCAGGGCGCCGGCGATCAGTGCCGGTACGTCGGGATGGGTTCCGATCGGATCGAGGAGCCGGCCGGTGTAGCCGGCTTCCGCCAGTTCCGCGGGGATGTCGGTCACGACATGGCCCCATCGCGCGACGAAGAGCGGCAGGCAGAGCGACCGTGGGCCGGCCCCAAGCGCGGCTTCGGCGAGGCCCGGCGGCTCCTCGATGAAGCCGGTGCGGATGCCGGCGAGCGTCAGGGCGCCAGCGATGGCGGCCTCGATCGCGCGGGCGGCCTCGGCGGGAGCGCGGCTGCGGCCCGATCCGTGCGCGGCCAGGATCAGCGTCGTGTCGGTTTCGGGCCAGCCAGCTACGGCACAGGCGTCGCGGACGATGCGGATCGCGAGATCGGTGGTTTCGCGCCGGAGCCCAAAGGGGGGAAGGATCTGCAGGCCCTCCGCGCCAGCCTCGGCAATGCGGCGCGGCAGCAGGCTGCGGATGAACCAACCGTCGGCCATGAAGAACGGAAATATGACGGGTTTGTCGAGTTCTTGCAGGGCGTTCTTCAGGGCATCCGGCGCGGCGAGCGTGGCCGAACCGATCCTCCATCCGGGCAGTTCGCGAGCCACGGCCTTCGCAACGGCGGCGAGGTCGGCCTCGGCGGGGTTGGGGTCCGAGGGCTGGCCGTGGGCGACGATGAGCGCGGAGCGAGACATGGGGCGGAGCCTAACGGAAGGGCAGCGGAACGCAACTAGTCGCGGGCCAGCGCCACGGTCTTCAGGATCGCATGGCATTCGGTTCCGGGCGCGATGTCGAGGGCCGCGACCGAGCGGCGGGTGATGCGGGCGCGCAGCGCCGTGCCGCCGCAGTCGAGCGCGACCTCGGCGGCGGCCGCGTCGAGGGGCGTCACCGCTTCGACCCGTGCGGGCAGGATGTTGAGCGCGCTCAGGCCCTCGGGGCGGGTCCGCGCAAGCATCACGTCGCGGGCGCGGATGAAGAGGCGAACCGGCGCGCCGGTGGACCCCATTGCCTCGGGCGTAAGGATCGTGCCGCCGGAAAAACCGAGTTCGCAGAGCCCGTCCTCGGTCATGCCGGTGACACGCGCCGCGATCAGGCTGCCGGGTTCTGTGCCGACGAAACCGGGCCGGACGGCGGCCTCGGCAAGGATCTCGGCGGCCGGGCCGAGGCCGGTGACCCGGCCGCGGTCGAGCGCCAGAACCTGGGTCGCGAGCCGGGCGACCTCGGAGAGCGAGTGGCTGACATAGAGGATCGGGATCCGCGCCTCGTCGCGTAAGGATTCGATATGGGGCAGGATCTCGCCGCGCCGGGCGTGGTCGAGGGCCGCGAGCGGTTCGTCCATCAGGATCAGCCGCGGCCGGGTCAGGAGCGCGCGGGCGAGCGCCACGCGCTGCGCCTCGCCACCCGAGAGCGCCTCGGTCCGGCGCCGCAGGAGCGGGCCGAGGTCGAAGCGGTCGATCAGCGCGGGCTGCGCCACCGTCTGGCCGTTGCGGCGGGCGGCATAGGCGAGGTTGGCCTCGACGTCGAGATGGCCGAAGAGCCGCGGCTCCTGGAACACCGTCGCGATCTGCCGCCGGTGCGGCGGCACGAAGCGGCGCCCGTCCTCCCAGGTCTCGTCACCGAAGGCGACATGGCCCGCGCCGCGCTCGAACCCGGCGATGATCCGCAGGAGCGTGCTCTTGCCCGCGCCGCTCGGGCCGAAGATCGCGGTGAGGCCGGAAAGGGGGATTCGGCGGTCGATTTCAAGATGAAATTCCGGGTGTTGCAGGTCGATCTTCAGATACAGGTCGCTCATCTCCGCGCCCTTTGCCGGTGCCGGCCGTTGAGCCAGTAGAGCGCGAGCAGGATGGCGAAGGACAGCGCGAGCAGGATGCCGGAGAGGAGATGCGCCGCCCCATAGTCGAGGGTCTCGACCTCCTCGTAGATCGCGATCGAGATGACGCGGGTCTCGCCCGGGATGTTGCCGCCGACCATCAGCACGACACCGAACTCGCCGAGCGTATGGGCGAAGGTGAGCACGGCCGCGGTCAGGTAGCCGCGCAGGCAGAGCGGCGCGGCCACGGTGAGGAAGGCGTCGAGCGGGGACGCACTGAGACTCGCAGCCGCTTCCATCGGCGCGCGGCCGAGCGTCGTGAAGGCGGCCTGGAGCGGCTGGACCGTGAAGGGCAGCGAATAGAGGAGCGAGGCGATGACGAGGCCACCGAAGGAGAAGGTGAGCGTGTTGCCAGTGACTGAAAGCCAGAACTGGCCGAGCGGAGCCGAGGGGTTGAAGGCGAGGAGCAGGTAGAAGCCGAGCACCGTCGGCGGCAGCACGAGCGGCAGCGCGGTCAGCGCCTCGACCACAGGCGCGAGGCGTGAACGGGTATGGGCGAGCCACCAGGCGAGCGGGGTGCCGAGCAGCATCAGGATCGCGGTTACCAGCGCGGCGAGGCGCAGCGTGAGCCACAGAGGGGCGAGGTCGCCGGGGCTCATGGCAACGTGGCGTAACCGTTCGCCTCGATCACGGCGCGCGCCTTGGTGCCGCGCAGGTGGTCGAGAAAGGCGAGGGCGGCGGCGTTTCCCTTGCCACGGACGAGCAGCACCGCGTCCTGACGGATCGGGTCGTGCGCGCTCTCCGGGACCGGCCAGGAACCGCCAGCCAGAGTCGGATCGGCATGGAGCCCGGAGGCCGCGACGAAGCCGGCCCCCGCGGCGCCGCTGCGGACCATCGCGAAGGTCTGGCCGATGTTCTCGCCTTGCACGATCTTGCCTTCTACCGCGTCCGAAAAACCAAGTGAGTCAATTGCCTGCAGGGCGGCCTTGCCATAAGGCGCGAGGTCTGGATTGGCGATCGCGACATGTCTCTGCGCCGCGAGAAATGCCGCCGGGTCCGAAAGGTCTGCGCGCCCGTCGGCGGTCCAGAGCACGAGCTGGCCGATCGCGTAGGTGAAGCGGTCCGCAGGATCGGCCTGACCCTCGGCGATCAGTTCGTCGACAGTCGCCTCGTCGGCCGAAAGAAAGACGTCGAAGGGCGCTCCGGAGGCGACCTGGGCCGCGAGCTTGCCGGTGGCCGCGGCGGCGAGGCGGATCTCGTGGCCGGTTTCGGCGGTGAACTCCTCGGCCAGGATTTCGGCCACGGGACGGAAATTGGTCGCGACGGCGACGAGCGCGCTCTCCGCGGCCGCGGGGCCCGGCAGCGCGAGTAGGGCCAGAAGGACGGCGCGGCGCATCGGCACTCCTTGCGTTGTGTCTGATTGGAGGTAACGGGGTTTCGCGCGGCGTGGCAAGCGTTATTTCTTTTCGGACATAACGGACAGTCGGTGGATTTCATCGATCTCGGAGGCAAGCGCGGCGGCGCCCTTATCCTGCATCTGCCGGTAGAGCGCGAGCACCCGGCGTCCGGTGTCGGTCAGTTCGGCGCCGCCGTGGCCGGCGCCGCCGCGGCTCGCGGCCACCAACGGCTCGCGGAACATCGCGTTCAACGCCTCGACGAGGCTCCAGGCACGCTTGTAGCTCATCCGCATCCGCTTGCCGGCGGCCGAGATCGAGCCGGTCTCGGCGATGCCCTCGAGGAGGTCGGCCTTGCCGGGGCCGAGCCACTCGCCGCCCTCGACGACGAGGCGCAGCTTGAGGCCGGGTGAGAGGCGGGAGGCTTTGGGCATGACGAATCCTCGCAATCGGTGTGCATGTTAGGCGCCGTCCGCGCCGCGCGGAAGCGGCGGCCGGGTTGGGGCCGGGGCGTCGAGCATGCTAGTCTCCGGGCGAGTGCGCTGGGAGGGCGATGCGATGCTGCGTGTGCTGGCCTGTCTTGCCGCGCTCTGGGGCGCGCCGGTCCTGGGGCAGACCGAGGTGGATCTGGAGCTGGTGCTTCTGGCGGACAGCTCGGGTTCCATCGACGACGGCGAGATCCTGTTCCAGCGCGAGGGCTACGCACGGGCGATCACCGATCCCGCCGTCGTCGCGGCGATCCGCCGCACGGCCTATGGCAGCATCGCCGTCACCTATGTCGAATGGGGGCGGTTCGACAGCCAGGACGTGGTCGTGCCCTGGACGGTGATCGACGGTCAAGCCGCAGCGGAACGCTTCGCGGCGGCGTTGACGGGGCCGCCGCGCCGCGCGCGGGGGCGCAACGCGATCGGGGCGGCACTGATCTTCGGGCGCGACCTGATCGAGGGCAACGAGATCGCGGGCTGGCGCCGGATCATCGACTTCTCGGGCGATTCCGCGGGCAACTTCAACGGCCCGACCATCGCCGAGGGCCGCCGCGCCGCGCTCGAGGCCGGGATCACGATCAACGGCCTCGCGGTGCTGTGCCGGATCTGCGCGTCGGGCCGGTCGGGCTCGGGCGATCTGGAGGCCGCGTTCGCCGACAGGATCATCGGCGGGCAGGGCGCCTTCGTCGTGACCGCGGACGGCGGCGAGGCTTTCGCGGCGGCGGTCAGGCGCAAGCTCATCCTCGAAATATCGGGCGGCGGCGGCCCGGCGGTGGCGCGCGCCGGCCAATGAGGCAAGGCAGTCGCGGCCCGATCCGCGCTTTCGGGCGCGCATCTTGCGGGCGGGCAGGTGCCAGAAGTGCGCCTGCGGCCCTTGCAGCCCCCGGTGCGCGCCTCTAAGACTTGCGCAAGGTTATGTGCATAAGCATTCACCCCGGGAACAGCGACAGGCGGACGAGCATGAAAGACCCCTTTGACATCTACATGAACACCCTCGTGCCGATGGTGGTCGAGCAGACCTCGCGCGGGGAACGGGCTTATGACATCTATTCGCGCCTCCTCAAGGAACGGATCATCTTCCTTTCGGGGCCGGTGCATGACGGCATGTCGACGCTGATCTGCGCCCAGCTCCTGTTCCTCGAGGCCGAGAATCCCTCGAAGGAAATCGCGATGTACATCAACTCGCCCGGCGGCGTGGTGACCTCGGGTCTCTCGATCTACGACACGATGCAGTACATCCGGCCGAAGGTCTCGACGCTGGTGATCGGCCAGGCGGCCTCGATGGGGTCGCTCCTGCTGACCGCCGGCGAGAAGGGGATGCGGTTCTCGTTGCCGAACAGCCGGGTGATGGTGCACCAGCCCTCGGGCGGCTACCAGGGGCAGGCGACGGATATCATGATCCACGCGCAGGAGACCCAGAAGCTCAAGGACCGGCTGAACCAGATCTATGTCAAGCACACGGATCAGCCGCTGGAAAAGGTCGAGGCGGCACTCGAACGCGACAACTTCATGTCGCCGGAAGAGGCGAAGGACTGGGGTCTGATCGACGAGATCCTCGACGCGCGTCCGGGCGAGGGCGAATCCAAGTAAGTGGTCTGCGCGCCACCGCGGGGCGGCGGCGGGCAATTTTGCATTGTGGTGTTCCGGGGGCTGCCCTAATCTTGTCGGAAAGGGCCGCCATTAAATGATGGACGACAGGCGAACTGGCCTCAGAGGATGACGATGGCAACGAATTCAGGCAGCGACAGCAAGAACACGCTCTACTGCTCCTTCTGCGGGAAGTCGCAGCACGAAGTGCGCAAGCTGATCGCAGGCCCCACGGTCTTCATCTGCGACGAATGCGTCGAGCTCTGCATGGACATCATCCGTGAGGAGACGAAGTCCACCGGGCTCAAGTCCGCCAATGGCGTGCCGACGCCGCGCGACATCTGCAAGGTGCTGGACGATTACGTGATCGGCCAGGAACATGCCAAGCGCGTGCTCTCGGTCGCGGTCCACAACCACTACAAGCGGCTCAACCACGCCTCGAAGTCGGCCGATATCGAGCTGGCGAAGTCGAACATCCTGCTGATCGGTCCGACGGGCTGCGGCAAGACGCTTCTGGCGCAGACCCTGGCCCGCATCCTCGACGTGCCGTTCACGATGGCGGATGCGACGACGCTGACCGAGGCGGGCTATGTCGGCGAGGATGTCGAGAACATCATCCTGAAGCTCCTGCAGGCCTCGGAGTACAACGTTGAGCGGGCGCAGCGCGGCATCGTCTATATCGACGAGGTCGACAAGATCACCCGCAAGTCCGACAACCCCTCGATCACCCGCGACGTCTCGGGCGAGGGCGTGCAGCAGGCGCTCCTGAAGATCATGGAGGGCACCGTGGCTTCCGTGCCGCCGCAGGGCGGGCGCAAGCATCCGCAGCAGGAATTCCTGCAGGTGGACACGACGAACATCCTCTTCATCTGCGGCGGCGCCTTCGCCGGGCTCGAACGGATCATCGCGCAGCGCGGCAAGGGTTCGGCGATCGGCTTCGGTGCCGAGGTCAAGGATCCCGATGCGCGCGGCGTGGGCGAGCTTTTCACCGAGCTCGAACCGGAAGACCTGCTGAAGTTCGGCCTGATCCCGGAATTCGTCGGCCGCCTGCCGGTGATCGCGACGCTGACCGACCTCGACGAGGCGGCGCTGGTCACGATCCTGACCGAGCCGAAAAACGCGCTCGTCAAGCAGTACCAGCGGCTCTTCGATCTCGAAGGGGTGAAGCTGACCTTCACCGCCGATGCGCTCACCGCGATCGCCAAGCGCGCGATCAAGCGCAAGACCGGCGCGCGGGGCCTCCGCTCGATCATGGAGGACATCCTGCTCGACACCATGTTCGAACTGCCGGGCATGACCTCGGTCTCGGAGGTGGTGGTCAACGAGGAAGCCGTCGATTCCGGCGCGAAGCCGCTGCTGATCCACGCCGACTCGAAGGGCGAGAAAGCCGCGACGGCGGGCTGATCCGTTCGTTATCGTATTTCGCGCCGCGGCCGGGCAACCCGCCGCGGCGTTGCTTTTTTCCGGCGCATGTGGGGCGCGTCCATCACGGGCCCCGCGTTGGCCTGTCACGAAGCGGTGCGCTTGCGGCGGTATAGCCGCGTTTAAGCCTCAGGGGCTTTGTTCGTTCCGGTTCGGGGCGATATGCCGCTGTTGCCTGTCGGCACTGGACCTCGCCCGCGCCTGCGCTATAAGGGGGCAGCAATGCCCGGAGGATGTCCATGAATTTCCTGCTGCGCCTTTTGACCTGGTGGAACAGCCAGACGCTCGGCACCCAGCTCTTCACCTGGCGCAACGGCCAGAAGGTCGGCGAGGATGCGCAGGGCAATGCCTTCTACCAGACCCGCGACGGCAAGCGCCGCTGGGTGATCTACAACGGCGAATGCGAAGCCTCGCGCGTCAGCGCCGACTGGCACGGCTGGCTCCATTTCACCTGGGACGAGCCGCCGACCAAGGTCGCGCTCACGCACAAGGAATGGGAAAAGCCGCATCAGGAGAACCTGACCGGCTCCGCGCTCGCCTATGCGCCCGCAGGCTCGATCCGCCGCGCGACCCCGGTCGAGCGGCGTGACTACGAGGCCTGGAGCCCGGAATAGGGCGATGGCCGAAAGCACGACAGAGGTTCTGGCCGGTGCCGGCGTCCTTGCGGTCGCGCTGGGTTTCCTGATCTATGCGGGCGACGGCAACGGCATCACCCGCACCGGCGAGAGCTACGACTTGACCGCGAGCTTCCGCTCGGTCGAGGGCATCACCATCGGCACCGATGTCCGCATGGCGGGCGTCAAGGTCGGCTCGGTCACCGAACTAGCGCTCAACCCCGAAACCTTCTTCGCCGATGCGCGCTTCACGGTCCGCAACGGCGTCGTCGTGCCCGATGACAGCACAGCGGTGATCGCCTCCGAGGGGCTCCTTGGCGGCGCCTTCCTCGAGATCCTGCCGGGCGGCAGCCCGATGGATCTCGAGCCCGGCAGCGAGATCGAGGACACGCAAGGTGCGGTCAGCGTGATCGCCCTGATGATGAAATTCGTCGGCGGCGGCAGCGACGAAACGGTGGAGCCCGCCGCGCCATGACCGCCCGCCTGCTTCTGCTTTTGGCGCTCGCCCTCGGCGGCGGCGCGGCCGCTGCCCAGGAGGTCGCGAGCGCGCCGGGCGCGATCCTGCGCGGGCTCGACAAGGTCTCGGGCGCGACCGAGGACATCGAGATCGCGGCGGGGGAATCGATGGCCTTCGGCCGGCTCATCGTCTCGCTCACCGATTGCCGCTATCCCGCAGCCGATCCGAGCGCGAACGCCTACGCGCATCTGACCATCACCGACAGAGCGGCCGGAACGGTGGAGTTCGACGGCTGGATGATCGCGTCGAGCCCGGCGCTCTCGGCGCTCGATGATCCGCGCTACGACGTCTGGCTCCTGCGCTGCAAGAGCAGCTGAGGCGAGGGCATCTCCGGCGCGGTGAAATCCGCCCGCCCGCGTACGGCCTTCGACAGACGCGCATGGTATTCCGCTCGCGGAATCTCGACCCCGCCGAGCGAGGCGAGATGCGGCGTGAGGAACTGGGTGTCGAAGAGCGAGAAGCCGCCCGAGCGGAGCCGGTCCACGAGATAGGCAAGCGCGACCTTCGAGGCGTCTCGCCGGAGCGAGAACATGCTCTCGCCGAAGAACGCAGCACCAAGCGTCAGGCCGAAGACCCCGCCGACGAGCGTGTCGTCCTCCCGGACCTCGAGCGAATGGGCGTGGCCGCGCTCGTGGAGCGTGCCGTAGAGCGCGGCGAGGGGGGCGTTGATCCAAGTTTCCTCCCGCGCCGCGCACAGGGCGACCACCTCTGAGAAGGTACGGTCGATGGCGATCTCGAACCGCCCGTTCCGGATCCTCCGGGCGAGCGAGCGCGAGATGCGGAAGCCGTCGAGCGGCATCACCCCGCGCAGGCGCGGGTCGATCCAGTGAAGCTCATCCGAGCCGCGGCCTTCCGCCATCGGGAAGATACCCCGCGCATAGCCCGCAAGCATCCCCTCCGGCGTCAGCATCGCCCGGCCCGGTCCGTGATCCGGCTCAGCCGAATTCCCGTGCAAGCCACTTTTCCAACCAGTGGATCGAGTAGTTCCCGGTCAGGATGTCGTCTTCCTGCAGGAGCCCGTGGAACAGCGGGATCGTGGTGTCGATTCCGTCCACGATCAGCTCGCTCAGGGCGCGCTTCAGCCGCGCCAGCGCCTCGGGCCGGTCGCGGCCGTGGACGATGAGCTTGCCGATCAGGCTGTCGTAGTAGGGCGGGATCGAATAGCCGTCGTAGAGCGCGGAGTCCATCCGCACGCCAAGGCCGCCCGGCGCATGGTACTGGGTGATCTTGCCGGGGCAGGGCGAGAAGTTCGGGAGTCTCTCGGCATTGATCCGGACCTCGATCGCATGGCCGTTCACCACCAGATCGTCCTGGGTGAACGAGAGCGGATAGCCCTCGGCCACGCGGATCTGCTCGCGCACTAGGTCGACGCCGAAGATCGCCTCGGTCACCGGGTGCTCGACCTGGAGCCGAGTGTTCATCTCGATGAAATAGAACTCGCCGTCCTCGTAGAGGAACTCGATCGTGCCGGCGCCGATGTAGTTGATCTTGGCAACCGCGTTGGCGCAGATGCCGCCGATCTCGGCGCGCTGCTCGGGCGTGATGACCGGGCCGGGCGCCTCTTCGAAGACCTTCTGGTGGCGGCGCTGCAGCGAGCAGTCGCGCTCGCCGAGATGGACGGCGTTGCCCTTGCCGTCGCCGAAGACCTGGATCTCGATATGGCGCGGCTTCTGGAGGTACTTCTCCATGTAGACTTCGTCATTGCCGAAGGCGGCTTTCGCCTCGGAGCGCGCGGTGCGGAAGGCGATCTCCAGCTCGCTCTCGTCCCTGGCGACCTTCATCCCGCGGCCGCCGCCGCCGGCGGTGGCCTTGATGATGACCGGATAGCCGATTTCCTTGGCGGTCTTCTTGGCCGCCGCGGTGTCGGGCACGCCGCCGTCGGAACCGGGTACGACCGGGATACCGAGGTTCTTGGCGGTTTCCTTGGCGGTGATCTTGTCGCCCATGATGCGGATATGCTCCGCGGTCGGGCCGATGAAGGTGATGCCGTGGTCTTCGAGCGCCTGGACGAAATTGGCGTTCTCGGAGAGGAAGCCGTAGCCCGGATGGATCGCCTGGGCGCCGGTGATCTCGCAGGCCGAGATGACCGAGGCGATCGAGAGATAGCTCTGCGACGAGGGGTTAGGGCCGATGCAGACCGACTCGTCGGCCATGCGGACATGCATCGCGTCGGCATCGGCGGTAGAATGCACCGCGACCGAGCGGATGCCCATCTCGCGGCAGGCGCGGATCACGCGGAGCGCGATCTCGCCCCGGTTGGCGACGAGGATTTTCTCGAACATCGCGCGCCTCACTCGATGATGAGCAGCGGCGCGCCGTATTCGACGGGGCTGCCATCCTCGACAAGTATGCGCTTGACGGTGCCGGCGCGCGGTGCCGGGATGTGGTTCATCGTCTTCATCGCCTCGACGATCAGGACGGTCTGGCCTTCCTTGACCTGGGCACCCACGGTCACGAAGGGATCCGCGCCGGGCTCTGCCGCGAGATAGACGGTGCCGACCATCGGCGAGGTGACCGCGCCGGGATGGCTCGCCGGGTCGGCGGGCTGGGATGCGGGTGCGGCGGCAGCAGCCGGAGCAGGAGCGGCGGCGGCAACGGGCGCCGGGGCAGGGGCCGCGAAGGCCGCGGGCGCCGCAATCTGGGGCGCGTACTTCGTGACCTTGACGTTCAGGCTGTCATTGTCGCCGTATTCGCGCTTCACGCTCAGCTCGGCGAGCCCGCTCTTGTTCAGAAGCTCGGCCAGAGCCTCGATGAAGGCCACGTCACTTTCATGGGGATTCTTGGTCATTTCTGTCCTCGATCGGTCCTGGCGGATGCCCGTCTTGCTTTGCGGGGTTTCCGTTTCCCGCCGCTTATACGCGCTTGGTCCGGCCGAGGAAAGCCGCGAGTTACGGTGTGCCGGCACCATCGCTCCGGCTGTAAACTTCAAAAATTTACCAGTTGATAAAAAAATGATTCGGTGGCAGCCTTTTCCTCAAGAACGGACGGAGGGAGGCCGCCTTGACCAACAGCCAGCTCACGCCGGGCATCGTGCCCGGGCGCCTCGGGGCAGAGGATTATGCCCGAAACTTCTCCGACATCGCGCCGCGCTACGACGCGCACGAGGCGCGGGTCGCGGCGGACCGCTGCTACTTCTGCCACGACGCGCCCTGCATGACGGCCTGTCCGACCTCGATCGACATTCCCTTGTTCATCCGCCAGATCGCGACCGGAACGCCCGAGGCGGCGGCGAAGACGATCTTTTCGCAGAACATCCTCGGCGGCATGTGCGCCCGCGTCTGCCCGACCGAGACGCTTTGCGAGGAGGTCTGCGTGCGCGAGGTGGCCGAGGGCAAGCCGGTCGAGATCGGGCGGCTGCAGCGCTACGCGACCGACACGCTGATGGAGACGGGCAGCCATCCCTTCGCCCGCGCGGCCTTGACCGGCAAGCGCGTGGCTGTCGTCGGCGCCGGTCCGGCCGGACTGGCCGCCGCGCACCGGCTGGCGATGAAAGGCCACGACGTCGTGGTCTACGACCCGCGCCCGAAGGCCGGCGGGCTCAACGAATACGGCATCGCCAGCTACAAGAGCCCCGGCGGTTTCGCGCAGGCCGAGGTCGACTGGCTCTTGAAGATCGGCGGGATCACGGTCCAGAACGGCATGGCGCTCGGGGCGGGGCTGACCCTCGACGGGCTGAAGGCGGACCAGGACGCGGTGGTGCTCGCCATCGGCCTTGCCGGCGTCAACGCACTCCGCGCCGAGGGCGAAGGGCTCGAAAACGTGCTTTCCGCCGTCGACTTCATCGCCGGGCTGCGGCAGGAGCCGGAAAAGGCGAAGCTCGCCATTGGCCGCGACGTGGTGGTGATCGGCGGCGGCATGACGGCGGTGGATGCCGCCGTGCAGTCGAAGCTCCTCGGCGCCGAGAACGTCACCATCGTCTACCGGCGCGGGCCGGAGAAGATGTCGGCCTCGGATCACGAGCAGGAGCACGCGACCTCGGTCGGTGTCCGCATCCTCCACAATGCCGCCCCGGTGCGCGTGATCGACAACGGCGCCGCACGCGAGGTCGAGTTCGCCTATACCGAGGACGGTCCGGACGGGCTGAAGCTCAAGGACGAGACGTTCCGGCTTCGGGCCGACCAGGTGATGAAGGCGATTGGCCAGACGCTCGACGGCGCGCCCGAGGGGCTGGCGATCGAGGGCGGAAAGATCGCCGTGACCGGGGCGGGGCGGACCTCGGTCCAAGGCGTCTGGGCGGCGGGCGACTGCGCCTTGGGCGGCGAGGACCTGACCGTCACCGCCGTCGCTGAGGGCCGCGACGCGGCCGAGGACATTCATGCGAGCCTGATGGGCTGAGGGAGGCACCAATGGCTGATCTGACGACGAATTTCATCGGGATCAAATCCCCCAACCCGTTCTGGCTGGCCTCCGCCCCGCCGACCGACAAGGAATACAACGTCCGCCGCGCCTTCGAGGCGGGCTGGGGCGGCGTGGTCTGGAAGACCCTCGGGTCCGAAGGCCCGCCCGTCGTCAACGTCAACGGCCCGCGCTACGGCGCGATCTGGGGCGCGGACCGGCGGCTTCTGGGGCTCAACAACATCGAGCTGATCACCGACCGGCCCTTGGAGGTGAACCTGCGCGAGATCAAGCAGGTCAAGCGCGACTACCCGGACCGGGCGCTGGTCATCTCGCTCATGGTGCCCTGCGACGAGGAAAGTTGGAAGTCGATCCTGAAGGCGGTCGAGGATACCGGCGCCGATGGGGTGGAGCTCAATTTCGGCTGCCCGCACGGGATGAGCGAGCGCGGCATGGGCTCGGCCGTGGGGCAGGTGCCGGAATATATCGAGATGGTGACGCGCTGGGTGAAGCAGCACAGCCGGATGCCCTGCATCGTCAAGCTGACCCCCAACATCACCGATGTGAGGAAGCCCGCGGCGGCTGCGAAGCGCGGTGGTGCCGATGCGGTGAGCCTGATCAACACGATCAACTCGATCACCTCGGTCAATCTCGACTTGTTCAGCCCCGAGCCGTCGATCGACGGCAAGGGCGCCCACGGCGGCTATTGCGGCCCGGCGGTGAAGCCGATCGCTCTGTCGATGGTGTCCGAGATCGCCCGCGACGCGGAGACCCGCGGCCTGCCGATCTCCGGCATTGGCGGGGTCACGACCTGGCGCGACGCGGCCGAGTTCATGGCGCTCGGCGCCGGCAACGTGCAGGTCTGCACGGCGGCGATGACCTACGGCTTCAAGATCGTGCAGGAGATGATCTCGGGGCTTTCGGAATACATGGACGGAAAGGGCATGACCTCGACCGCCGATCTCGTCGGCCGCGCGGTGCCGAACGTCACCGACTGGCAGTATCTCAACCTCAACTACGTCACCAAGGCCGAGATCGACCAGGACCTCTGCATCAAGTGCGGACGCTGCTATGCCGCCTGCGAGGACACCTCGCACCAGGCCATCGCAATGGGCGAGGACAGGGTGTTCTCGGTCAAGGACGAGGAATGCGTCGCCTGCAATCTCTGCATCGACGTCTGCCCGGTCGAGAACTGCATCACCATGCGGCCGCTGGCGAAGGGCGAGGTCGATCCGAGGACGGGCAAGAAGGTGGGCGACTACGCCAACTGGACGACGCATCCGAATAACCCGATGGCGCAGGCCGCAGAATAGGGCTCACCGGATGGTGCTTTGACAGCGGGCACGCCCGCATGTTCCCCTCTCCCCGCCGGTGCCTCCCTGCCGGCGAGGAGAGGATATCGTCGTGAGACCCCTGTTGATCCTGGCCGCCTTCGGCCTCGCCCAGCCGGCCAGTGCGGAGGGCTGGGCGATGAAACCGGGCGATGAGGTCTTCACGCCGGACGGGATCGCGGCCTTCGTCGCCGGGACCGAGATCCGCTTCTATGATGGCGGGCGCTCCGAATACGGCGCCGACGGGAGCTACGCCTATGTCTACGACGGCGGCGACCGCGCCGAGGGACGCTACCGGATCGAGGATGACGGCTCGGTCTGCGTCGAGTTCCTGAACGGCTGGTCGCGCTGCGATCTCTATGTCCGCAATGGCGGCCGGGTGCTGCTGATCGACGAGAAGGGCGACCGCTATCCGCTGAAACCCACCGGCTGACCGCGCGGTCAGGGCGCGAGGAGCTTGGCGAAGAGCGTTTCAAGAAAACCCTGCGCCTCGGCATAGGGATCGTGTCCCGGGCCGAGCACGGCGCGGACCTGGACGTCGAAATCGGCGTAATGCTGGGTCAGCGCCCAGATCGAGAAGATCAGGTGATGCGGCGGCATGTCCGCGATCCGCCCCGCCGCTGCCCAGTTTGCGAGCACCGTCGCCTTCTCGTCGACGAGCGCCTTCAGTTCGCCTTCGAGTGCGGCCATGATCCGCGGCGCGCCCTGCAGGATCTCGTTCGCGAAGAGCCGGCTTTCGCGCGGGTAGTCGCGGCTGAGTTCGAGCTTGCGGCGGACATAGCCAAGGATCTCCGCGACCGGCTCGCCCTCGGGGTCGAGTGCCCGCAGCGGATCGAGCCAGGCGTCGAGCAGCAGCGTCAGAAGCTCGGCGTGGATCGCTTCCTTGGAGGGGAAGTAGTAGAGCAGGTTCGGCTTCGACAGGCCTGCAAGCTCGGCGATCTGATCGACGGTGGTGCCACGAAAGCCGTAGCTGGAAAATGCGTCGAGCGCCGCGTCGAGGATGGTCTCGCGGTTCTTGCGCTGTATCCGTGTCAGCGGTCGCTCGGCGGCCTGCCGGTCCTGCACGCGGTGCTCTCCCTTGACGTCCTGTCTTCAGCTAGCGTGTATTTGACCGGAAGGTCAAACGTCATTTCCGCCGACCCGGCGGTAGGGAAGGGGGCAAGCGTGTCACACCCGGTCTTCGAGACGCGCGCCATGATCGCGGGCATGTCGCCGGAGCTTCTCCCCGGATCGTTCGTCTTCTGCAGCCTGCCGGGCGGAAGCGCCAGCGCCGCACTTCTGGACGCCGCGATGTCGGTCTTTCGCGAGGCCGAGGGCCTGTCGCTGATCCTGCCCAAGGCGGTCGCCGCAGCCCGAGGTCTCGACACGACATCGCCGATGCGGCTCATCCGGCTCAACGTGCATTCGTCGCTCGAGGGCGTCGGACTGACCGCTGCGGTCGCCACGGCGCTCGCGGCGGAGGGCATCGCCTGCAACATGGTGGCGGCCTATCACCACGACCACGCCTTCGTTCCCGCTGACCGTGCCGCGGAGGCTCTGGAGATCCTCCTGCGCCTTCAGGGCTCCGTCGCCGTGCGGTGAGCGCGCCCGTCAACCGACGGGCCGGGTCGCGTGGCACATCAGGTATTCGCGCCGTCCCTCCTGGAAGTCGCGGAAGATCCACGATCCCGGCGTCCCGGCCCAGAGCCGCACCGCCCGCCGCGTGCCCGGCGGGAAGCGGCGGTCGATCTCGACCGTCCGCCGGCCGGCGTCGTTTTCGAGCCCCCGGACAATGTTCGGGGTGATGTCGGCGATCCGGACCTCGGCGAAACCGGCGGCGGCCAGGCCGCTCCGGGTCTCGATCAGCGCCGCGCCGGGCGCCACCCGGGCGGGGGTGAAATCGGCATAGAGCAGGCTGCCGCCCGGCCTGAGCACCCGGTGCGCCTCGCGGAAGAACGCCTGCCGGTCGGGATAGCAATGCGCGCTTTCGACACTGAGCACGGCGTCGAATTCGCCGTCGCCGAAGGGCATGTCCATCGCGTCGCCATGCTGGAACAGAAGACCGTCGATCCCGTCATAGACGCGGCGGCAGAACTCGACCGCGCGCTCGGCAAGGTCGCAGCCGATCATCTGGCCGGTCCGGAGGTAGCGGTGGACATAGGCCGAACCGCCACCCCGGCCCGAGCCGATGTCGAGAACGCGCTTGCCGCTGAGGTCGATCTGGGTGGCAACGACATGGTAGAGCTGGGCGCAGAAGCGTTCGGCCTCGTCCTCCCGTTCCAGCCTGGGCGCCGGGGCGTCGGGATCGAAGGCGAAGCCGTAGTTCATGAACCTGAGGTCGGTCGCGTTCCTGAGATGCCAGCCGAGGCATTCGTAAAGGAGTTTGGCCCGCCGGCCGAAGAAATACCGAAATTCGCTCGGGCGCGTTACCGCCATACCACTGCTCCGATATGTCCGCCCCGCGCGTCAAGCATCGGCCGGGAGCGGCATCGAAGTCAATCGTGACGTCCCAGCCGGGCCCAGACCGCGCCGATCCCGCGCAGGATGATCGTCTTCACGCTTTCCTTGGCAGCCTTCCACTGGCGGTCGCTCAGGGGGGGGGGCGCCGTTCAGCGTCTCGATCTGGTGGCCGAAATCGGCGTAATGCTGGGTCGTGGCCCAGAGCATGTAGAGATGATGGCGGGGGGCGGCGGATGCCATTTTGCCCCGTTCGGTTCAGCACTGAGTCAGTTCTGCGTGGCTTGTACTGCGGTCGAACAGACGCGGTAAGCTTTGGCCTTATCGCCGGAATAGGACGAAATCCCGTTCGACTTCTTTAGATGAATTAGGATGGCAGACGCTTGACTGTGAAGGATTGGGAATACCCCGCCCCGTACTGGCAAACTACAGCAGCGGGACGGGATCGTCACTCAAGGTGCGCAAGTAGGCGATCAGATTGGCGCGATCCGTTTCGTCGGGTGCGCCTCGGGAGTCCATTTTTGTGCCGGGCGTCGTGATCGCTGGACCAGAAAGAAAGGTATTCAGGTCCTCGTAAGTCCAATTGCCCTCCAGACCCAACAATGTCTTGGAATAACCATTCGGGAAGGGACGGGACGCCTTGTCCCGACCGACCACATTCCACAGGTTCGGACCCGTTGAGTCGCCAAGCTCCGGTTCGAAAAGATGGCACCCGGTACAATTCTTTTCGAAGTAAATCGCACCCTGATCGGCGTCGGCGGTAGCAAGTCTGTCGGAAATCGGCTCGGGTATCGGCAAAATGACGCCCTGGCTCATGAGATAGTCCGCCACCTCGTCAGATAGTGCCCCGCGGCTTGGTGTAGGAGCGCCGACCCTCGGAGAGGTCAGGGCTTGATTAGGCGCCCACTGCGGGCAGCCTGACGGTCGGATTGTCGGTGACGCGTGCGAGCGATTCAAGGCTCATGTAGCGCCGCGCGCGCCCCGCGCTGCATGCTCAGATCGCCCCGATACCGCGCAGGATTATCGTCTTGACGCTGTCCTTCGCGGCCTTCCACTGCCGGTCTGTCAGCGGTTTGCCTCCGTTCAGCGTCTCGATCTGGTGGCCGAAATCGGCATAGTGCTGGGTCGTGGCCCAGAGCATGTAAAGGAGGTGCCTCGGGTCGACAGGCGCCATCTTGCCCTCGTCGATCCAGCGCTGGATGAGGTCCGCGCGACCCTTCGTCCACTCCCTGAGCGTTGTCTCGAGATAATCCTGGATCACCGGCGCGCCATGCATCACTTCCGACGCCCAGACCTTCGAGCCGAACGGGTGGCGGCGTGAGATCTCCATCTTCGCGTCGATATAGGCGCCGATCGCCTCGACCGGGCCGGGGGCGTTGTCGAAACTGTCCGCCGCATGCAGCCAGATCTCGAAAATCTGTTGCACCACCTTGCGATAGAGTTCTTCCTTGGTGGCGAAGTAATAGTGCAGGTTGGCCTTCGGCAGCCCCGCCATGTCGGCAATGAGCTGCATCGTCGCGCCGCCGAACCCTGCCTCGGCAAAGACCTTCTCGGCCGCCGCCAGAATCCGCGCCTCGTTCTCCCGCCGCGTGGCGTCGCGCTTCGACATGCGTTCGTTTGCGGCCATGCTCCTCAAGATTTTCGTTGACCGGTTGGTCAGGTTGTGGTGCTCTCAACCTTGACCATACGGTCAGAAAGAGAGTCGCCGCAAGGGGCATCAAGAACCCGGGGGCGACCGACAGGAGGAGAGAGATGTCCGCACCCGGAGAGAACCTCAGGATTGACCCCGCACGCCTTTGGGACTCGATCATGGAGATGGCGAAGATCGGCCCGGGCGTTGCGGGCGGCAACAACCGCCAGACGCTGACCGATGCCGACAGCGAGGGGCGGAAACTCTTCCAGTCATGGTGCGAGGCGGCCGGCATGACGATGGGCGTCGACCAGATGGGCACGATGTTCGCGACCCGCCCCGGAGAGGATCCGGACGCGCTGCCGGTCTACATGGGCTCGCATCTCGACACCCAGCCGACGGGCGGGAAATACGACGGTGTGCTGGGCGTTCTGGGGGCGCTCGAATGCGTCCGCACGATGAACGACTTCGGCATCAAGACAAAGCACCCGATCGTGGTGGTGAACTGGACCAACGAGGAGGGGACGCGCTTCGCCCCGGCGATGCTGGCCTCAGGGGTTTTCGCGGGCAAGCACGAATTGCAGTGGGCCTATGACCGCGAGGACCATGACGGCAAGACATTCGGCGACGAGCTGAAGCGCATCGGCTGGGTCGGTGACGAAAAGGTCGGCGACCGCAAGATGCATGCGCTTTTCGAGTTGCACATCGAACAGGGCCCGATCCTTGAGGCCGAGGGCAAGGATATCGGCGTCGTCACCCACGGGCAGGGCCTGCGCTGGATCGAATGCACCGTGACCGGGAAGGAGAGCCATACCGGCTCCACCCCGATGTCCATGCGCAAGAATGCCGGGCGGGGTTTGGCGCTGGTGACGGAACTGGTGCATGAGATCGCAATGGCGAACCAGCCAAACGCGGTCGGCGCCATCGGCCATATCGACGTCTATCCCAACAGCCGCAACATCATCCCCGGCAAGGTCGTCTTCACCGTCGACATGCGGACCCATATCCTGCCGAAGCTCAACGCGATGGTCGCGGAATTCGAAGAGCGCGCGCCGAAGCTCTGCGCCGATATCGGTGTCGAATTCGAGAACAAGATCGTCGGCCAGTTCGACCCGCCCGCCTTCAACGAGGATTGCGTGAAGGCCGTGCGCGCGGCGGCCGAGCGGCTCGGCTACAGCCACATGGACATCGTCTCGGGCGCCGGCCACGACGCCTGCTGGATCAACGATGTCGCCCCCACAGCGATGATCATGTGCCCCTGCGTGGATGGCCTTTCCCATAACGAGGCCGAGGAGATCAGCCCGGAATGGGCGGCGGCGGGGACGGATGTGCTGTTGCACGCGGTTCTGGAGACGGCGGAGGTCGTGGGGTGAGGCGAGGCCGGGGGGCGCTGCCCCCGGACCCCCGGGATACTTGAGAAAAGAAGAAAGGGCGGGGTGCCGCCATTCTGACAAGGGAGTGAGAGACATGGCGACCACAGTCATCAAGAACGGCACCATCGTCACCGCCGATCTGACCCACAAGGCCGACGTGCTGGTCGAGGGCGGGAAGATCGTTCAGATCGGAGAGGGCCTCAAGGGCGACAAGGTGCTCGACGCCACCGGCTGCTATGTCATGCCGGGCGGGATCGACCCCCATACGCATCTGGAGATGCCCTTCATGGGCACTTATTCCACCGACGATTTCGAGAGCGGCACCCGAGCGGCGCTCGCGGGCGGCACGACGATGGTCGTCGACTTCGTGCTGCCGTCGCCGGGGCAGGGGCTCCTTGATGCCAAGCAGATGTGGCACAACAAGTCGGGCCGGGCGAATTGCGACTATTCCTACCACATGGCGGTGACCTGGTGGGGCGAGCAGGTCTTCAACGAGATGAAGGACGTGATCGAGAAGGAGGGCATCACCACCTTCAAGCATTTCATGGCCTATAAGGGCGCCCTCATGGTCAATGACGATGAGATGTATGCCTCCTTCAAACGGCTCGCCGAATTGGGCGGCATAGCACTCGTCCATGCCGAGAACGGCGATGTGGTGGCCGAGTTGCAGCGCAAGCTGATGGAGGATGGCAATACCGGGCCCGAGGCCCATGCCTATTCCCGCCCGCCCCAGGTCGAGGGCGAGGCGACGAACCGCGCCATCATGATCGCCGACATGGCCGGTGTGCCGCTTTACGTCGTCCATACCTCCTGCGAGGAGGCGCATGAAGCGATCCGCCGGGCGCGGATGCAGGGCAAGCGGGTCTGGGGCGAACCCCTGATCCAGCACCTGACGCTGGACGAATCCGAGTATTTCAACAAGGACTGGGACCATGCCGCGCGCCGGGTGATGTCGCCGCCCTTCCGCAACAAGCAGCATCAGGATTCGCTCTGGGCCGGGCTCATGTCGGGTTCGCTGTCGGTGGTGGCGACCGACCACTGCGCCTTCACGACCGAGCAGAAGCGCACCGGCGTCGGCGATTTCACCAAGATCCCGAACGGGACCGGGGGGCTCGAGGACCGGATGCCGATGCTCTGGACCCACGGGGTTAATACCGGCCGGCTGACGCCGAACGAATTCGTCGCGGTCACTTCAACAAACATCGCCAAGATCTTGAATTGCTATCCGAAAAAGGGCGCGATCCTCGTCGGTGCCGATGCCGATATCGTGGTCTGGGACCCGGAGCGCACCAAGACGATCAGCGCCAAGTCACAGCAATCGGCCATCGACTACAACGTCTTCGAGGGCCATGAAGTCAAGGGCTTGCCGCGCTACACGCTGACCCGCGGCATGGTCGCGGTGAACGACGG
The DNA here is from genome assembly GCF_025673475.1 of Albidovulum salinarum. Taxonomy (NCBI): domain Bacteria; kingdom Pseudomonadati; phylum Pseudomonadota; class Alphaproteobacteria; order Rhodobacterales; family Paracoccaceae; genus Albidovulum; species Albidovulum salinarum. The sequence continues at coordinate 215,616 of NZ_JAOVQO010000002.1, read as the reverse complement.
CAAGGTCGAGACCCGCGAGGGCCACGGCGAGTTCGTCCGCCGCGAGGCCGGCAACCCGGTCAACAAGGCGCTGTCGAGCTGGAAGGAGCTGACGAGCCCGCGTCCGGTGAAGCGGACCGGCATTCCGGCGAGCGGGGTGTGATGAAGGCTTTCCGCATGCGCTGGGGGCTTGACGCGCGCTTGGTGTGGCTGGTGTTCGCTTCGGTGTTCTTTTCCATTCTGGGCTACAGCGTGTGCGTTGTTTTGATAACTGTTTGGCAAAGTCCCGGGGAGATCGGGCGTGTATTCCTGTTTCTTCCCTGGGCAGTCTTTGGTTGGGGGCCGCTGATTGTCGTTTTCATTGGTCTCAAGGCGCCCTACGCCTTTCCCATCGCGGTCGCGTTCTGGAGCACTTGCTTCCGTTTCGCGACGGCGCGCGGCCTGTCGCGGCGCAGGGCGGCCCAGATCGCGACGGCAGCCACGGGTTTTGGCTTCTGGGCTGCTTTTTTCGCCGCCGATTGGGCCGATGCCGGGGCATTTGATTCTTGGAAGCGCAGTATCCCGGCATTCGCCGCAGTCGGGTCTGTTTCCGCCTTGGCCAGCGCGTTGGCGGCGACCATGATCTATCGCTCCGAACCGGAAGCTGACGTGAGGCGGATGTGCGCATGAAAGATACCACGACAACCGCCGGAACCGTGATCGAGGCGCGGGGGCTGGGGCTGACCTTCCAGACCAGCGACGGTCCGGTCCATGCGCTGAAGGATGTCAATCTGACGGTCGATAAGGGCGATTTCGTTTCCTTCATCGGGCCTTCGGGGTGCGGCAAGACCACCTTCCTCAGGGCCATCGCCGCGCTGGAGCATCCGACGGAAGGGACGCTCACCGTCAACGGCATGGAGCCGGATGCGGCGCGGCAGGCGCGGGCCTATGGCTATGTGTTCCAGGCGGCGGGGCTTTATCCCTGGCGGACGATCGCGGGCAACATCAAGCTTCCCCTTGAGATCATGGGGTTTTCGAAGGCGGAGCAGAAGGAGCGGGTGGAGAAGGTGCTCGCGCTGGTTGACCTTGAGGGCTTCGGCAAGAAGTTCCCCTGGCAGCTCTCGGGGGGCATGCAGCAGCGCGCCTCGATCGCGCGGGCGCTGGCATTCGATGCCGATATCCTTCTCATGGACGAACCCTTCGGGGCGCTCGACGAGATCGTGCGGGACCGGCTCAACGAGGAGCTTTTGAAGCTCTGGGCGCGCACCGAGAAGACCATCGGTTTCGTCACCCATTCGATCCCGGAGGCGGTCTATCTTTCCACCAAGATCGTGGTGATGAGCCCCCGTCCGGGGCGGATCACCGATGTGATCGAGTCGACCCTGCCGAGGCAGCGGCCGCTCGACATCCGCGATTCGCGGGAGTTCATCGAGATCGCCCACCGGGTGCGGGAAGGCTTGAGGGCGGGGCATGGCGATGAGGTCTGACTGCGGTCGGCGAAGTGTCGGCAAGGTGTATGGCACGTCTTCGGCCGGCGTAGGGACGGTCTTGACCGTGGACGGGGGGCTGTCTGCCCCCCGGTCCCGGACGGGGCCCGGGACTCCCCCCGAGGATATTTTCGAAAAGAAGAGGAGGCGGGGGGCATGAGGTCGGTTCTGCCCATCCTCGCCGTGCTCGGGGCCATCGTCGCGCTCTGGTACGCGGCGACGGTCTGGCTCAACAGTCAGTGGACCTACGACCAAGCGGCGCGGGCCGGGGTCGAGGTGAGTTTCGGCGAGGTCGTGGCCGACACGCTGAACCAGGACCGGCCGGTCCTGCCGGCGCCGCACCAGGTGGCCGAGGGGCTCTGGGACGGGCTCGCGGGGCAGAAGGTCACCTCGAAGCGGAGCCTCGTCTACCACGGCTGGGTGACGCTCTCGGCGACGCTCGTCGGCTTCGCGATCGGCACCGGGCTCGGGATCCTGCTCGCGGTCGGGATCGTCCACAACCGGGCGATGGACATGAGCGTCATGCCCTGGGCGATCGCGAGCCAGACGATCCCGATCCTCGCCATCGCGCCGATGGTGATCGTGGTCTTCGCCTCGGTCGGGCTCACCGGGCTCATTCCGAAGGCGATCATCTCGGCCTATCTGTCGTTCTTCCCGGTCGTGGTCGGCATGGTGAAGGGGCTGCGCTCGCCCGACGCGATGCAGCTCGATCTTCTGAAGACCTACAATGCGGGGGGCTGGGACACGCTCCGGAAGCTCCGGCTGCCCGCCTCGATGCCCTATCTCTTCGCCTCGCTCAAGGTCTCGGTCGCGGCTTCGCTCGTCGGCGCGATCGTCGGGGAACTGCCGGCGGGGGCCACCTCGGGCCTCGGCGCGCGGCTCCTGTCGGGGAGCTATTACGGCCAGACGATCCAGATCTGGGCGGCCTTGTTCGCGGCGGCGATCCTTGCCGCGGGGCTGGTAATGATCATCGGCGGGATCGAGCGCGGCACCCTGCGGCGGATGGGGATGGCGCGATGAGCTGGCTCTGGGGGGCGATCCTGTTCTGGCTCGGGGCCTGGGCGCTGAATGCCCGGCTCGCGGGCTCCCGGTTCGCGGGGCGAAAGGTGGTGCGGTTCTTCGTGCCGGCGCTCTTCGGGGTGACGCTGCTTGTCCTCTGGGAGGGGATCGTGCGCGGGCTCGGCGTGCCGGGCGTGATCCTGCCGCCGCCCTCCGCGATCTGGGAGACCATCACCGGGGCGGTGCCGGTGCTTTGGGGCGATTTCGTGCAGACCATCGTCAAGGGCGCCCTGTCGGGCTATGTCATCGGCTGCGGCGCAGCCTTCCTGACCGCGGTGGCGATCGACCGCTCGCCCTTCCTGCAGCGGGGCCTGTTGCCGGTGGGCAATTTCGTCGCCGCCCTGCCGATCGTCGGCATCGCGCCGATCCTCGTCATGTGGTTCGGTTTCGACTGGCAGTCGAAGGCCGCCGTCGTCGTCGTGATGGTGTTCTTCCCGGTGCTCGTGAACACCGTCGCGGGGCTGGCTGCGACCGAGCGGATGCAGCGCGACCTGATGGCGACCTATTCGGCCTCCTACTGGCAGACGCTTTTCAAGCTGCGCCTTCCTGCGGCGATGCCCTTCGTTTTCAACGGGTTGAAAATCGCCACGACTCTTGCGCTGATCGGCGCTATCGTGGCCGAGTTCTTCGGATCGCCGATCCGCGGCATGGGGTTCCGGATCTCGACCGAGGTCGGGCGGCTCGCGCTCGACATGGTCTGGGCCGAGATCGCGGTGGCCGCGGTGGCCGGGTCGGCATTCTACGGGTTGGTGGCGGCGACCGAGAAGGCCGTCACCTTCTGGCATCCCTCGCAAAGGGGGCAGAAATGACAACAGGGAGGTTGGACAGATGAAGAAGATCTTGACCGCGGCGATGATCGCGGGGTTCGGGGGCGGCGCGGCGCAGGCGGCCGACGACCTGACCCTGCAGCTGAAGTGGGTGACCCAGGCTCAGTTCGCGGGCTATTACGTCGCGCTCGAGAACGGGTTCTACGAGGAGGAGGGCCTCAACGTCACGATCAAGCCGGGCGGGCCCGACATCGCGCCGACCCAGGTGATCGCGGGCGGCGGTGCCGATGTGACGGTCGAATGGATGCCGGCCGCGCTCGCCGCGCGCGAGAAGGGGCTGCCGCTCGTCAACATCGCGCAGCCGTTCAAGTCCTCGGGCATGATGCTGACCTGCCTCAAGGAGAGCGGGATCGCGAGCCCGGACGACTTCAAGGGCCATACGCTCGGCGTCTGGTTCTTCGGCAACGAGTATCCGTTCCTGAGCTGGATGAGCCAGCTCGGCATCCCGACCACGGGTGGCGCGGACGGGGTCGAGGTGCTGAAGCAGGGCTTCAACGTCGATCCCTTGCTGCAAAAGCAGGCCTCCTGCATCTCGACCATGACCTACAACGAGTACTGGCAGGTCATCGATGCCGGGATCGGCGAGGGTGACCTCGTGACCTTCAAGTACGAGGATCAGGGCGTGGCGACGCTGGAGGACGGGCTCTATGTGCTTGAGGACAAGCTTGCGGACCCGGCCTTCGAGGACAAGCTCGTGCGGTTCGTCCGGGCCTCGATGAAGGGCTGGAAATGGGCCGAGGAGAATCCCGATGACGCGGCGATGATCGTCCTCGACAACGACGAGACCGGGGCGCAGACCGAGGCGCATCAGAAGCGGATGATGGGCGAGATCGCCAAGCTCACCGCGGGGTCGAACGGAGCCCTGGACGAGGCCGATTACGAGCGGACGGTGGCGACGCTGCTGGGCGGCGGCTCGGATCCGGTGATCTCGAAGGCGCCGGAAGGGGCCTGGACCCACCAGATCACCGACAAGGCGCTGCAGTAGCCTTTCGCCCGAACCGGAACAGATGGCGCGCGGGGCTCTGCCCCGCGCGTTCTTTTTCTCCGGTTGATCGCCGTCAGGGCCCGGGCGCGGCAGAACTGGCAAGGTTCTGGCGCAACGGCGTGGTGTTGGGCCGGAGTCCGGGACGGAGAGCCGGTCCGGCGGTTGGGGGCGAACGAAAGGAGTGAACATGGCGTTGATCCTGGCGAGACTGGCGGGCGGCCTGCGCCTCGGGGTTCTGGCTTGTGCGATGATCGGCGGCCTTGCGGCCTGCGAACCGCAGCAACAGGCGATCGGGCAATGCGAGGAGGGCGTGGCGGACATCTCCCGCGTGGCCGATGTGGCGCCTGTGGGCTGCTGAGGCCGGCGGGCGGTGCCTTTTCGCTTGCCCTCGCCGCCGGTTCGCGGTCTATCTCGGACGAACCGGAAACAGGGGACGCGGCGGCGATGACGGAAGCGACGGAGCAAGGGCGGGGCATGCGGGCGGCCGGATATGCCGCCATCGGACTGAGCCTGATCGCGGCGCTGTCGGCCTGTTCGCGCGACAAGACGCCGCTCACTGCCTGCGCGGGCGGCAAGCCGGTGGTGGAGCGCACGCTCGACGTCGCGCCGCCGAATTGCTGATGCGCTGAAAAGCGGCGCGCAACGCTATCAACTCATTCGGGAAAGCTGTAAACTCGCGGCGCGGGGCCGGAGCGGCGTCGCGGCCGCGGCGGGGAGCGCATGGCACGATCGGCACTGACCGGGACGAGGGTGCGGGAACGGCGCCTGCTGATCGGCATGAAGCAGGCCGATCTGGCGCGGGCGGTCGGCATCTCGCCGGCCTATCTCAACCTCATCGAGCATAACCGGCGCCGGGTGGGTGCGGAGTTGCTCGCCGGGCTCGCCGATGCGCTCGGGGTCGAGGAGGCGGCGCTGGCCGAGGGCGCCGAGAGCGCGCTCTTCGAGGGGTTGCGCGAGGCGGCGGCCGGCATGGCGGGCGGCGAGGCCACGCCGGAGGTCGCGCGGATCGAGGAATTCGTCGGACGTTTCCCCGGCTGGGCCGCGCTTCTGGCGGCGGTGCAGGCGCGGATCGGTACGCTTGAGCGCACGGTCGAGGCGCTCAACGAGCGCATGGCGCACGACCCGTTCCTCTTCGCCTCGCTGCACGAGGTGGTCTCGGCGGTGACCTCGCTGCGCTCGACCGCGGCGATCCTGGCCGAGACCGAGGAGATCGACCCCGCGTGGCGGGCGCGCTTCCACCGGAACGTCTACGAGGACAGCGTTCGTCTGAGCGAGGCGGCGGCCGCGCTCGTGGCCTATCTCGATGCGACGAAGGAGAGCGAGACCGGGCTTTCCTCGCCGCAGGAGGAGGTCGAGGCCTGGCTCGCGAAGTCGGCCTATCACCTCGCGGCGCTGGAACGCGCCCATCCGCCGCAGGCCGACACGCTCATCGCCGGGGTGCCGGAACTGGCGAGCGGGGCGGCGCGCAAGCTCGCGCTCGCCCATATCGCGCGCTATCGCACGGACGCGGTGGCGCTGCCGCTCGACGGGTTCCGGCGGGCGCTGGCCGAGGTGGGGCCGGATCCGGCGGCGCTGGCGCAGGCGACGGGGGCGGGGCTCGCGCAGGTGTTCCGGCGACTCGCGGCGCTGCCCGAGGGTGAGGGGCCGCCGGTCGGGCTTGTCGCCTGTGACGCCTCGGGGACGCTGACCTTCCGCAGGCCCGCGCCGGGCTTCGCGCTGCCGCGCCACGGGGCGGCCTGTCCCCTGTGGCCGCTCTACGAGGCGCTCGCGCGGCCGATGGTGCCGATCCGCGCCGCGGTCGAGATGGCGGGGCGGGTGCCGCAGCGATTCCTGACCTACGCGTTCAGCGAGCCGCGCCATCCCGGCGGCTTCGACGGGCCGCAGGTGGTCGAGGCGCAGATGCTCATCCTGCCGGCACCCGAGGAACGCGGCGGCGAGCGGTCGATCGGCCCCTCCTGCCGTATCTGCCCGCGCGGCGGCTGTGTGGCGCGGCGCGAGCCCTCGATTCTTGCCGAGGAGGGCTGAGGTGCGGCCGGAGCGGCGGCTCCAGCGGTTCGACATGATGCGCGACTTGGTTTTGACAGCCGCCGGGAACTTCGGTGATAGTCGGATCGGGATGGCGCGACGCGGGGAGGTCAGGCGGCACATGGGCAGACGGGTCCTGCTGATCGAGGATGAGCCGCATATCGCCGAGGCGATCCGGTTCCTGCTCGCCCGCGACGGATGGTCGGTGGCGAGCCACGGCGAGGGCACCGGCGCGATGGAGGCGATCCGGCGCGAGACGCCGGATGTGCTCGTGCTCGACATGATCCTGCCGGGCCGCTCGGGCTACGAGATCCTCTGCGACCTGCGCGCCGATCCCGCGCTCGCGGGCCTGCCGGTGCTGGTGCTGAGCGCACGCGGTCAGGCCGAGGACCGCGCGGCGGCGACCGAGGCCGGCGCCTCGCGCTTCATGGCCAAGCCCTTCGTCAATTCCGAGATCGTCGCGACCCTGCGGCAGATGGCGGGCGGATGAGCAGGCGCGCGGCGAGATCCGGCGCGGAGGGCGCATGAAACGGCCGCGCCCGCCCCGATTCCTCGCCCGGCGAAGCTACCGGCGGCGCCGGCTCATCGATGCCGCGCGGATTCTGCCAGTTCTCGGCTTCATCCTCGTCATGGTGCCGATCCTCTGGCGCCCCGGCGCGACGGAAGCGCCAGACACCGCGTTCGGCGGTCTCTACCTCTTCGCGGTCTGGTTCGGGCTGATCGGCGCGGCCTTCCTCGTCGCCCGGATCCTCGCGCGCGGCGAGCCGGGCGCCGGCGAGGCCGAGGCGGATGAGGAGACGCGCTGATGGTGCCGTTCAACATCCTCGTCGCGGTCTGCCTCGTCTATGTGTGCCTGCTGTTCCTCGTGGCCTTCGTGGCCGAGCGGCGCGCCGAGCGCGGCAAGGCGGGGTTCCTGCGCTCGCCCCTCGTCTACACTCTGTCGCTGTCGATCTACTGCACCGCATGGACCTTCTACGGCGCGGTCGGCTACGCGGCGCGCTCGGGGCTCGAGTTCCTGACGATCTACCTTGGGCCGACGCTGGTGCTGGTCGGCTGGTGGCTCCTCCTGCGCAAGCTCGTCCGGATCGGCCAGAGCCAGCGCGTGACCTCGATCGCCGACCTGATCTCGTCGCGCTACGGCAAGTCGAATCTCCTCGGCGTCATCGTCACGGTGATCTGCGTCGTCGCGGCGACGCCCTATATCGCGCTGCAGCTGCAGTCGGTGACGCTGTCGTTCGGGGTCTTCGCCTCGGGCACGCCGGAGGGCTGGGCGCTGCCGAACCAGAGCGCGACCGCGCTCTGGGTGGCGGCCGGGCTCGCGCTCTTCACCATCCTCTTCGGCACCCGCAACCTCGACGCCAACGAGCGCCATCACGGCGTGGTCATGGCGATCGCGCTCGAGGCGGTGGTCAAGCTCGTGGCGCTGCTGGCGGTCGGCATCTTCGTGGTCTGGGGCGTGGCCGGCGGCTGGACCGATGTCGCCGCGCGCATCGACGCCTCGCCGATCGGTGACTGGCCGCTGGTGCCCGGTCGCTGGATCGGGCTGACCCTGGTCTCGGCCGCCGCCATCGTCACCCTGCCGCGCATGTTCCAGGTCATGGTCGTGGAAAACTCCGACGAGCGCCACCTCGCGACCGCCTCCTGGGCCTTCCCGCTCTATCTCATGCTGATGAGCCTCTTCGTCGTGCCGATCGCGGTCGTCGGGCTTTCGGTCCTGCCCGAGGGCGCCAATCCCGACCTCTTCGTGCTGACGCTGCCCTTGGCCGAAGGCCAGGGCAAGCTCGCGATGCTCGCCTTCCTCGGCGGCTTCTCCTCGGCGACCTCGATGGTGATCGTGGCCGCGATCGCGCTCGCGACGATGGTGTCGAACCATGTCGTGGCGCCGCTGTGGCTGTCCTTGCGCGCCGGCGGCGCCAAGGCGCCGGGCGATGTGCGCGGGCTGATCCTGATGTCGCGGCGGGTCTCGATCGCGGCGATCCTGGCACTAGGCTACATCTATTACAGCCTCTCGGGCGGTTCGGCCGCGCTCGCCGCGATCGGGCTCATCGCCTTCGTCGGCGTGGCGCAGATCCTGCCGGCGATGCTCGGGGGCCTCTTCTGGCGCGGCGCTACCCGGATCGGCGCGGCGCTCGGGCTGGCCACCGGCTTCCTCGTCTGGCTTTACACGCTCTACCTGCCGTCGTTCGGCGCGGGCGGGCTCCTTTCGACGGCGATCCTCGCCGAGGGGCCCTGGGGAATCGGCTGGCTCCGGCCGCAGGCGCTGTTCGGAGCCTATGGGCTCGATCCGCTGATGCACGCGGTCTTCTGGTCGCTCGCGCTCAACACCTTCGCCTTCGTCGCGGGCTCGCTCGTGACCTTCCCGAGCCCGGTCGAGCGGATGCAGGGGCTCGCATTCGTCAACGCCTTCGACCACGATCCCGGCGCCCACGGCTGGTCGCGCGGCGGCGCCGAGGCCGAGGATCTCCTGACGATGGCGCAGGGCATCCTCGGCGCCGAGGAGGCGCAGGAGTTTTTCCGGACCTGCGCCGAGGCCCAGGGCAAGGCCGGCTTCCTGCCCGACACCACGCCCGACTTCATCGACCGGCTCGAACGCCGGCTTTCGGGCGCGGTCGGGGCGGCGACGGCGCATGCGATGGTCGCGCAGTTCGCGGAAGGTGCGGCGGTCTCGGCGCAGGATCTGCTGGCGGTCGCTTCCGAGGCGCAGCAGATCCTCGAATACTCGACCCAGCTCGAAGCCAAGTCCGAGGAGCTGGAGCGGACCGCCCGTCAACTGCGGGAGGCCAACGACAAGCTCAAGGATCTCTCGGTGCAGAAGGACGCGTTCCTGAGCCAGATCAGCCATGAACTCAGGACGCCGATGACCTCGATCCGGGCCTTTTCGGAGATCCTCAAGGATCCGGAACTGCCGGACGAGATGCAGAAGCAATATGCCGGCGTCATCCATGACGAGACGATCCGGCTGACGCGGCTGCTCGACGATCTTCTCGACCTCTCGGTGCTGGAGAACCGCAAGGTCAAGCTCGACGTCAAGGTGGCGAACCTGCACGACCTGATCTCGAAGGCGGTGCGTTCGGCTTCGAACACCCGGCCGGAGCGGAGTTTCGTGATCCACCGCGACCAGCCGGCCGAGCATATCCCGGTGATCACCGACACCGACCGGCTGGTGCAGGTCTTCATCAACCTCGTCTCGAACGCGCGCAAGTATTGCGACGCCGAGCGGCCGGAGCTGACGATCAACGCGCGCCGCAGGGGCAACCGGATCATCGTCGACTTCATCGACAACGGCTCGGGCATCCCCAAGGCCTCGCAGCGGCTGATCTTCGAGAAATTCGCGCGGCTGACCGATACCGCGCGGGCGGGCGGCGCCGGGCTCGGCCTCGCGATCTGCCGCGAGATCATGGCCAATCTCGGCGGCACCATCGCCTACCTGCCCGGCCAGGGCGGCGCGGCGTTCCGGGTCTCGCTGCCGGCCAAGCCCGAGATCAAGGCGCAGGAAGCCGCCTGAACGGGCGCCGGTCAACACTTTGGTAACGCTGGTCTGCGACGCTGGCCCGTGAAGGCCCGTGGCCCATCGCGGCGGGAACGGAGGCATGAGCGAGCACGCGCCAGAGTCAGTCTTGAAGCGGAAGGCCGGGGCGGGCAGGGCGGCCGCCGGCGATCCCGCGCCCACGCCCGCGCGGCTTTTCGGTCAGGCCTTCGCCAAGGCGGCGCAGGAGATGCTGAAGCTGGCGGTGGCGGTCGATGACGCTACCGAGACCCGGGTGTCGGCGGCGGAGATACCGGAGCTGTTGCCGGACCGGGCGCTCCTTGCCGTGATCGAGGGGCCGGGCGAGGGGCTCGGGCTCGCCGTGCTGTCGGCCGAAACGCTGGCGAGCCTGATCGAGATCCAGACCACCGGGCGGATCGGCGGTGCGGACGTTGCTGCGCGGCGGCCGACGCGCACCGATGCGGCGATGTCGGCGCGGTTTCTCGACCGGGTCCTCGGCACCGCCGAGACGCTCCTCGCGTCCGATCCGGCGCTGACCTGGGCCGGAGGCTTCCGCTATGCCTCGTTTCTCGAAGACCCGCGCCCGCTCGCGCTCATCCTCGAGGAGCCGGCCTACCGCGTGATCGCGCTCGCGCTGCGGTTCGGTGCCGAGGCCGCGCGGCAGGGAACGCTCCTCATCGCCCTGCCGGCCGCGGGGCGTGGAGCGGCCCCGGCCCCGCGGGGCGGGACCGGTCCGGAATCGGCGAAGGATGCGGCGGCGGCCCGGGTCTGGAGCGACCGGATCGAGGCCGCGGTGATGGGCGCGGGCGCCGATCTCGAGGCGGTGCTCGACCGTGTCAGGCTGCCGCTGGCCGAGGTGCTGGCGCTGAAGCCGGGGGCGATGCTGACGCTCTCGAAGGGCGTGCTGTCAAGGCTCCGCGTGGAAGGCCGGGGGCCGCGCCTCATCGGATACGGGCGTCTCGGGCAATGCCAGGGCAGCTACGCGGTCCGGCTTCTCGTCGGCATCGAAGAGCCCGAAACCGGTGCCGCCCTGCCGGAACCGGCGGAGCCGGGTCCGGCAGCGGGACAGGCCTGAACGCGCGGCCCGCGGGAGCGCGCGACGCCGGCCTAGGGCCGGGATTCCGGCCGGGCTTGCGGCGCGGCGTTCAGCGCGCGGCCAGAGCGTCGATATGGGGGCGGAACGGTTCGAGATTGTAGCCCCAGCGCGCGGCGGTCTCGATCAGCTCGGCGGTCGGGCGCAGGCCGGCCTGGCTCAACGCCCAGACGATCGAGGAGCGGTTGCCGGAGGCGCAATAGGCGAGGACCGGCCCCGTCGCCGCGGCGATCGCCTCGCGCTGCGCGGTCACGTTCTCGGTCGTGATCGCGCCGCCTATCACCGGATTGGCGACGAAGCCGAGGCCCGCCGCCTCCACCACGAGCCGCAACCGGTCGGTGTGCAGATCGGCCGGGATCTCGCCATCCGGCCGGTTGTCGATCACCAGCGCGAAGCCGGCCGCGCGGATCGCCGCCACATCCTCGGGCGCGATCTGCGGCGAGACGGCGTAGTCGGGGGTCAGGTGGCGGATCTCCATGATCTCTCCTAAGGCGGGGCGCGCCGGACGGTGCCGGACGGGATGCGGGGCGCGGCGAACATACCGGCCAACCGCGCCGGACGGAAGAGCCGACGGTGGTCCGGCGCGTGCCGCCGCTCCGGGCGGTGAAAACCAGGCCGAATTGGCAAAAAGTGAACAATCCGGGGTTGAGACGGCAGGATTGACTTGCATCAAGGCCGGCGGATGCCCAGCCTTAATATGTAGGAAAGGTGACTGGTAGAGGAGACCCATATGAAATCCGTCGCCCAACGCAAGGCCGAGCTTGAAGCCCGCCGCAACGACCTGCAGGCCCGCATTGCCGAGATCGGCGCCGAGTTCGACAGCCATGAGGCCAAGGATTGGGAAGAGATGGCGACGGAGCGCGAGGCCGACGAGGTGCTCGAGGATCTCGGCCAGTCGGCCCGCCAGGAGCTGCGCATGATCGAGGCCGCGCTTGGCCGGGTCGAGGAGGACGAATACGGCTTTTGCGTGCAATGCGGCAACCAGATTGCCGAGGAGCGGCTCGACCTCATCCCCGCCACGCCATTCTGCCGCAACTGCGCGCCACGCAAATGACGCCGCGTGGATAGCCGGTTGTTGCCAAGCCGCGTCTGAGCCGTAGAGTGGTCGAGAGAACCGCTTCGCGAGAAGGGCAGGCATGACGGAAGAGGCAGGCATCGCCATCGGCGACGGGATCGCCACGATCACGCTCGACAATCCCCCGGTGAACGCGCTCGGCGCCGGCTTGCGCGGCGCGCTGATGACCGCGCTCGGGGCCGCGCTCCATGATCCCGGCGTGCAGGTGATCGTGCTCACCGCGGCGGGTCGGACCTGGCCCGCGGGCGCCGATATCCGCGAGTTCGGGCGGCCGCCGGAGGCGCCCTCGCTGCCCGAGCTCTGCCAGGCGGTCGCCGGGAGCGCCAAGCCGGTGATCGCGGCGTTGCATGGCATGGTGCTTGGCGGCGGGCTGGAGCTTGCGCTCGCGGCGCGGGTGCGGCTTGCCGAACCGGGCACCGAGCTCGGCCTGCCGGAGGTCACGCTCGGGATCCTGCCCGGCGCCGGGGGCACCCAGCGGCTGCCGCGGCTCATCGGTGCGAAGCGGGCGCTTGGGCTGATGCTGAGCGGGCTGCCGATCGGCGCGGCGCGGGCGGAGGAACTCGGGCTCGTCGACGCGGTGACCGAGGGCGGCTCGGCGGCGGCGGCCGAACGGCTCGCGCGGGCTTATCTCGCCGGCGAGGCGGAGCTGCCCGAGGTGGAGGAGCAGCGCCGCCGGGTCGATCCCGGCGCCTGGCTTCTGGCGGTGGCCGCGGCGCGGTCGGGACTGGGCGATCCGCAACTGCCCGCGCCGGGGCGGATCATCGATTGTGTCGAGGCGGCGCTGCTCCTGCCCGAGGACGAAGGCTTCGCCTTCGAGCGCGCCGCCTTCGAGGATCTCGTCGCGACGTCGGAGGCGGCGGCCCTGCGCCACGCCTTCCTCGCCGAGCGCCGCGCGGCGAAGCAGCCCGACCTCGCTCATGTGAAGCCGCGCGAGATCCACAACGTCGGCGTCGTCGGCGGTGGCCTGATGGGGGCGGGCATTGCCACGGCGCTCCTCGGGGCGGGCTGCAGCGTGACGCTGGTGGAGCGCGACGGCGAGGCGCTTGCCGCGGGGCTTGCGCGCGTCGCCACCCATCACGAGAGGGCGGTCGCGAAGGGCCGGCTCAGCCCCGAGGCGCGTGAGGCCGAATGGGCGCGGCTCGCCGGGGCGACCGGACTCGCGGCGCTCGCCGGGTCTGACCTTGTTATCGAGGCGGCCTACGAGGACGAGGCGGTGAAGGCGGGGATCTTCGCCGAGCTCGACCGGGTGGCGCGGCCGGGCGCGGTCCTGGCCACCAACACCTCTTACCTGGACGTCAACCGGATCGCGGCGGCGACGGCGCGGCCCGGCGACGTGATCGGGCTGCATTTCTTCTCGCCGGTGCAGGCGATGCGGCTCGTCGAGGTCGTCGTGGGAGCGGAGACCGCGCCCGATGTCATCGCCTCCGCCTTCGCGCTCGCCCGGCGGATCGGCAAGGTCGCGGTGCGCGCCGGGGTCTGCGACGGGTTCATCGGCAACCGGATCCTGACCGCCTACCGCACGGCTGCGGATTTCCTTCTCGAGGATGGCGCCTCGCCTTACGAGATCGACCGGGCGATGGTCGCCTGGGGCTTCCCGGCCGGACCCTACCAGGTGCTCGACATGGCCGGGCTCGACATCTCCTGGGCGCGTCGCAGGCGGCTCGCCGCGACGCGGGATCCGGCGCGCCGCTATGTCGCGATCGGCGACCGTCTCTGCGAGGCGGGGCGGCTCGGGCGGAAGGCGGGCAAGGGATACTACCTTTACCCCGAGCGCGCTTGGCAGGGCGTGGAGGATCCCGACGTGCTGGCGCTGATCGCGGCCGAGCGCGAGGCGCGCGGCATCGTCGCGCGCGAGGTCACGGCGGCGGAGATTCAGGACCGGGTGCTCGCGGCGATGGCCAACGAGGGCGCGCGGATCCTCGAGGAGGGGATCGCGGCGCGGCCGTCGGACATCGACCTCGTTATGCTTCTCGGCTACGGCTTCCCGCGCTGGCGCGGCGGGCCGATGCTGGCGGCCGACCAGGCCGGTTTGCTCGCCCTGCGCAAGCGGCTCGTCGACTACGCCCGCGAGGAGGAGGCGTTCTGGCGCCCGGCCGCGCTCTGGGAGGAGCTGATCAAGAACGGCCGGAAATTCGCCGATCTGAACGACTGAGCTTCATCTTGCCGAAAATATCCCCGCCGGAGGCAAATGCCGCCGGGGCAGGACGCTCCGCGGGGGATATTTGGAGCAAGATGAATGGGCCGGTTCAGCCGAGCATGATGCCGGCGACCACCATCATCAGCCCGAGCGCCGACAGCAGGAGGGCCGCGAAATTCAGCGTGACCGCGCGCTGCAGGCGGGCGCGGAGTTCGGGGTCGGGCAGGTTTTCGCGGCGGGCACGGGCGACGCTCAGGATGCACCAGACGAGTGCGGCGAGCCCCGCGAACGTGACCAGCGCGCCGGTCCAGATGAGCCAGTCCATGGCGGTCCTCCCCTTGCCTCCGCCCGCCCTAGCGCGAAGCCGCCGTGAGGGCAAGGCCGGGCCTTGAAGCACCGCGCGCGAGCGTCTAGTCAGGACGCCGGCCCCCCAGAGGAGAATGCGTGATGAACCAGCCCGTGTCCGATGCCACCTACAACGTCGCCGCCGACGAGCTGCGCCAGTTCATCGAACGCTACGAGCATCTGGAGGCCGAGAAGAAGGACATCGCCGAGCAGCAGAAGGAAGTGATGGCCGAGGCCAAGGGCCGCGGCTACGACACCAAGGTGCTGCGCAAGATCGTCGCGCTCAGGAAGCGCGACAAGGACGACATCGCCGAGGAAGAGGCGGTGCTGGAGATGTACAAGGCCGCGCTCGGCATGGAGTGAGCCGGCTTCGCCTTCCTTCCGGCGCGCGCGCCCTTGCGTCGTGCTATGCTCGGGCAGAGCATGAGGGAGGGAGGAAGCCATGACCAAACCGGTTTGCGCCATTCTCGGAGTCGGTCCCGGCAACGGGATGGCCTGCGCCCGGCGGTTCTCGGAAGGCGGATATGCGCTCGGGCTCTGTTCACGGCGCGGGCCGGATGCGGCGGCGCTCGCCTCGGTGAGTGACGCGCATGGCTATGCCTGCGACGTGACGGATCCGGCTTCGCTCGATGCGGCGCTGGCGGCGATCCGCGCCGATCTCGGGCCCATCGAGACGCTCGTCTTCAACGCCGGATCGGCGCATTGGGGCGATATCGACGCGCTGGACGCCGACGCCCTGCGCCGCGATGTCGAGGTCAACGCGGTCGGGCTCTTCCTGGCCGCGAAGGGCGTGCTGCCCGGCATGCGGGAGCTCGGGCGCGGCAATATCGTGGTGATCGGCGCGGGGGCTGCGCTGCGCGGACGTCCCGGCACCATCGCCTTCGCGGCCGGAAAGGCGGCGCAGCGCTCTGTTGCCCAGTCGCTTGCCCGCCAGCTCGGGCCGGAGAACATCCATGTCGCCTATCTGGTCTTGGACGGGGTCGTCGATCTCGCCACCACCAAGGCGCGGATGCCGGACAAGCCGGAGACCTTCTTCCTCTCGGCCGAGGGCGTCGCCGAGGCCGCCTTCGTGGTGACCCGGCAGGACCGGCAAGCCTGGAGCTTCGAACTCGACCTCAGGCCCTTCGGCGAGAGCTGGTAGGGTCAGGGCTGCAGGAAGGTCACGCCCGGCATCGAAGCGATCTCGGCGCAGTCCTCCTCGTAGGCCGCGGTCATGGCGGCGACGAGCGCCTCGTCCCAGCCGGGCAGCGCGATCTCGACCTCGATCTCCTCGGGGCGGGCGAAGCGGTCGAGGAAGTCGGCGGTGATCGCGCGCCGCTCGGCGACCGTCTCGGGCGGATGCGCGTCGAGATGGGCCTTGAGCTCGGAGAGCCCGTCCTCGGTCATGATCGTCGCGAGCAGGTCGAAATCGCCTTCGAGCACCGCGTCGGACCCGAGCCCGGCGAGGCCGCGCAGGATCTCCGGCCAGAGGAGCGGCGTGTCCTCGTTGCACCAGAGCGTGAGATGGAGGTCGGGGCGCTGGTCGAGCACCCGCTCGATCGCGGGCGCCCAGCGCAGCGCCATTGGGTCGGCGTGGCCCATGACCTCGGCATAGCTCCGGTCCGCCGCGCGCTCGATCAGCGCCGGGACCAGCGTCGCGGGGTTGCGCAGCGCGAGGTGGAACTCGGTCTCGGCTTCGGGGAAGAGATTGGCATAGGAGGCGATGCGCATCGGTGCGGTGGCGTAGAAGACGCCGTCGGCGACGACGTTGACCGGAAAGCAGATCAGGCCGTCGTGGCTGAAGACGAGCCTCTGCGCCGTCTCGGTCTCCATCACCGCGTCGAGGATGACCTGCTGGGCATCGGCGCCGGCATAGCCGCCCCTGAGCGACTTGGCCACCTTGGGCAGCAGCGTCCGGTATTGCCGCGAAGCGGGCACCGAGATGCCGCGCGCCTCGAGCGTGCCGCGATTCTTCAAAAGCGCCCGGAGGAGCCGTTCCTCGTCGGTGCAGTGCGCCCCGAGGTGATACACGATCTGCATGACGCCGGTCCGTTCCCAATCGCTTCCGGCGCAGACCCTATACGGGCTTGCTGGACAGGAAAACCGCTTTCCTGTAACCGCTGTGGTCATGGCCGAGCAAAACAGTCAAGCAATCGCGGGCGGGGGAATCGTGGCGGGCAGGGGCCGGGCGCGGGCGGCCGCGTCGCATGGTCCGAGAGCCGGAAGCGGCCTTTGGTCGGCGGGTGCATTCGCGATCGCCGCGCTCGTGGTGATGCCGATCGTCGCGGTGCTGGTGCTCGCCTTCCATCCGACCGAGAACATCTGGCCGCATCTCCTGTCGACGACGCTGCCGCGCTATGCCGCGAACACCGCGATCCTGACGGTGGCGACCGGCGCGCTCGCGGCGGCGGTGGGGGCAGGGGCGGCCTGGCTCGTGACGATGTACCGCTTCCCGTTCTCGCGGCTTCTCGAATGGCTGCTGCTCCTGCCGCTGGCGATCCCGGCCTATATCGGCGCCTATGCGCTGGTGGATTTCCTCGACTATTCCGGCCCGGTCCAGGTCACCTTGCGCGACGCGATGGGCTGGACCTCGGCGCGCGACTACTGGTTTCCGGCGGTCCGCTCGCGCACCGGGGCGGTGGTCGTCCTTGCCGCGGCGATGTATCCTTACGTCTACATGCTCGCCCGCGCCGCTTTCCGCGAGACCTCGGCGGCGAGCTACGAGGTCGCGCGCGCGCTCGGAGCGGGGCCGGTCGGGCTCTTCTGGCGGGTCGGGATGCCGCTCGCGCGGCCGGCGATCGCGGCCGGGGCGGCGATCGTGATGATGGAGACGGTAAACGATTTCGGCGTCGTCGACTTCTTCGCGGTGCAGACGCTGACGACCGGGATCTTCACGGTCTGGCTCGAGACCGGCAATGCCGGCGGCGCGGCGCAGATCGCCTGCGTGATCCTCGCGGTGATCCTCGCGCTCGTGGCGCTGGAGAAGGTCAGCCGGCGCAATTCGCGCTACTACCAGTCGGCGCGGCAGTCGCGGCCGGTGACGAAGATCGCGCTGACCGGCTGGGCGGGGCGGGTGGCGACGCTGCTTTGCGTGCTGCCGGTGGCGATGGGCTTCGTTCTGCCGCTCGGGGTGATCGTGGGCCATGCCTTCGACTCGCCCGAGACCTGGCTCGGCGCCGGTCTTGGCCGTGCGTTTCTGAACACGCTGACGGTGGGCGGGGCGGCGGCGCTGCTGACCGTCACGGGTGCCCTCTTCATGGTCTACGGGGTGCGGCTCACCGGGCGGCGGCTGCCGAAGCTGGTGCTGCCGGTGACGACGATCGGCTATGCCGCGCCGGGCGCGGTGCTGGCGGTCGGCATCCTCATTCCCGTCGCGGCCTTCGACCACCGGGTGGCGGACGCGGTGCTGTGGCTGACCGGACGCGATCCGGGCCTGATCCTCACCGGCTCGGCGGCGGCGATCGTCTTCGCCTACACGGTGCGCTTCTTCGCCATCGCCCAGGGCGCGACCGATGCGGCATTCGGCCGGGTCTCGCCCTCCCTGCCGATGGCGGCGCGGTCGCTCGGCCGCACGGCGGGCGGCGCCCTGCGCGAGGTCTATCTGCCGCTGATGAAAGGCTCGGTCGGCACGGCGCTGCTGCTCGTCTTCGTCGATTGCGTGAAGGAGCTGCCGGCGACGCTGCTCTTGCGCCCGTTCAACTACGATACACTTGCGACCCGGGCGCATGAGAAGGCGAGTCTGGAAAACATCGCCGAGGCGGCGCCGCCGGCGCTTCTGGTGATCGCGGTGGGGCTGGTGGCGGTGGGGCTGCTCGCGCGGGCGAACCTGAAGGCACGCGCGCGGTGAGCGCGTTGGCCCCGCGCGTCGTCGTGGTGATGGGCGTGGCGGGGGCCGGAAAGTCGACGCTGGCCGCCGCACTGGCAAGGGCTCTCGGAGCGCGGTTCATCGAGGGCGACGCCTACCACCCCGAGGGCAACATCGCAGCGATGGCCGCCGGGCGGCCGCTGACCGACGCCATGCGCGAGGGCTGGCTCGACCGGCTCGCCGAGGCCGGGGCGAAGACGCCGGGACGCGTGGTCGTCGCCTGTTCGGCGCTGCGGCACGCCCACCGCGACCGGCTGCGGGCCGGACTCGGTGTCTGCCGCTTTCTCTATCTCGCCTGCGACGCGGAGACCGCCGCCGCCCGTGTCGCCGCCCGGTCGGGCCATTTCTTCGCGCCTGAACTGGTGCCAAGCCAGTTCGCCGCGCTGGAGCCGCCCGGTCCCGATGAGCGCGACGCGGTGACGTTCGCCGCCGCGCTGCCGCCCGGCCGGTTGCTCGCCGAGGCGCTTCGTCATGTCGGATGAGGCTTGCGCGCGGGCGCGGGGAGATTTATCTCCACGGATGTGCCCCTATAGCTCAGCTGGTAGAGCATCTGATTTGTAATCAGGGGGTCGGGGGTTCAAGTCCCTCTGGGGGCACCATGAAATCAAGTATTCGCAACAGCTTGGCATAACCGCCATGATCTTTGCGCACCGCTTGGACGGGCGAGATCTGCTCGCGGATCCGCTACTTCTTCCGGCCGCCGTCTTTGTCTTTGCCGCGACTCCTGTCCTTGCTTTTCCCCTTGCTCTTGCCCTTTCCCTTACCGTTGCTGCCACCCTTGCCCTTGCGGACGACTTTGCGGTTTCCGTCGCCGTTTCCGCTCACGACGACATTGCCGAAGCCGCTCCGGTTGATCCCGGTGAAGCCGTTCCTGCCGAAGCCGTCCGCCCTGTCGCCGCGGTTCCGGTCAGCTTGGCGGCGGCCGGTTCGTTCGTCGCCGCCATTTGCGGCGCGGATCAAGATGGTTCGGGGCCTGGGCTTCGGTGGGGCGAGCGCCCGGGCGGCCGGGTGGTCCGATCCCAGGGCTGTCTCCGGCCCGGTCCGGCTCGGCGGGGTGCGGAACTGGTCGGCGGAGGTCCGCGGGGACGCGGCGCCGAGGCTATCCGGCGCGGCGGTCGGGGCTGGTCCGGTCCGGCTCGGCGCGGAGCGGAACTGGTCGGCGGAGGTCCGCGGGGACGCGGCGCCGAGGCTTTCAGGCGCGGCGGTCGGGGCTGGTGCGGTGCGGAACTGGTCGGCGGAGGTCCGCGGGGACGCGGCGGCAAGGCTTTCCGGCGCGGCGGTCGGGGCTGGTGCGATCCGGCTCGGCGCGGCGCCGAACAGTGTCTCGGCGCGATCCCGGAGCGCGGAGAGCCGGGATTCGAACGGTGTGCCCGGTTCGGTCAGATGGGCCGCGGCGCCGACTGTCGCGAGGAGGATCAGCGCGATGGCCTCAAGGCGCCAGCCTGCCGGTCGCGACGGTGGGGCGAGGGCAGGCGCCTCGGTCGAGGGTCTGGCCCCGGAAGCCGGGGCGGGGGGCGCCGCGGGCGGTGGATGTTCAGTGTCCGCCCGTACGGTGAGGATCAGCAAAGGCAGTCGGGCCTCGCCGGCGGAGCCGGACCGGTGCAGGATTGAGGCGAGTACGGTGGCGGGGGCGCGGCGCGCGGTCGGCGCGACCGGAAGGTTCGAACCCGGCCCGGGGGGCGCCGGAGGCGTCGCGGAGCCGGCCTGGTCTGGCGTCGGGGCGGCTGGAGCCTTGCTCTTTGGAACCATGAACCGCGGCAGGGTCTGACGTTGCGATCTGGCCGGGTCCGGCTTCTGGGGGGCGAACGTCCGGGGCTTGGCGTCGCCCGACGGCATCCTCAGGGTGATCCGCGACGTCGGGAGGTTCACCACGCGGGCCGGTGCGCCGGCGGTCCGTGCGGCCCCCGAATCCGGGGGAGCGTTGGACCAGTCCGGGCGGAGAGCGTCGATCCTTTTCGGCACGCCGTTGGTCCGGTCGAAGATATCCTTCATCGCCTCGGCGTCGAAGGCGTCCGGGCGCCCGCCGGCTGCCTTCACGATGTGGCGGACATAGTCGGCCGTGTCCTCACGGGTCATGGGGCCAAGCTCGAAGCTCGGGCCGACGAGATCGGGCGCCGCGCGATTGATCCGGTCGTGGAGCGACGGCGGGCCGACCAGAACGAGTTTGAGGCGCGGTCCCTCGTCGAGGCCGCCGGTGGCGAAAAAGCACAGCGCCGAGAGCGCGTCTTCCGACAGCCCGTCGGCGTCGTCGATGACCAGAAGCGGGGCGGAGTCATCCGATGCCGCAGTCTTGAGGAAGGCCGCGAGCGCGGCGCAGTTCAGGTCGCGCCGGTCGGGTTCGTGCGGTTCTTCGAAGACCTCCAGCACGGCGGCGCAGGTGTCGCCGGAGAGCCGGGCGGGATCCGGGATGATCCGGGTGATGCGCTCGGCCTTTTCGTGCCGCGCGAGTTCACGGATCAGGGTCGAGCGGCCGGTGCCCGGTTCTCCCGTGAAGATGGTGAGCGGCGCGCGGCTCTTGGCCGCGAAGCCGAGCCGGTCGAATGCGAGCCGGTGGGCCTTGCTCCAGAAGACCCCGCGCCCGTCATCCGGTGCGGGGACAGGGCTCAGGTGCAGGTCCAGTGCTGCTTTGTACGCGGACACCCATCCCCCTCCGAACTCGAAAGGCGTCGGCACCGTCCCTAGGTGGCAAGCGGATGGAAGAATCGCGCAGAGCGTCTGCAACGACGCCGGACGGCAGTCTCGCGACGCCGTTTCAATTCTGTCGATTCGTCGCGATCCACCATCTCGGGTCTATGCGCCCGATTAGTACCACGGCACCCGCAGGTGCCGTTCCCCTGAGGCTCAGTCTGCCAGAAAGGCGGGCGGAAATCCAGCCGCGCACGGGGCTTGCGCGGCTGGCTGCCGCCGGCTCAGGTCCGGAGCACCCGGTAGACGGCCGGGATCACCAGCACCGTCAGGAGCGTCGAGGAGGCGAGGCCGAAGAGGAGCGATATCGCGAGGCCCTGGAAGATCGGGTCGGTCAGGATCACCGCCGCGCCGATCATCGCCGCGAGCGCGGTCAGGAGGATCGGCTTGAAGCGGATCGCGCCGGCCTCGATCAGGATCTCGGTCAGGGGGCGGTCGCGGCCGGGGGCGTGGCGGATGAAGTCCACGAGCAGGATCGAGTTCCTGACGATGATGCCGGCAAGCGCGATGAAGCCGATCATCGAGGTCGCCGAGAACGGCGCGCCAAAGGCCCAGTGACCGAAGAGGATGCCGATGAAGGTCAGCGGAATCGGCGTCAGGATCACCAGCGGCACCTTGAACGAGCCGAACTGCGCGACGACGAGGATGTAGATGCCCAGAAGCGCCACGCCGAAGGCCGCGCCCATGTCGCGGAAGGTGACCCAGGTCACCTCCCATTCGCCGTCCCAGAGGAGCGTGGGCGCGCTTTCGTCCTCGGGTTGGCCGTGGAATGCCACCACCGGTTTCGGCAGGCCGGTCCAGTCCTGCGCGTCGAGCGCTTCCTGCACGGCGAGCATGCCGTAGAGCGGCGCCTCGAAATCGCCCGCGAGCTCGGCCGTCACCATCTCGGCTGCGAGGCCGTTGTGGCGGAAGACCGGGTAGGAGGCGCGTTCCTCGGTCACGTCGACGACATCGCCAAGCTCGACCACGCCGCGTGCGCCGGGCAGCACGTTCGCCGGGATCGGCGTGGTGAGGAAGGCCTCGTCCATCGTACGTTCGCCCTTCGGCCGTTCCACGCGGATCGGGATCGGCTGGCGGCCCTCGCCGCGATGGGAATAGCCCACGGTCGCGCCGCCATTCAGGATCGCGATCGTGTCGAGGACGTCGGATTCCTGGACCTGGAAGAACTCGGCATTGTCGGTCGAGATCGTGGCGCGGAGTCGCCGGGCGGGGTCGCCGTAGGAATTGTCCACGTCGACGATGTAGGGAATCGAGCGGAAGGCGGCCTCGACCTTCTCGGCGACCTGGCGGCGGGTCTCGGGGTCGGGCCCGTAGATCTCGGCCAGGAGCGTCGCGAGCACCGGCGGGCCGGGGGGCGGCTCGACGGTCTTGAGCGAGGTGCCCTCGGGCACCGGCAGCGCCATGATCCGGGTCCGGATCTCCAGCGCGATCTCGTGGCTGGTGCGGTCGCGTTCGCCCTTGGGCAGGAGGTTGATCGCGACCTCGCCCATCTCGGGGCCGGAGCGCAGGTAGGAGTGCCGCACGAGGCCGTTGAAGTTGAAGGGGGCCGCCGTGCCGGCATGGGTCTGGACCGAGCGGACCTCGGGCAGGTCGAGGACCGCGCGGGCGACGGACTGGGTGACCGCGTCGGTCGCTTCGACCGGGGAGCCCTCGGGCAGGTCGATCGTCACCTGCAGCTCCGACTTGTTGTCGAAGGGCAGGAGCTTCACGGTCACGTCCTTGGTGTAGAAGAGCGCGAGCGAGCCGAAGGTGAGGACGAGGACCACGCCGATGAAGCCCCAGCTCCGCGCCTTGGAGGCGAGGATCGGCTTGGCGACGGCCGTGTAGGCGCGACCGAGCGGGCCGCCCTGACCCTCTGCGTGGCCATGGGTGGGCGCCTTGCCGGCGACCTTGAGCATCAGCCAGGGCGTGACCATGACCGCGACGAAGAAGGAAAAGATCATCGCCGCGGAGGCATTCGCGGGGATCGGGCTCATGTAGGGGCCCATGAGCCCCGAGACGAAGAGCATCGGCAGGAGTGCGGCGACCACGGTCAGCGTCGCGACGATGGTCGGGTTGCCGACCTCGGCCACGGCGTCGATAGCGGCCGTCTTGCGGTCGCGGCCGTCATGCATGCCCCAGTGCCGCGCGATGTTCTCGATCACCACGATGGCGTCATCGACGAGGATACCGATGGAAAAGATCAGCGCGAAGAGCGAGACGCGGTTGAGCGTGTAGCCCATGAGCCAGGAGGCGAAGAGCGTCAGCAGGATCGTCACCGGGATAACGACCGCGACGACGACCGCCTCGCGCCGGCCGATGGTCGCCCAGACCAGCGCGATGATCGAAACCGTGGCAAGGCCGAGGTGGTAGAGCAGCTCGTTCGCCTTCTCGTTGGCGCTTTCGCCGTAGTCGCGGGTCACCTCGACCTCGACGTCGTGGGGGATGAGCGTGCCTTCGAGCGCATGGGCCTTGTGGAGGATCGCCTCGGCGACGGTGACCGCGTTTGAACCGGCGCGCTTGGCGACGGCGAGCGTCACCGAGGGGCGGCGGAGAAGGCCTTCCTCGGTCTTGGTGACGGTGGCGACGCGCAACTCCTCGGCGCCCGCGGCGAAGCTCACGTCGGCCACGTCGCGGACATAGACCGGGCGGCCGTCGCGGGTGGTGAGGAGAAGGTTGCCGATCTCCTGCGGCGAGCCGAGGGTTTCGCCGGCGACAAGCTCGATCTGCTCGCCGGCGTCGCGGAGATTGCCGACCGGTATCGCCCGGTTGGCACCCTGGACCTTGCCGGCAAGCTGCTGGAGTGTGACGCCGTTCAGCGCCAGCCGGGCGGGATCGGGGGCGATGCGGATGCGCTCGCCGGTCTCGCCGACGATGTAGGTGAGGCCGACATCGGGGATCTTGGCGATCTCGGTCCTAAGCTCGCGGGCGATGCGGGTGAGGTCGTTCGCGGTGACGCGCTCGGCGGCGGCCTCCGACGGCGAGAGCGTCAAGGACAGGATCGCCACGTCGTCGATGCCGCGCCCGACGATCAGCGGTTCGGGGACGCCGACCGGGATCCGGTCCATGTTGGCGCGAACCTTGTCGTGAACACGAAGCACGGCGGCGTCCGAGGAGGTGCCGACGAGGAAGCGCGCGGTGACCATGACCTGGTCGTCGCGGCTTTGCGAATAGACATGCTCGACCCCGTCGATGCCCTTGACGATGGTCTCAAGAGGTTCGGTGATCAGCTTCACGGCGTCCGCGGCCTTCAAACCGTCGGCGCGCACGAGGATGTCGACCATCGGCACCGAGATCTGCGGCTCCTCCTCGCGCGGGAGCGAGACGAGGGCCACCAGTCCGAAGACGAAGGCGGCGATGAGGAACAAGGGCGTCAGCGGCGAGCCGATGAAAGCCCGCGTGAGTCCGCCGGCGATGCCGAGCTTGGTGTTCTCGGATGTCATGGGGTGACCACGGTGTCGCCGGCTTCAAGGCCGGTCAGGATCTCGACCATCTCGGCGCCGTCGATGCTGACGGCCTCGCCGAGGACGACAGCGCGTTCGGCTTCCTCGCCCGCCTCAGAGACGGTGACGAAGTCGATGCCCGACCGCGTGGCCACCGCATCGGCGGGGATCACCAGCGCCTCGCGCGTCCCGACCGGCAGGCGGACGAGGACGCGGGCATTGACGAAGGCGGTTTCCAACCCCGCGACCTCGACATCGGCGGTGACGCGGCCATTGTCGATCTGGGGATAGAGCTTGGCGATGCGGCCATCCTTCTCCTCGCCGTCGGTGATGCGGATCGCATCGCCCTCGGCAAGCGCGCCCGCGTGACGTTCGGGGATCGAGAGGCGCAGGAAGAAGCCGCCGCCGCCGATCGTGGCGACGGGCTCGCCGGGCAGGATCACCGCGCCGGGGGTGACAGGCACGGTCAGGACGCGGCCTGCGGAGGGCGCGAGCACGCGGCCCTCGGAGGCTTGCTGGACCGAGATGTCGCGCTGCGCCTCGGTGGTCGAGATCTGGCCCCGGATCACATCGACGGAGGTGCGGAGCTGGTCGAGCCTTTGCACGGTAGTGACGCCGCGTTCGACCAGCGTCTCGCCGCGCTTCAGCTCGGTCTCGGCGGTGGCAAGCTGCGCCTTGAGCGCGGCGATCTGGGCGTCGTGGGCGGCGATCTGGAAGGCGATCTTGTCGTCATGGACGACGGCGATCTCCTGGCCTGCGGTCACGAGATCGCCCTCGGTGACCGAGAGCGACTGGATCGTGCCGCCGATGCGCGCGCGGGCCGGGATCGTCTCCTTCGCCTCGATGCGGCCGTAGACCGCCTTCCACTCGGTCAGCGTCTCGGGAGCCAGCGTCAGCGACCCGGCAAGGGCCGGGCCGGTGGCGAGGAGAGAGGCGGCGATCAGGAGCGCGCGCATGGGTCCTTACCTTTCAGAATGCGGTGCCGGGCTTGACGCCGAGCTTGCGGAACATAATCGCGGCCGGGCAGAAGCCGGTAAAGGCCGATTGCAGGAGGTTCAGGCCGATGAAGACCGTGAACCAGACGAAATGGGGCGATACCCAGGTGGTGAGCGCCACCGAGAGAAGAACCATCGTGCCGGCAAAGGCAAGCATGGTGCGGTCGAGAGTCATGGAAACCTCCTTCGATGTTTTCGCATTCGCAAATATGAATATGTAGGTGGGATTGCAAGGGCCATCGCGCGGATGGCCCTCGCGATCCGGTCAGGCCGCACCGTCTTCCGAGACGTTGATTTCCTTCAGCTTCTCGATCCCGAGCATGTGCAGCGCGAGCTTTTCGTAGAATGGCTCGGACTTGCCGCTGCGGACCTTGTGGAGGAAATACTTCTCGAAACCGATCTTGGCGGCGTGGACCCACTTGCCCGAGGACGACCAGTTGACGTTGCGCGGCGGGATCTGCGGCTGGGCGACGAAGGCCACGCCGCCATCGCCGAAATCTGCGAGGCAGACGGCGTTCCAGGTTCCTTGCGCGTTGGGCGCCTTGCCCTCGATCAGCCGCGCGATGTTGTGGGTCGTCGCGGTCACCATGCTCTCGATCATGAAGCCGGTCTTCGGCACGCCGACCGGAACCGGCGTCTTGCCAACCGGCGGGATCGCGACGCAGACGCCGACCGCGAAGATCTCGGGGAAGGCCGGATTGCGCTGGTGCTTGTCGACGAGGATGAAGCCGCGCGGATTGGTCAGCCCCTCGATGTCGCGCACCGCGGCAACGCCGCGGAAGGCGGGGAGCATCATCGTGTAGACCTGCGGTACTTCATGCGTGGCGGCGACGGTGCCGTCCTCGGCGATCTCTGAGACGTGGAGCTTGCCGGCCTCGACCTTGTCGACACGGGCGTTACAGATCCACTTGATGTGGTGCTGGCGCAGCTCGCTTTCGAGCAGGCTCTTGGTGTCGCCGACGCCATCGAGCCCGAGATGGCCGATATAGGGTTCCGAGGTGACGAAGGTCATCGGCACCCGGTCGCGCACCTTGGCGTCGCGGAGCGCCTTGTCGAGGATGAAGGCGAATTCGTAGGCCGGGCCGAAGCAGGACGCGCCCTGAACGGCGCCGATCACCACCGGGCCGGGATTGGCGACGAGCTTGTCGAAGGCGGCCTTGGCCTGAAGCGCATGGCCGACCTGGCAGACCGACTGGGTCTCAGCGCCCGGCCCGAAGCCCTCGATCTCGTCGAAAGCGAGGTCGGGGCCGGTGGCGATGACGAGGTAGTCGTAGTCGAGCGTGGCACCGTCGGTCAGCTCGATGCGCTTCTGGTCGGGATGGAGCCGTCGGGCGCCCTGCGGATGCAGCGCGATGTCGCGGCGGGCGAGGACCGGGGCGAGGTCGACCTCGACCGAAGCCTGGTCGCGCCAGCCGACCGCGACCCAGGGGTTGGAGGGGACGAAGTGATACTTCGTGCCGAGCGTGACGACCGCGATGCGGTGCTCCTTGCCGAGTTTCTCGCGCAACTCGTAGGCCATGATCGTGCCGCCGAGACCGCCGCCAAGAACGATGATCTGTGCCATGTCCGTGTCTCCTCCTGGTCCGGACAGCGGGCGTTCGCCTCCTGAAGCCCGCCGCGGGACGGTGTTGAACCGCCATGCGGCCGGCGGATGCCGGGAGCGGCGGCGATGCAAGTTACATACACATATCGATATATGAATGTAAATGCTCGGACCACAAGGTGCGACGATCTTTCCGGGCGGTTTTCTCGCGTGGACGGGGTGTCTCGCAGGGTCCGGGGTCGCACCGACCAGGCACGGCAGCGACGGGCTTGTGCCGGGCGCTGGTATCCGGTCGCCTGCTATCGGAAGGTTGCAGAGGGTGGGCGGCGTTAAACGCCTCTGGTCCGCGTTAGCGCCGGCAGCAAGATTGGGCGGCGATCAGTCCGCGCAGTCCGTGGCGCAGAACATGTCGTAGAGCAGCCCGATCACGCGCTCCGTACGGCGGTCGCTCAGCGAGTAGTAGATCGCCTTGCCATCGCGGCGGGTCGTGACCAGACCCTCGAGGCGCAGGCGGGCGAGCTGCTGGCTGACTGCGGCCTGGCGCGAGGACAGGAGCTGTTCAAGCTCGGTCACGGATTTCTCGCCGGAGGAAAGATGGCACAGGATCATCAGCCGGCCCTCATGGGCCAGCGCCTTGAGAAAGGCCGAGGCCTCCTCGGCACGGGTGACCATGTCATCGGGAGCGATGCCGCCGTGCGGCGCGTCATGATCCGGTGCTTGATGAAGGTCGTGGTCGTCCAAGGCGTTCTTTCCTATTCGGTTTATGGAATATAGGGCGGATTTCGCGCACTTGCCAGTGCTGGTTTTTTGGTGTCCCGGTGCCGCGTCAGTCGTGGTGCAGGAAGTCGCCGTAACGGCCGCCCCAGAACAGCAGGGGCTCGCCCGGGCGCATCGCGGCGCGCAGGACCCGGCCGACGAGGATCGCGTGATCGCCCCCGTCATGGGCGGCATGGGCCGCGCAGTCGAAGCGCGCGAGGCAACCGGGCAGGAGCGGCAGGCCGTCCGGCGTCGTCCCGGTATCGAGGCCGTCGAAATCCCCGCCTGCGCGCGCGAAGCGCCGGCAGAGCTCGATCTGGTCGGCGGCGAGCACATGGATCGCGTAGAAGGGCGCCTCGGCAAAGGCCTGAAAGCGGGCCGAACTGCGGGCCGGGCACCAGAGCACGAGGGGCGGCTCGATGGAGACCGAGGTGAAGCTGTTGGCGGTGATCCCAACTGGCCCCTGCGGCCCGAGCGCAGTCACGACCGTCACGCCGGTGGCGTAACGGCCGAGCGCAGCACGAAAATCGCGCCCGCCTGCGGGGTCCGAAGTGATGTCTCCCATGATCGTCCTGCCGTTTCCGGTACCGGCAGCGGCCGGTCTTCGCGGCGACAGGAAAACCACATTCCGGGCCGAAAAGCCACCCGGCTCAGGCGATCCGGGATCGGGGCCGGCTCAGGCCTCGTCCTCGCCGGTGTCGATCAGCCAGCCGCCGGGGCCGGCGATGCGGTCGGGAAGCCCGACGATCATCAGCTCGCGCAGGATCAGGCACGCGAGAATGCTCGCGACGATCTCATCGAACGAAATCTGGCTCAGGAAACCCATGTCACTCTCTCCCTCCGCATGAGGTGACTGTTGCCGTCAATCCGGGCGCGAATTGGGCGGACGCGAGGCATTTCGCCGCCATTGTCGGGACCGGATCGACGCTGTGCCTGCCCCGCGACAGTCGCCGGGGCGGCCGCGGCGCAGGAAGGCCGCCGCACTTGTCCTTTCGCCTTCGCGTCCCTATGTCGCCCCCGTCGACACATTTGCCGCCCGGGCTTCGCCCGCGCCGCGGCCGGAGCGCATGATGACCACAGCTCTTCACTATTTCCGCTGGGCCTTCCTCGTTACGTTTGCGGGCCTCGCGGGAGCGTTCTGGCTCGGCTGGGGCTACAGCCACAACCTCAGCGGCGCGGTAAGCTTCCTGCTGATCGGCGCCGTGCTCGCGGTGCTGGAGATCTCGCTGTCGTTCGACAATGCGATCGTGAACGCCAACAAGCTCAAGGAGATGACGCCCGAATGGCAGCGCCGTTTCCTGACCTGGGGCATCCTGATCGCGGTGTTCGGGATGCGGATCGTCTTCCCGCTGCTGATCGTCGTCGTCGCGGCCGGGATCGGGCCATTGGAGGCGGTGCGGCTTGCCGCCACGCAGCCGGGCGAATACGCCCGCATCATCAGCGGCGCGCATCTGTCGATCGCGGCCTTCGGCGGCACCTTCCTGATGATGGTCGCGCTCAACTACTTCATCGACGAGGGCAAGGAGGTCGACTGGATCCGAACGCTCGAATGCCAGCTGCGGCGCTGCGCCTCGATTCGCGGTCTGGAGATCGCACTTGTTCTCGCGGTGGTGCTGGTCTTCTCGGCGGTGATGCCGTCCGATGAGCGGGCGCGGTTCCTCTTCGCGGCGATCGGCGGGCTTTTGGCCTTCCTCGGGGTCGAGGTTCTGGGCCATGTGCTCGATTCGCGGCAGCGGGCGCTGAGTGCGGCGGCACATGGTGGACTCGGGGCGTTCCTCTATCTCGAGGTGCTCGACGCCTCGTTCAGCTTCGACGGCGTGATCGGTGCCTTCGCGCTGACCCAGAACCTGTTCCTGATCGCGATCGGCCTCGGCATCGGTGCGATGTATGTGCGCTCGATGACGATCATGCTGGTGGAGCGGCGGACGCTGGCGCAGTTCCGCTTCCTCGAGCATGGCGCGTTCTACTCGATCCTCGTGCTCAGCGTGATCATGTTCGCGCAGACTTTGTGGCACATCCCCGAGCTCGTGACCGGTGTGCTCGGTTCCGGGTTCATCGGCGTCGCACTGGTGTCCTCGATCCTCTACAACCGCCGCAACAAGGAGGCCTGAGCCCGGTCGAGGCGCCGCCTCGGGGGGCATCGAGCCCCCGCTCGGCGGCCGGGCACCCGGACCGGGAGGCGGTGCGTCAGGCGCGGAAGGCGCTGGCGAGCACGTCCGCGGCCCGGACCAGCAGGCGCATGTCGATCCCGGTGGCGACGAAGCGGGCACCGCGGTCGAGGCAGCTGCGCGTGAAGGCGGCGTCCTGCGAAAGGAGCCCGGCGGGCACGCCGATCGCGCCGAGCCGGTCGATGGCGTCGAGGATCGCGTCCCGCACCTCGGGGTGGCCCGACTGGCCGGGATGGCCCATCGAGGCGGCGAGATCGGCGGGGCCGATGAAGACCGCATCCACCCCCTCGGTGCCAGCGATGGCTTCGAGCCGGTCGAGCGCCGCGGCGGTCTCCACCTGCAGGATCAGGCAGATCTCGGCATCGGCCCGCGCCACGTAATCGGGCACCCGGCCGTAGCGGGCGGCGCGGGTCGTGGTCGCGACCCCGCGCAGCCCGTGCGGCGGGTAGCGCACCGCGGCAACGGCGGCCTCGGCCTCCTCGCGGTTCTGGATGTAGGGCAGGAGCAGCGTCTGCGCGCCCTGGTCGAGATGCCGCTTGATCAGCGCGGTGTCGTTGAGCACCGGGCGGACGAGGCAGTCGGTCGGGTAGGGGGCCGCCGCCTGAAGGAGCGGCAGCACCTCGGCGACCTCGACCGAGCTGTGCTCGGTGTCGAGCACCATCCAGTCGAAGCCCGCCCCGGCGAGGGCCTCCACGGCCATCGGGTCGGGAATTGTCGACCAGATGCCGAAGAGCGGCTCGCGGCCCAGCAGGCGGCGCTTGAAGCGGTTCTGCGGCAGGTCCACCGGCTCAACCCTTCGTCAGCCGCGCCACGCGCTCGACGGCGAATGCGTAGCCCTGGACGCCGGCGCCCGCGATCACCGCGTCGGCGCGGCCCGAGATGTAGGAATGGTGGCGGAACGTCTCGCGGCGATGGATGTTGGAGATATGGACCTCGACCACCGGACCGGGAAAGGCATTGAGCGCGTCGAGAATGGCGATCGAGGTATGGGTGAAGGCGCCGGGGTTGATGACGATGGCCAGAGCGGTCTCCCGCGCCTCGTGAATCCAGTCGATGATCTCGTATTCGCGGTTCGACTGGTGGCAGACGACGTCGAGCCCGTGCGGCTTCGCGGTCGCGACGCAGAGCGCCTCGACATCGGCCAGCGTCTCGCGGCCGTAGACCTCCGGCTCACGGGTGCCGAGCAGATTCAGGTTGGGTCCATTGAGGACAAGGATGGGCTTCATCGGTCCGGGTCTTTCGCTCAGGGCACGGTTTCGGCGATGATGGGCGAAAGCCCGCCGGCCCGCAACCGGGAGCGCGCCGTGCCACGGCTGGTGATTCCGAAAGGCCGACACGATCGGGAAAGGGTCAGCGGCGCCGTCTCGCCGGTGTGATCACGCGGCTGTGAGTGGTGATGCGTGGCACTTGCGGGAACGGGCGGGAGAGGTCAAATAACCGCAGGTGGGTCTTGAACCACCGATTCTAGGGCGTCCGCCCTAACCTGGAGAGCAAGCAGATGAAGAAGTTCGTTCTGGCCCTTGGCGCGATCGCCGCTTTCGCCGCCGCCGCGAACGCCCAGACCACCGTGACGGACACCGACGGCAGCGGTGCCTACTCGATCGAGGAGCTGACCGCCGCCTATCCGGACCTGACCGCCGAAGTCTTCGCCACGATCGACGTCAACGCCGACGGCGTGGTCGACGCGGACGAACTGGCCGCCGCCCGGGAAGCCGGCACGCTCGCTCCGTAAGCCGCCGAGATTTCGGCATCTGGACCAGCCCCGGGGTTTTCCCGGGGTTTTCTGCGTTAGATTGGTGGAAGCGCGACCCGCAGCAGCCCGCACCGCGGCGCAAGGCCCCCGTCAGCGTGCCACGGCGACCGCGACTCCCGCTCCGACCATCGCTCCGCCCGCAATGCGGTTCTGCCGCCGCACGCTTTTCGGCGTGCCGAGCGTCCGGCGGATGCGTGCGGCCAGCACGACATGGCTGCCGATCACGACCACTTCGACCGCGACGATGAGAGCCGCGAGTTCCGCGACTTTTGCCCAGGCCAGCGAGGGGCCGACAACGTTCGGCAGGAGCGCCACGTAGAAGAGCGGCATCTTCGGGTTTCCGAGGTTCATGGCAACGCCGGTCATGAACAGGCCGCCGAGCCCCCTGTGCCGCGTCGAGGGACGCGCCTCCGGCGGGACCGGCGCGGCTGTCCAGAGCCTGACGCCCATCCAGACCAACCAGGCCGCCCCCAGGTAGCGCAGCACGGCCATCACGCCGCCCATGCCGGCGGCGGCAGCGGAGAGGCCGAACGCCGCCAGCACCAGAAAGGTCAGGATGCCGACAACCGTCCCGGCGCCGTAGGCGATGCCCGAAGCCGCCCCGTGCGAGATCGTGCGGGCCGTGATCGTCAGGTTGTCAGGGCCCGGGCTGGCTGCGAAGACGAAGAACGCGGCGGCGAAGGCCAGAAGAACGGTGAGATCCAAGGGCGAAGGTTCCTCGGGGGGCACCGGGCCATTCTGCCCCCGATCCCGGCCGGCATCCAGAGGGATCCGTCGTCGTCCGCCGCCACGCCCCGGTCAGGCCGCATCCTCGCCGGGCAGCAGCGCCGCCGCTGCCGGCCCGCGCTCTGGCAGGCCGCAGTCGGCCCTGAGCCGGGCCCGGCCACGCGCGAGCCGCGACATCACCGTGCCGATCGGCAGCGCCTCGGCCACGGCGATGTCCGCATAGCTCTCCCCCGCCGTCGCATGGCGCAGGATCAGCCTGAGCTCCGCATCGGGCAACCGCGCCAGGGCCGCGGCGACCTCGCGCAGGGCGATCCGGCGCGGCGCCTCGGGCGGCGCGGAGGGCTCGGGTGCCTCGGCCAGCGCCACGGACGGCGGCCGCATGCGCCGCGCGAGGTTGCGGGCGGCGGTCATCAGGTAGGGCTTCAACTCTTCGATCCCGTCGCCGGTGGCCATCCGGCTCCAGACCCGGAGCAGGGCTTCCTGGGCGAGATCCTCGGCCGCGGCCGGATCTCGCACCAGGCGTCGGGTAAGGCGGCGAAGTTCGGGGATGAGCGCCTCGAGCGCCGGGGCAGGCCCGCGCTCCGGGTGTCGGGAGTGTGACATGACGATCTCCTTTCCCCATCGAGATTGGGCCCCCCCCGCGACCACCGCAAGCCGGGGGATTCCGCCGATCCGGGCTCCGCCGCCGGTACCGCGGATATTCCGGCGGCTTCCCGCGTGCGCGGCGGGTGCGGATGGGCGGTCCTCCGCGCGTCTCCCGGTGCCGGCGTTCCGGCCGGGAATAAACGCGCCGCCCCGGCGTCCTGTCATGTGAGGGCGGCGCTATGCCCCCTCGCACAACGGACGATCAAGGAGATGATCCGATGAAGAAACTGGCTTTCACCCTCGCGCTGGGACTGGCTTCCACAGGAATGGCGCTGGCGCAGGGCCTGACCGACATGGACGCCGACGGCAGCGGGATGCTGTCGCTCGAAGAGCTCCAGTCGGCCTATCCGGACCTGACCGAAGAGGGGTTCGCCGGGATCGACGCGAATGCCGACGGCTCCGTCGATGAGGCAGAACTGACCGCCGCCACCGAGGCGGGCACGCTCGCGACGGGAGGCTGAGCCGTCCGGCGCGGGGCCCCGGCCGATCCCTTTCCCCAGCCGTTCGCGCCGGGGCCCCGTTCGCCTCCGATTCCGTCTCAGGCCCCGCGCGCCAGTGCCGCCACTCCGGTCCGCGCCACGTCGACCAGCCCGAGCGGGCGCATCAGTTCGGCGAAGGCATCGATCTTCTCGGGCGTGCCGGTGATCTCGAAGACGAAGCTCTCAAGCGTCGAATCGACGACGTTGGCACGGAAGATGTCGGCGAGCCGCAGCGCCTCGACCCGCTTCTCGCCCGCGCCCGAGACCTTGAAGAGCGCGAGCTCGCGCTCCACGCTCGGCCCTTCCACGGTCAGGTCGTGGACATCGTGGACCGGCACCAGCCGGCCGAGCTGCGCCTTGATCTGCTCGATCACCGGCGCGGTGCCGGTGGTCACGACGGTGATCCGGCTGCGATGACCCTCGTGGTCGACCTCGGCCACGGTCAGGCTCTCGATGTTGTAGCCGCGGCCCGAAAAGAGCCCGATCACCCGCGCGAGCACACCCGCCTCGTTGTCGACGAGCACCGCGAGCGTATGCGTCTCCATCACCTCGGCGAAGGGATCGCGCAGGTCATAGGCGGAATGGCTAGTCGAGCCCTTCTTGATCTTCAGTGCGGACATGCTGCCCCCTGCTTCTTCATTGTCCAAATACCCTGGGGGTCCGGGGGCAAGGCCCCCGGCCGCCCGTCACACCAGAACCGCGCCGCCGGCCTGGATCGCGCCCTCGGTCGAGGCGTCGCCCAGGAGCATCTCGTTGTGCGGTTTGCCCGACGGGATCATCGGGAAGCAGTTCTCGTGCTTCTCGACGAGGCAGTCAAAGAGGACCGGCCCGTCATACTCGATCATCGCCATGATAGCGTCGTCGAGGTCCTTGGGGTCCTTGCACTGGATGCCCTTCCAGCCGAAGGCCTCGGCGAGCTTGACGAAATCCGGCAAGGACTCCGACCAGGAATGCGAATAGCGCTCGCCGTGCAGGAGCTGCTGCCACTGCCGCACCATGCCGAGCCGCTCGTTGTTGAGGATGAACTGCTTCACCGGGGTGCGGAACTGGGTCGCGGTGCCCATCTCCTGCATGTTCATCAGCCACGAGGCCTCGCCTGCGACGTTGATCACCAGCGCGTCGGGATGGGCGATCTGAACCCCGATCGAGGCCGGGAAGCCGTAGCCCATGGTGCCGAGCCCGCCGGAGGTCATCCAGCGGTTCGGAGCCTCGAAGCCGAGAAACTGCGCCGCCCACATCTGGTGCTGGCCGACCTCGGTCGTGATGTAGCGGTCACGCCCCTTGGTCAGCGCCTCGAGCCGTTCCAATGCATATTGCGGTTTGATGACTTTGTCGGAGTTCTTGTAGGTCAGGCATTTCTTCAGCTTCCACTGCTCGATCTGCCCCCACCACTTCGCAAGGCCCTCCTTGTTGACCTTGCGCCCGCGCGATTTCCAGACCTTCAGCAGGTCCTCCAGCACATGGCCGACATCGCCGGTGATGGCGAGATCTACATGGATCACCTTGTTGATCGAGGAGGGGTCTATATCGACATGCGCCTTCTTCGACTTCGGCGAGAAATCCGCGATCCGCCCGGTGATCCGGTCGTCGAACCGGGCGCCGAGGTTGATCATCAGGTCGCAGTCATGCATCGCGAGGTTGGCCTCGTAGAGCCCGTGCATCCCGAGCATCCCGATCCAGCCCTTGCCGGAGGCCGGGTAGGCGCCAAGCCCCATCAGCGTCGAGGTGACCGGGAAGCCGGTGGCATCGGCCAGCTCGCGCAGGAGCTGGCTCGCGCCGGGGCCGGAATTCACGACGCCGCCGCCGGTGTAGAAGATCGGCCGCTCGGCGGTCTCGATCAGCTCGACGAGTTCGGTGATCTTCGCCAGATCCCCTTTCACCTTGGGCTGGTAATGGCTGGCCACGGCCTCGCGCGGCCCGCGATAGGTGCCGGTCGCGAACTGGACGTCTTTCGGGATGTCGACCAGAACCGGGCCCGGCCGGCCCCTGGTGGCGACATGGAAGGCCTGGTGGATCGTCTCGGAAAGCTTCTCGGTGTCCTTCACCAGCCAGTTGTGCTTGGTGCAGGGACGGGTGATGCCGACCGTGTCGGCCTCCTGGAAACCGTCGGTGCCGATCATGAAGGTGGGCACCTGGCCGGTGAGCACGACGAGCGGGATCGAGTCGAGAAGCGCGTCGGTCATCCCGGTGACCGCGTTGGTGGCGCCGGGGCCGGAGGTCACGAGAACCACGCCCGGCTTGCCGGTTGAGCGGGCATAGCCCTCGGCCATGTGCACGGCACCCTGTTCGTGGCGGACAAGGATGTGGCGGATGTCGTTCTGCTGGAAGATCTCGTCATAGATCGGAAGTACGGCGCCGCCGGGGTAGCCGAAGACCACATCGACGCCCTGGTCCTTGAGCGCCTGAACCACCATCTTCGCACCGGTCATCTGCCGCGACATTGTCCGCATCTCCATCATCTTCATCTTCGTCCGCGCGTCCCCCGGGCGCGGAACCGGTTCCCACTTCCGCTGGGGACGCGTCGGCAACAAAAAGCCCCCGAGTGTCTTCGGGGGCGCATGGGAACCGTTATGGTCAACCGTTACCGGCCCATGCACCCTGTCCTAAGAAGTACGAGGATCGACATCATGTCCCCGGGGCCCCAATGCTGCTGCGCGGCGGACATTAGGCAGGCTTCATCGGGCCGTCAACCGGCAAAATTGGCAAGAAAGTGTCGCTGGGCGACATTTCTTGATAATTTTATTTCGCAGAAGGCCCTTCGGGGCGAAAGAAACGCGAATCTGTCCGGCTAGCCCAGGCCGAGGAACCCGACATATCCCGCATATCCGGCTAGGAGCGCCCCGCCGCCGAGCCGCCCGACCCGGCCGGCAAGTGCTGCGAAGCCCAGCATCGCCAGCGCCGCGGCGAGCGCCAAGCCCATGTCGAGCCCGGCGAAGCGCGCCTCGACCGGGATCGGCGTGACGGCGGCGGTGACGCCGAGAATGCCGAGGATGTTGAAGACGTTCGAGCCGAGGATGTTGCCGACCGCGATCTCGGGGTGACGCCGGATCGCGGCGATGATCGCGGTCGCGAGTTCGGGCAGCGAGGTGCCGATCGCGACGATGGTGAGGCCGATCACCGCCTCGCTGACGCCGAAGGTCCGGGCGATCTCGGTCGAGCTGTCGACGAGGAGCCGCGCCCCGACCATCAGCACGACAAGCCCGCCGAGCGCGAAGGTGAGGCTCTTCCAGAGGGGCCGCACCACGATCCCGTCCGCAGGCGCGGAACTTCCCGCGGCGCCTTTCAGGCAGAGCCACAGATAGCCGGCCAGCGCCGTCACCAGCATGAGCCCCTCCCAGCGCGCGACCGTGCCGCCCGCCAGCATCAGCCACAGGACCAGCGTCGCCCCGATCATCACCGCGAAGTCGCGCCGCATCTCCGTGAGCCGCATCGGCACGGTGGTGATCAGCGCCGAGAGCCCGAGAATGAGAAGGACATTGGCGATGTTCGAGCCGATGACATTGCCGAGCGCCAGCGCGGGCGCGCCCGAAAGCGCCGCCTGGAGCGAGACCAGAAGCTCGGGTGTCGAGGTGCCGAAGCCGACGATCGTTAGGCCGATGACCAGGGGCGGTATGTGCAGCCGCTGCGCCACGCCGACGGCGCCCCGTATCAGGAACTCGCCGCCAAGAAACAGGCCGACGAGGCCCGCCACGAACATCACATGGGTCAAGATCGTCTCCCGCTCCGGTCCCGCTCTAGATCGGATCGGAGGGCGGATTTGCAAGGGGAGGAGGAGTCGATAATGACCCTTCGCCATCGAGCGCCGCTCCATCCGCATCGTCCTTTCTCGGTCAGAGGACCGATAGTGGTGCCGAGGGCGAGATCCTGGCCAATTGGCGGCCACCCTCAGCTTTCACACCGGCCGGGCGGAGGCGAGGGGGCGCGCACCGAAGCCGGCACCACGGCGCGAGCAAGGCTCTCCGGCGGTGGACAACGGCGGCGGCTCTGCCCAGTATCGGCGACGATCGGGATCGGAAAGGACGGCGGCAATGACGGTTGAGACTGTGCGTTACGCGGCGATCATGCTCGTGGCCGGGATCGGCATTCCGGTTCTGGCGGCGCTCAACGCCCAGCTCGGCGCCCGCATCGGTTCGCCCGCGGCGGCGGCCACCGTGCTTTTCGCCGTGGCCTTTGCGAGCACCGTCGCCGTGCTCGCGGCGACCTCCGGTGCGGCGGCGCTGGCCGCGGCTCCGGCCCAGCCGAAACATCTCTTCCTCGCGGGACTGCTCGTGGCCTTTTACGTCCTGTCGATCACCTGGGTGGCGCCGCGCTTCGGACTCGGCAACGCTATCACATGCGTGCTTCTCGGCCAGCTTGCCGCGGCCGCGGTCATCGACCAGTTCGGACTGATGGGGGCGATCGTGCGCGAAGTGACGCCGATGCGGGCGGCGGGCCTTTGCCTCATGGCGGCGGGTGTCTTCCTGACCCAGCGTGGTTGACGGCGGACAGGCGGGAGAGGGGGCTTTCCGCCCCCTCTTGGCCTTGCGGCCAATTCACCCCCGAGGATACTTGGAAAAAGGTGAGGCAGCGGGTTTCCACAGGGTCGGACCATCTCCGCCAGCGCCCCGGCCGCGGAACGCGGCCCCCGCCCGAGGGGGGCTCGATGCCCCCCGAGGCGGGGCCGGTCAGAACCCCTTGCCGGTGCCCTGCAGCACGCCGTGCTCCATCGCGTAGCGGGTGAGGCCCGCCGTCGTCGATATGCCGAGCTTGCGCTTGATGTTCTTGCGATGGGTCTCGACCGTGCGGACCGAGATCTCGAGCTCGGCCGCGACATCGCGGTTCGACTTGCCCTGCGCGAGTTCCAGAAGGATCGTCTGCTCGCGGTGGGTGAGCGGTTCGCGCCCGTCGGCGGTGCCGGGCGTGAGGCTCGCCGTGGCGCCGGTGCAGAGGTAACGTGTCCCCCCCATCAGCCGGTCGATCGAGGTCTTGATCTCCTCGACCGGCACGTCCTTCAGGAGATAGCCCATCGCGCCGTGCCGGAGCGCGGTGGAGATGTACTCGGGGCTGTCGTGCATCGAGAGGATCAGGATCCGCGTGTCCGGATCGCGCTCCAGAAGGATCTCGGTCGCCGAGAGCCCGTTCACCTGCGGCATGTTGAGGTCGAGAAGGATCACGTCCGGCGCGAGCTCCGCGGCGCGGTCGATCGCCTCCTGGCCGTTGCCGAGGGTGCCGACGACCGCGATATCCTCGTAGGTCTCGAGGATCGCGCGGATGCCCTCGGCCACCATCGGGTGATCGTCGACGATGAGAACGCGGGTCGGTTCGGTCATGCACTGTCCTTCCGTTTGGCCGCCTGTCCGGCGGGCGGCAGCATGTGGGAGAGCGGCACCTGGGCCTCGATCACGGTGCCGTCGCGCGAGGACAAGATGCGCAGCGTGCCGTCGAGCTGCTCCATCCGCTCGGCCATGTTGCGCAGGCCGAGCCCGCCGCCATCGTCCGCGCGCATCGGGGCCATGCCGCGCCCGTCGTCCTCGATCCGCATCATCGCGCCCCGCTTGTGGCCGCGCACGACGAGCTTCACCTTCGTCGCGCCGGCATGTTTCTCGACATTGGTCAGCGCCTCCTGGGCGATCCGGTAGAGCGCGATCTTCGCGTCCTGGTCGAGGCGGTTGCGGAACACCACGGTCTCGAACTCGGTCGCGATCCCGGTGCGCTTGCCGAACTCCTCCATGAGCACCTGCAGCGCCGGGCCGAGGCCGAGATCGTCGAGGACGCCGGGGCGCAGGTCGCGGCTGATCCGGCGAACCTCGGCGATCGCGCCGCTGAGGTGTTCGATCCCGGTCGAGAGGCTTTCGGCCGCGCGGGCGTCGCCGAGGCTGAGGCGTCGCCGCGCGAGCTCCAGCGCGTAGCGCACGCCCACGAGGAGCTGGGAGATCGAATCGTGCAGCTCGCGCGCGACCCGGCCGCGTTCCTCCTCCTGGGTGTCGACGATGCGCTGGGTGAGCTGCTTGAGCTTGGCGTCGGCCAGCCGCCGTTCGCGCACCGTGATCGCGGTGCCGGAGGCAAAAACGAAGAGCACCGCGCCGAGCGCGATCGCGGCGATCCAGCCGAAGGTGCGGGCGATCCGCGCCTCGGTCTCGGCCCGGGCGGTGGCGACCGATTCCAGGACGTCGTCGAGAAAAACCCCGGTGCCGATCGCCCAGCGCCAGTCCTGCAGGCCAACGACATAGGAGACCATCTGCGTTTCCTCGCCGGTCGAGGGCTTGGGCCAGACATAGGCGTGATAGCCTCCGCCCTGGCGGGCGATGCGGATCAGCTCGTCGACGACCGGCTGTCCCTCGGGATCACCGAGCCCCGCCCAATTGCGGTTGATCAGCCAGGTCTGGCGCGGCGCGACGAGGTTGGTGCCCTCGTAGTCGTAGACGAAGAAATAGCCGTCCTGGCCGTAAAGCATCGCCGCGAGGATCTGCGCGACCTCGGTCTTGGCGGCCTCGTCATCGGGCAGGGCGTTGCCGTAGATGAAGCCGAAGGCGGTGCGGGCGAGGCTGATGTAGTTTCTGAGCTCTTCCTTCTTGGCGGCGATGAGCTGGTCCTCCAGCACCTCGATCTCGCGTTCGGCGAGCGCGCGGGACTGGTTGGCGACGAGGATCGCGATGGCGGTGGCCGCGACGACAAGGGGCAGGGTGGCCAGAAGGTAGACCTTCTGGCCGTAGTTGAGGCTCAACGCCCGCCGTATCGCGGTCCATCCGCCGCGCATCTGTCCTCGCCCCTTCGGTGTCGCGTCCGAATCTGCCGGCAGGATGGGCCGCGCGGGGCCGGGGCGTCAATTCACCGTGCCAAAGGCCGCCGCCGGACCGTTGAAATTTTCTGTCACAAAGTGTCTGTTTCTACGCAGTAATCGGTATTCCCATGACGAAAAGAGCGCTCTAGTCTCCCCTCAGTTGCAATGATCCGCCCGGTTCCAGAGCGGACGCCAGACAGAGAGGATTGACCCCGCATGGATCGTCGTTCGTTCCTGACCAAGGCCGCTGTCGGAGGCACTGCCGCCGCTGCCGCAACCACCCTTGCCGCGCCGCTTTACGCGCAGGGCAACCGCACGCTGACGCTGGTCACGACCTGGCCGCGCGGCTTCGCGGGTGTGCACGACGCGGCCCAGCGCTGCGCCGACATCATCACCGGGATGACCGATGGCCAGCTCACCGTCGACCTCAAGGCCGCGGGCGAGCTCGTGGGGGCCTTCGAGGTCTTCGACGCGGTGACCTCGGGCCAGGCCGACATGTATCACGGCGCCGACTACTACTTCGTCGGCCAGCATCCGGGTTACGCCTATTTCACCGGCGTGCCGATGGGGATGGTCTCGCAGGAACTCGCGAACTGGTACTACCACGGCGGCGGCCAGGAACTGCACGACGAACTCGGCCAGATCTTCGGCCTGAAGTCGTTCCTCGCCGGCAACACCGGAGCCCAGTGCGGCGGCTGGTTCCGCCAGGAGATCAAGGGGCCGGAGGACTTCAACGGGCTCAAGTTCCGCATGCCGGGCCTCGGCGGCGAGGCGCTCGGCAAGCTCGGCGCGAGCGTCCAGAACCTGCCGGGCGGCGAGATCTACCAGGCGCTCGCCTCGGGCGC
Source organism: Albidovulum salinarum (assembly GCF_025673475.1). NCBI lineage: Bacteria > Pseudomonadati > Pseudomonadota > Alphaproteobacteria > Rhodobacterales > Paracoccaceae > Albidovulum > Albidovulum salinarum. The sequence continues at coordinate 174,517 of NZ_JAOVQO010000002.1, read as the reverse complement.
ACTCGACGGCACCGAGTGGATCGGGCCCTGGGCCGACGAGAAGGCGGGCTTCCAGGAGATCACCAAGTTCTACTACACCGCGGGCTTCCACGAGCCGACGGCGGGGCTTTCGCTGGCGATGAACCGCGAGGTCTTCGACAGCCTCACGCCGGGCCAACAGAAGATCTACGAGATCGCCTGCGGCGAGGCCCACCAGTGGAACCTTGCGCAGTTCCTCGCCAACAACTCGGCCGCGCTCGCGCGTCTTCAGGCGGCCGGTGTTAAGACGCTCACGTTCCCGGACTCGGTCTGGGACGCCTTCGGCAAGGCCGCGAACGAGGTTCTGACCGATCCGACCCGGATGAGCGACGAGCTCTACAAGAAGATCTACGACAGCTACATGGCCTCGATGCGGGCCTCCTCGGCCTGGGACAAGCTGTCGGACGGCGCCTATACCGCGCAGCGCGACCGGGTGCTCGGCTGACGCCGGCCCGGTTCACCACCTGAAAACGTCTCCCGGCCGTTTGGCCGGGGGATTTGCTCCGAGAAGGCGCGGGAACGCGCCCTGGGGCGCCATCGAGGGGGGAGAGGATGGTCGACGCCATCATATGGGTCTTCGCCAGTATCCTGGGCGCATTCCGGGATGTCGCCTACGCGGTCAGCCATCCGCAGGAATGGCTGGCCTGGCTGCCCTACATCAACCAGACGATGCCGACGCCGGAGGTGAAGGAATCGTTGATGCGCTTCATCTATTACGGCGCGTCCAAGGAGCTGTTCTTCGTCCTTCTCACGCTTTTCCTGATCCTGACCGCGGTCGGGCTCTGGCGGCGGCCGGTGATGTGGGCCTATGTCCGCGGGCTCGAATGGTTCGCCAACGGCCTCGGCCGGCTCGTGGCCTGGGCCGGGCTGATCATGGTGATCCAGCAGATCGTCATCGTCTTTCTGCAGCGCATCTTCCGCGTCGCCACGATCGAGCTCGGCGCCTTCGGCATCGGTTTCGAGAAGGACCTGTCCTGGTGGTCGGAGGAGCTGAAGCTCTACAACGCGATGATCGTGGCGCTCTGCGTCACCTACACATTCGTTCAGGGCGGCCATGTCCGGGTCGACCTGATCTATGCCGGCGTCTCGTACCGCACCAAGAAGGCGATCGACATGTTCGGCTCCTTGTTCTTCATGATCCCGGTCGCGACGCTCACCTGGCTCTTCGCCTGGTTCTTCTTCTGGCGGGTCATGGTCGTGCCGAACACCTCGGCTTCGGACAGCCTCGACAAGCTCCTCCTGAAGGCGCGCGCAGTGCGCTGGAACATCGAGACGATCGGGTTCAGCCCCAACGGTTTCGACGCCTATTTCCTCTTCAAGCTCCTGATCCTGAGCTTCGTGGCGCTGACTTTCCTGCACGCGCTGGCCTTCTTCTGGCGCAATCTGCTGGAGTTCATCGAGGGACCTGCGGCGGAGGGCAAGCATCTCGACAAGGATACGCTCGGGCAGGGCGAAGAAGCCTATGAAGGCACGCATTAAGGGGCAGGGGACCAGCCATGTTTCTCGGATTTGACGGGGTCGAGATCGGCCTGATCATCGTGTTCCTGTGCCTCTTCGCGGGGATCCTCTCGGGCTTCCCGGTGGCCTTCGCGCTCGGCGGGGCGGGGATCATCGCCTTCGGCATCCTCGCGGCGCTCGACAGTTCGGGGCTTCTCGTTCACGAATTCGTCGACCGCGGATCGGACGGCTACCGCGCGCTTCTGGCGCAGGGCGTGCCCGAGATCGAGATATCCAAGTTTTCCCATCCCGACCTGCCACGGGCGACCGAGCCCCTGTTCGTCGGCGGCTGGGAACTGGCGATGGATCGCAACGTCGCCTTCATCGTCAACCGCATGAACGAGCGTGTCTTCGCAGGCCAGTCGATCGAGACGCTGCTCGCCGTCCTCATGTTCGTGATGATGGGGATCACGCTCGAACGCTCGAAGATCGCCAACGAGCTCCTGACCACGATGGCTCGGGTCTTCGGGCCCCTGCCGGGCGGTCTGGCGGTCTCGGTGGTCGTCGTCGGCGCCTTCCTCGCCGCCTCGACCGGGATCGTCGGCGCGACCGTGGTCACGATGGGCCTCCTGTCGCTGCCGACGATGCTGCGCAACAAGTATTCGCCGGAACTGGCGACCGGCGTAATCGCCGCCTCGGGGACGCTCGGCCAGATCATCCCGCCCTCGATCGTGATTGTGCTTCTCGGCACGCTCGCCGGCGATCTCTACGCCGCGGGGCAGGAACTTCGCGCCCGCGCTGAGGGCTGTTCGGACGCTCTGACCTATCTCGGCGAGGCGGCGGTGCTGTCGGTTGGCACGCTCTTTCAGGCGGCACTTCTGCCCGGGATACTGCTCGCCGTGCTCTACGGGCTCTATGCCTTCGGCTATGCGCTTCTCAATCCCGAAAAGGCGCCGCCGGTGTCGCTGGAGCCTGTGGGGGGCGAGATCGTCACCCGCTCCGATGCGCTGCGCTGGTTCGTTCTGGCGCCCGCGGCGCTGATCGGCGGCGTGCTCCTTGCCGGGCAGGTCGGGCTTGTGGGAAACCAGAGCCTCACGGTGGACAGCTTCACCGACGTCGGCCAGGCGGCGTCGCTGCGCACCAATGTCTCCGAACAGTGCAAGGCGGGCATGATCGAGCTTCACGGCCAGGAGAAGTGGGACGCCGCCGTGGCTCAGCAGACCGAGATCGACGCCGCCGGCGGCGTGTCGCAGAGCCACCGCCGCTCTGCCGAGGAACTGCAGACCGCCCTCGCCGCCAAGATCGACGGTGCCGCGCCGATCGGCACCGGGGTGGCGGCGCTCTTCGTGCTGCTCGGTCTGATCCTGGCCATTGCCCGCGGCGTCTCGCCCACGGCCGATCCGAGGCCGCTCCTCGTCGGGGCGGGAGGGATCGTGCTCGGCCTTCTTGCCGACATCATGCTCATTCCGGTGACGATGGGACCGAGGCCGACCTTCCTGATCCTCGCGATTCCGTTCGCAATCACGCTCTATGGATGCGCGGCGGCGGCGCGGAGCATGGCGCACAACGATCTCATCCGCGTGGTCTTCCCGCCGCTCGTTCTGATCGTCGCGGTTCTGGGCTCGATCCTCGGCGGCATCACTAATCCGACGCCCGCGGCGGCGCTTGGCGCGGGCGGGGCGCTTCTCCTCGCGGCCTACCGCAAGCTCCATGACCAGCAAAAGAGCGGCGCGATCATCCTTGGTGCTGCCTTCTCGGTCATCATCATGATCCTGATCGGCATCAACTTCGACCTGCGGATCAACCGCGCGGTGGTGCCGACGGCCGATCTCATCGCCTTCTACGCCGCGCGCTCGACCTACTTCTTTGCGCTCTTCGGCATCCTCTACGCTTGCTGGGTGCTGCTGCGCACCTCGGTCTTGGGCCCGGTGGTGCGCGAGACGGCGAAGGTGACCTCGATGGTCTTCACGATCCTGATCGGCTCGCAGATCCTAAACCTCGTGCTGATCTCCTTCGGCGGCGAGCACTACATCCAGTCGTTCCTGCGCTCGTTCGAACAGGAATGGACCGCGTTCCTGATCGTGATGCTCGTGCTCTTCGTCCTTGGCTTCGTGCTCGACTTTCTCGAGATCATCTACATCGTCGTGCCGATCGTCGGTCCGGTGATCTACGGCGGCACCTACGATCCGAGTTGGGTCACGATCATGATCACGGTGAACCTGCAGACCTCGTTCCTGACCCCGCCCTTCGGCTTCGCGCTGTTCTACCTGCGCGGGGTGGCGCCGGCGAGTGTCACGACCGGCATGATCTATCGCGGCATCGTGCCCTTCGTGCTGATCCAGGTCGTCGGACTCGCCATCCTCTGGGCGTTCCCGGGGATCGTCACGATCGTGCCGGACCTCCTGCCCAACAACTGAGGCGCTGGACGCAGAGCCGCCCCGCCTGCTGACGGGGCGGCTATTTGCTTGACACGCCAACGTTGAAGTGAATGATCATTCAGTATCTTTAAAAGTGTATTGGGGGCTGATGTGATTTCCCGACGCCTGCGCATGGCTCTGATCCTGATTACCGCCAGTGCCGGGTCGCCCGCGCTTTCGCAGATCAAGAGCGGTGACGACACCGCACCGTTGATCGTGGCACCGGAAGCGCCAGAGCTTGACCGGCGGCAGGTGGAACTTGTCCGTTACCTCCTGTCAATGATCCGCGAGTCCGACACCGCCGCCATCCTGCGCGCGCGCGTGTTCGAGGCCTTCTACATCGCCGATGTCGATGGCGAGCCGGGCATCACGGCGGATGACACAGCGATCTTCGCAGCGCGCGAAAGGGCCGAGCGCCGCGCCCGTCTCGGCGCGGCCATGCTCGGCGACGACATAGATGGCGACGGCGCGGTCACACTGGACGAGCTTCGGATCGCCGGGCGGCTCGCGGGGATGCGCGATGGCATCGGCGCCGGACGGCCCGCCGCGCCTGTCCAGTCCGCTGCCCAGGTGGAGATGCTCGCCGAGGCCTACGCCCTCAAGCGGCTCATCGAAAATGATTTCGACCATGACGGACGGCTCACGATCGCGGATGCGGATATCCAGATCGCCGCCGAACCGCGACCCGAGCGCTCGAACTTCTCGCCGCCGCCCGATGCGTTCGACGCGAATGCTGACGGCAGGATCACCGAACGCGAAATGCAGACGGAATTCGATCGCTGGATCGCCTGGCTCGATGCCGACGGCAACGGCGTGATCTCGGGCGAGGAACTCCGCGAACGCGAAACCGTCGCCCGGAGATCCGAAGCGCTCATCAACCGGAGAACAGGATCGGACGCGAACCGCTGCGTCCTGCCGCAGATCCCGCCGGCAGACGACGTCGTCGTGATCCACGGCAAGACCGGGAGCGGCTTTGTCGACCTCACCTATGGCGGCCCGTTCGACCAGCCGGTTTTCATGGGGGAAGTGGTCGTCCCGGCCGGCGATCGGCCGCTCTGGATCATCGCGTCGTTCGGCCAGCGGATGCTTCTCAGGCTCGACGGTGCCACCGACCGGGTCGCCGGGCTGATCTCGATCGCGGCCACCACCGGGATGACCGGCCATCCGAAGCAGGCGCTGGCCGTGGAAACCCGATGCCATGTCGGGTTTCTTGGCATCCGGACGGTGGAGCCGGGGCAGACCGGGTCCGAGGCGCTTACGGCGAGTTTTGTCCGCGCGCTTCGCCGTGACGATGTGGCGGTGTTCGAGATAGACACGATCGGGCGGTTCGATCTGGCCACGGGGCGCAACGATCCGACGATCCGCCTGGCCGGCGATGACACGCCGGAGGCGACGGGCGACGCCCGCTTCACGCGTGAGGCGCTGTTCCTCTTCAGCCCGGGCGGGTTTCACGATCTTGACCCCGGAGACGTTGCGGCTCCCGGCCGGGTGCGGGCCGCTGACCGGCCGCTGCTTCCGCTCGAGGCCGGGCTCCTGCAGCTCATCGACCTTGGTCTTGTCGAGCCGATCGCCACGCCGCGCAGCGGGCTTGTCCGGCGTGTTCCGCCCGGAGCGAAACCGCCCGCAAGAACGGCGCAGGATCGTGCCACGGGCTCTCCCCTGATCGGCGGGCTCCTTTATCACCAGACCGGGGACGGCGGCTGGATCGGGCGCGAGCCGCTGTCCTACTATGCCCCCGTGCAGCCGCGTATTCCTCCTGGCCTGGACGGGACGCGGGGAATCCGGCTGATCGTGGCGAAGGCGACGGACAAGACGCTTCTGGACTCGACTGCGCCCGGGTGCCGCGCACCAGGTCTTTTCGACTCCGGCCCTCCGTCCGACGACGCGTGCCTGCGCTGAACCTTGCGTTCCGCCCGTGGCGGCACGCTTCCGGCCGTGGGCTGCCGGAAGGAGGGAGAAGGAGCCCGACCCGATCAGCAGGAGCGGCGAGCAGCTGACGTCACGCTGGAAACCGTCCGGGGACTGGATGGCGGCTCAACGTGGTGCGGGGTGACGCCGATTCCTCTGGTCCTTCGGTGGTCCAGGGCCGGTGGTTCCGGCATAACCGCATACAGCGGGAACCGGCCGTACTCCGCTGACCGATTGTGCTAGATGGGAGCGCGCCAGAATCGAACGCCGCCGAACAGCCGACGAAATCAATTGGAGACCAAGCCGATCGCGCTACACGGCCCCGATGGCTCTGTCGCACATATTCCCTGAGGGATTCATCTCGTGGTACCAGCGCGGTAGCTGGACCACATGAGCAGTCCCACAACCGCACTCTCGGCGCCGAGGATCTGATCACGGCCCCGGCCCATGTGGTGATCAGGGCCGCCGTTGAGTTCCGCGACAAAACCAGCCGACCGAGTGAACTCTGGCAGACAGACTTCACGTACCTGAAGGTGATCGGCTGGCGCTGGTTCTATCTCAGCACCATCCTCGATGATTGCAGCCGCCTCGTCGTCGCCTGGCGGCTCTGTACGACGATGAAGGCCCAGGATGTCACCGACACGCTGGAGCTGGCGTTGGACGTTTCGGGCTGCAATGCCGCGACCGTCGTTCAGAAGCCGAGGCTGCTCAGCGATATTGGCTCATCCTATGTCGCGGCCGATCCGGCCGATTATCTTGAGGGTAAGGGCATGGATCATGTCCGTGGCGCACCGCATCACCCGCGAACCAGGGCAGGATCGAACGCTGGCTTCAGACGATGAAGAACCGTGCTCTGCTGGAAAACTACTACCTGCCGGCGACCTCGAGCGACAGATCGGTGCCTTCGTCGATCACTACAACAACCATCGCCACCACGAGAGCTTGGCCAACCTGACACCCGCCGTCGTCTATCTCTGACGCGGCGCCCAGATCCTGAAACTGAGAGAGGAGATCAAGCGGGAGACCATCCGCCAGCGGCGCTTGCAGCATCAGACGGCCTCCGCCTAAACTGAAACCACTAACGAGCCAGAGCCTCCGCTACGCGATCGACAGGATTCTCCGGAAAACTCTGACGAAGGACGCGACCTCGCCTTCCGCCGTCGCTCCGTGCAATTGAACGACCTGCTCCGCCAGGTCAACGCTGATGATCGAGACCTCCGTCATAGCCAATTCCTCCTGATCCCGTCTGGATCAAACTGGCACAGGCGCCGTCTGGAGGGGCTATCCAACCCATCATCAATGCCCACCACATGCGTGGACCCTTGATTTCCGGACAAGTCTGCGGCGCCCGGGTGCAGCCCGGCATCAGCGCATTCTGAGTGCGCCATCGAGCCGTATCACCTCGCCGTTCATGTAGCCGCATTCGACGATGAAGCTTGCCAGGGCGGCAAATTCCGCCGGCTCGCCAAGGCGCTTGGGGAAGGTCACCTCTGCCGCGAGGCCCGCCTGAACATCTTCAGGCAGGCCCCGCATCATCGGGGTGGCGAAGATGCCCGGCGCAATGGCGCAGACGCGAATTCCGGAGGCAGCGAGATCCCGTGCGATCGGGAGGGTCATGCCGGCAATACCCGCCTTCGAAGCCGCGTAGGCGGCCTGACCCTTCTGACCGTCGAATGCCGCGATCGACGCGGTGTTGACGATCACCCCGCGCTCCGGGCGTTCGTTCGCGGCCATCTTCGCCGCCGCCAGCCGGATCATGTTGAACGTGCCGACGAGGTTGATGTCGATCGTGCGGCGGAAGCTTGAAAGGGCGTGCGCCCCCGCACGGCCGAGCGTCTTTTCGCCAATGACGATGCCCGCGCAGTTCACGAGCACGTCGATCCTGCCCATCGCCGCCATTGCCGCCTCGATGCCGGCGGTAGCCGATGCCTCGTCCGTGACGTCTGTCTGAACGAAATGCGCGCCGATCCGGGTGGCAAACTCGGCTCCCGAGGTTTCGCGATCAAGAACAGTCACGCGCGCGCCCCGCGCGCGGAACGCCTCGGCGGTGGCGGCGCCGAGCCCCGAGGCCCCGCCGGTCACCAGCGCGCAGCATTGGTCGAGTTGCATACGGATCCTCCAATTAACTGAACGTATGTTCATAAAATAGATGGTGCGCGCGCGGCTGTCCAGCGGGTCTGAAAATGTTTGAAAACTTGGGTGTTCGGCCAATTTCCGCCGATTTCTGTGAGAATTCTGCAACGCGGATACTACCGGCAGGGTCCGGCTCTTGGCGTGAAGCGCTCGCGGTCTATCTTTAGGAGACCGGCGACAGGCTCCGCAGGGCGACACGATATGGTCGGCCTTCGGGTGTCCGGCGTCACGGACGTGATTAGAGAGAAATTGGAGACAGAAATGAGCAATGTAATCAAGGCCGCATTCGTCGGCGCGGTTATCGCCGGTGGGCTTGCGATGCCGGCCCTCGCCGGTGGTCTGGCGGAGCCGGTCGTGGAAGCGCCGATCGCGCCGGTTGCCCCGGTCGTTGTCGGCACGGACTGGACCGGCTTCTACGTCGGCGGCGATCTTGGCTATGGCGACGTGTCGACGACCGGCGAAGATGGCGACGGCCTCATGTACGGCCTTCGTGGCGGCTATGACTACGACTTCGGCAACTGGGTTCTCGGTGGTCGCCTCGACTACGACTGGAGCGACATCAACCTCGCCAACAATGCCGGCAGCCTCGACTCGGTCTGGCGCCTTGGCGCGCGCGCGGGCGCCGACCTCGGCCGCACCCTGATCTACGGTATCGGCGGCTACACCGAAGCCGATGCGACGATCGGCGGCGCCGGCCTTTCTGACGACGGCTGGTTCGTCGGTATCGGCGCGGACTATCTGATCACGGATCGGTGGACCGTCGGTGCCGAGATCCTGACGCATCAGTTCGACAACTTCGGCGCCACCGGCTCGGATATCGACGTGACCACCGCGTCGGTCACTGCCGGCTTCCGCTTCTGATACGGCTGCGGGGGGCGGATAGCCCCCCGCCACTTCCTACCAGCGGCCGCTCGCCCCTCCGCCGGATGAGCGACCGCCACCGAATCCGTCGCCACCGCCTTTGGCGCGACGCTTGCGTCTTGGCGCGATACGGTAGGCACGCTCTTCTCTGAAATCGCAACTGCGGCATCGCGTGATCAGCCGCCCGGCGCCGGGCCGATCGGTCGTCGGTTCTGCAAGGACCGACCGGTGGCGCCGCAATCCCCTCGCGCCGCAGCGCGGGCAGCGGCGCAGTCCCGCATACGCCCCGGCAATCCTGTGGCGAAATCCAATGACGGCCGCGACGGCGGCGACGAAGGCCACGGCGAGCCAGCCTGCGTTCCGGCCAAACATGCCACGCCCGGTGTCCGGCAACGCCTCGGGGAGCATGCGTTCCGCATGACGGCGGGCGATCCGGTTCATTGTCTCGCGCACGCCGGCGGCGACACCCTCCGCGTAGCGCCCGTCACGGAAGGCAGGAACCATCCAGCGGCTGACGATGTCCTGCGCCGTGACGTCGTAACCCTGATGGTATCCCGCACCCAGTTCGATCCGCATCTCGCGGTCGGCCGTCACGACGAGGAAGAGGATCCCGTCGTTGCGTTCGGCAGCGCCGACTCCCCAGGCGTTGAAGAGCCCGGTCGCGAATGCCTCGAGCGAGGGTGCGGGATCGTAATCCGCGCGAGAGCGGATCGTCAGCACGGTCATCTCTACCCCGGTTTCGGTCCGAAGCGTGCCTAGATCGCGTTGCAAGTCCGCAATCGTCGAGGCGTCGATGATGCCGGCGTGATCGGTGACGAACGGGTCGTCGAAAGCCGGGTAAGGCTCCGCAGCGGACGGCAGCCCGAGGCAAAGCCAGAGGAGCCCCGTCAGGGCGGCGCGGAATGGCGGCATCTGCATCTCCCCGACGCGAAACGTCGTCGGGTGCATCATTGCAGTCCCCGGCTGCCGATCAAGCCTCGAAGACGGGACAGCGCTCAATCGTCCCGCGCTCGAAGCGTGACGTAACGGCAAGTGTTGCCTCGTTTCATCGCTTCCGGATCGACAGCGCCAATTTCTGGCGATTGCTACCGTTCGGCCGACAATTCACCCAATGTTGCCACAAATCGCGGCAAGTAAGACGCAAACCGATGGGCGATTCGTCCGCCCGGACCATTTGAGGAGTACATCATGAGTTTCATGCGGCATCTTCCGGCGGTTGCCGTCGCCCTTTGCGCGTTCGCGCTTGCAGGCTGCGGCTCGACCTTCCGGACCAATTATTCCGAGCCCGTCCCCGCGGCGACCGCCGCGACCTGGCGGCTCGCCGATGTCGCAGTGTCGGTTCCCGACAGCCTCAAGGTCTCCGAGTCCAAGACGCTGTTTCCCAATGCCGACATCGTCTGGCGCGAGGATCCGGCCGGTGACCGTCATGCCCAGGTGGCGAAGATCGTCGGCGACGCGGCACGCGCCGGTGGCGCCGGTCTCAAGGGTTCGCGTCCGGTGCGGCTCGAAGTCACCGTCTCCCGGTTCCACGCGCTGACCTTCGAGGCCGAGACCCAGCTTTCGACCGCGGGTGTTCACAACATCGACTTCACGATCCAGGCCGTCGACGCGGCAAGCGGCGAGGTCCTTGCCGGACCCGAGGCCGTGGAAGCGGCGCTGCCGGCGCTGTCCGGCCAAGAAATGGCCGCGGCGCGGGCCCGCGGCGAAACCCAGAAGAGCCAGATCTCGGCGCATCTGCGGCGCGTCTTCGCCGGCTGGCTCGGCATCGGCCCCGACCCGCGCGGCAGCTTCAACCGCCTCGGCGGCTGACCCCATGCATTCACTCCGGGGCCGGTCATCCGGCCCCGGACTGCTCTCTACGAAGGCTTGGCCTGCGACAGAAGATCGGTTATGACAAGGCCATGAAACCGAACAGCAACATCTGCATTATCTGCATTACCGGCTGACATCGTCAGGCGGGCTGTTCTTCTGTTTTCATCGAACCGATAGACTGCTAAGCCCGCCGCCGGGATGCGTGCGCGAGGACAAGGCATGACGACGATCCGTCTCACCAATACGAAGGCCCGCAGGAAAGAGGTCTTCGAGCCCATCGACCCGACCAAAGTGCGGATGTATGTCTGCGGGCCCACGGTCTATGACCGCGCCCATATCGGCAACGCCCGGCCAGTGATCGTCTTCGACGTGCTCTACCGGCTTTTGCGCCACGTCTACGGGGCCGACCATGTCACCTATGTCCGCAACTTCACCGACGTCGACGACAAGATCAACGCGCGCGCGGCCGAGATGAAGGCGGCGGGCGACACGCGCCCGCTCGAGGCGATCATCCGCGCGCTCACCGACGAGACCATCGGCTGGTACCACGCCGACATGGACGCGCTCGGCGCGCTGAGGCCGGACCGCGAGCCGCGTGCGACCGAGTGGATCGGCGCGATGATCGCGATGATCGAGGACCTGATCGGCAAGGGCCATGCCTATGCCAAGGAGGGCCATGTGCTCTTCCGGGTGCGGTCCTATGAAGGCTACGGCCAGCTCTCGGGCCGGTCGGTCGACGACATGATCGCGGGCGCCCGCGTCGAGGTTGCGCCGTTCAAGGAAGACCCGATGGACTTCGTGCTCTGGAAGCCGTCGAGCGACGAACTGCCGGGCTGGGACAGCCCCTGGGGCCGGGGCCGCCCCGGCTGGCACATTGAGTGCTCGGCGATGAGCCGGGAGCTTCTGGGCGAGTCCTTCGACATCCACGGCGGCGGAATCGACCTCCAGTTCCCGCACCACGAGAACGAGATCGCCCAGTCGATGTGCGCCCATCCGAAGGGCGGTTTCGCGAAGGTCTGGATGCACAACGAGATGCTGCAGGTCGAGGGCAAGAAGATGTCGAAATCGCTCGGCAACTTCTTCACGGTGCGGGATCTTCTCGATCAGGGCCATCCCGGCGAGGTGATCCGCTTCGTCTATCTCGGCACGCATTACGCCAAGCCGATGGACTGGACCGAGGAGAAGGCGCGCCAGGCCGAGGCGACGCTCAGGAAGTGGCGTGGTCTCGTCGCGGGCATCGAGCCCGCGCCGAGCCCCGCGCCCTCCGTCATCGCCGCGCTCGCCGATGACCTCAACACGGCGGGCGCGATTGCCGAGCTTCATGCGCTCGCCGGGGCTGGCGACACGGCGGGGTTGAAGGCGTCTGCGGCGCTGCTTGGTCTCCTCGATGAGACGATGGGGGGCTGGGCCGAGGTTCGGGGGGCCAATGCCGATGCGGCTGCGCTGATCGACGAACTGCTCGCGGCGCGTGCCAATGCCAGGAAGGCGAAGGATTTCGCGCGCGCCGACGCGCTTCGCGACGGGTTTGCGGCGGCGGGTGTGATCGTCAAGGACACGCCGCAGGGGGCCGAATGGGAGCTCGCGCCGGACTTCGACCCTGCAAAGCTAGAGGCGCTCAGATGACCTGCGAACGCCTCTACCTCTACGACACCACGCTCCGCGATGGCCAGCAGACCCAGGGCGTGCAGTTCTCGGTGCCCGAGAAGGTGCAGATCGCGGCGGCGCTCGACGCGATGGGCATCGACCATATCGAGGGCGGCTGGCCCGGCGCGAACCCGACCGACAGCGAGTTCTTCGAGACCCGGCCCGCGACCCGCGCCACCTTCACCGCCTTCGGCATGACCAAGCGGGCAGGGCGGTCGGCCGCGAATGACGATGTCCTCGCCGCGGTTCTGAACGCCGGCACGCCCGCCGTCTGCCTCGTCGGCAAGACCCATGACTTCCACGTCACGACCGCGCTCGGGGTGACGCTGGAGGAAAACCTCGACAGCATCGGCGCCTCGATCGCGCATTGCGTCGCGCAAGGCCGCGAAACGCTCTTCGACGCCGAGCATTTCTTCGACGGCTTCAAGGCCAATCCCGGCTACGCGCTCGATTGCCTGAAGGCCGCCCTTGAGGCCGGCGCCCGCTGGATCGTGCTCTGCGACACCAATGGCGGCACGCTGCCGGCCGAGGTCGGCCGCATCACCGCCGAGGGCATCGCCGCCGGCATCCCCGGCGAGCGGCTCGGCATCCACACCCATAACGACACCGAGAACGCGGTCGCGGCCAGCCTTGCCGCGGTCGATGCCGGGGCGCGGCAGATCCAGGGCACGCTGAACGGTCTCGGCGAGCGCTGCGGCAATGCCAATCTCACCGCGCTGATCCCGACACTGCTCCTGAAGGAGCCCTACGCCAGCCGCTACGAGACCGGCGTCACGCGCGATGCGCTGAAGAGCCTCACCCGCGCGAGCCGGATGCTCGACGACATCCTGAACCGGGTGCCCTTGCGCAGCGCCGCCTATGTCGGCGCCTCGGCCTTCGCCCACAAGGCGGGGCTCCACGCCTCGGCGATTCTCAAGGACCCGGCGACCTACGAGCACATCGATCCCGCGCTCGTCGGCAACGAACGCGTGATCCCGATGTCGAACCAGGCCGGCCAGTCGAACCTGCGCGCGCGCCTCGCCGCCGCCGGGATCGAGGTCGCGCCGAAGGATCCCGCCCTTGCCCGGATCCTCGAGGTGATCAAGGCGCGCGAGGACCAGGGCTATGCCTATGACGGCGCGCAGGCCTCCTTCGAGCTCCTCGCCCGGCGCGAACTCGGGCTCCTGCCGGACTATTTCGAGGTCAAGCGCTACCGCGTGACCGTGGAGCGGCGGAAGAACAAGCGCGACCGGATGGTGACGCTCTCGGAGGCGGTCGTCGTCGTGAAGATCGGCGGCGAGAAGATGCTCTCGGTCTCGGAATCAATGGACGAGACCGGTGCCGATCGCGGGCCGGTGAACGCGCTTTCGAAGGCGCTCGCCAAGGATCTCGGGCCCTATCAGGCGCATATCGACGACATGAAGCTCGTCGACTTCAAGGTCCGGATCACTCAAGGCGGGACCGAGGCGGTCACCCGCGTCATCATTGACAGCGAGGATGGCGCCGGGCACCGCTGGTCGACGGTGGGCGTCAGCCCCAACATCGTCGATGCGAGCTTCGAGGCGCTTCTCGACGCCATCACCTGGAAGCTCGTGCGCGACGGGGCGGTCGCGGCGTGAGCCTCATGGCCTGTGCCCAGTTGGTAGAGGCGGGCGACCCCGACCGCTTCGCCGCGACCATGGCCGCGCCGGTGGCGGTGCGGGACCGGCTCTGGCCGCTCTACGCCGTGAACCTTGAGATCGCCCGGGCACCCTGGGCCGCCTCCGAGCCGATGGTTGCCGAGATGCGGCTGCAGTGGTGGATCGACACGATCGGCGAACTGGCTGAGGGCGCGGACCGGCGCGGCCACCCGGTGACCGAGGCGCTGGCGCCGCTCCTCGCCACCGATCCCGGGATCGGAATCCTCCTGCAAAGCCTCGCCGAGGCGCGGCGCTGGGACTGCTGGCGCGAGCCCTTCGAGGATCGCGCCGCCTTCGATACCTATCTCGACGCGACCGCCGGCAACCTGATGTGGGCCGCCGCCCGCGTTCTCGGCGCGACACCGGCCTCCGAAACGGCGATCCGCGACTTCGCCTGGGGGGCGGGGCTTGCGGCCTACTTCCGAGCCGCACCCGAACTCGAGGCAAGGGGCCGCATCCCGTTCGTCGACGGTCGGCCCGCGACCCTTGCCACACTCGCCTCAGAGGGGCGCGTGCGCATCGCGCGCGCCCGCAAGACCGGCATCCCCCGCGCCGCGCGTCCCGCGCTCTGGCCGGGCGCATACGCCGCGCGGCTCCTCGCGCTTGCGGAACGCGAACCGCAGCGCATCGCCGCCGGTACCCTCGCGCTGTCGGTATTTTCCCGCAACTGGGCACTCCTCGCCTGTGCCCTTACCGGCAGGTACTGACCGTTTCCCCTTCTTCTTTTCCAAAGTATCCCGGGGGTCCGGGGGCAGCGCCCCCGGCGCTCAACTCCCCGTCGGCCGCATCACCAGCCAGATCAGCGACGCCCCGGCCAGGACAAGGAACGGCAGCATCGCGAGATTGACCGCCTGCCAGCCGGCGACAGTGCCGGAACCGCTGCAATTCAACAGCGTGCCCGAGGAGAGCGAAGCGAGGGTCACGCCACCGAAGACGAAGAGGTCATTGATCCCCTGGATCCGGCCGCGTTCCTCGGGCGCGATGGCCGAGGTGAGGAGCGTCGTCGCCCCGATGAAACCGAAGTTCCAGCCGAAACCCAGCAGGATGAGCGCCGCGAAGAACTGCTCGAGCGCCACGCCCGACATCGCCACCGCCCCGGCTCCGGCGAGGATCGCGAGGCCGAGCCCGATGATGCGCGACGTGCCGAACCGTGCGATCAGGTGGCCGGTGAAGAACGAGGGCACGAACATCGCCAGCACATGGGCCGTGACGATGTCGGCGGCCGTACCCTTGTCATATCCGCAGCCGACCACCGCGAGCGGTGTCGAGGTCATCACCAGATTCATCAGCGCGTAGCTCACCGTGGCGCAGATGATCGCCACCCGGATCGTCGGATCGCGCAGCAACGCTGCTCGGCTGCGCCCGGAGATCGTGCCGTCCCGGCGCTGCGGAACCGGTGGGATGTCGAGGAAGAGAAACAGCCCGGCGCCCGCGAGATTCACGGCGATCGCCGCGAGATAGGTGCCGAGGAACGCCACCGGCATCGCGTCCGCCGTGACCTTGACGAGTTGCGGGCCGATCAGCGCCGAGGCGAGCCCGCCCGCCATCACCCAGGAGATCGCCTTGGGCCGGAACGAGTCCGGCCCGGTATCGGCGGCGGCGAAGCGGTAGAAGCCCTGGGCCGACATGTAGATCCCGGTCAGGAGCGCGCCGAGGACGAAGACCGGGAACGAGCCCCAGAAAAGCCCGAGCGCCCCCACCGCCGCCCCCGAAGCGCCGCCCGCCGTGCCGAGCCAGAACCCCACCCGGCGCCCGAACCGGGCCATCAGTGCCGACATCGGCGTCGCGGTCAGCATCGAGCCGAGCACGATCATCGAGATCGGCAGCGTCGCCCAGCAGGGATTGGGCGCGAGCATCTGTCCGGCCAGGCCGCCCACGGTGAAGATCATCGGCATCTGCGCGCCGAGGATTGCCTGCGCGAGGATCAGCACGACGACGTTGCGGCGTGCGCGGTGCGAATAGTCGGGAAGGGGGGCGGTGACGTCCATGCGCTTGCCTAGTCGGGCGCGCGGGGCGCGCGCAAGCGCCAAAACATCGCAGGCCTCATTCGTCGGGCGGCACCAGTCCGAGGCCGCGCAGGTAGATGCCGATCCCGGTCTCGAGCAACTCCTCGGGCGGGAAGGGCGCGCGGGCGCCCGGCGCGCCGCGGGTGTAGAGCTCGACGACGCCGTGGCTCATCGCCCAGATATGGGCCGAGAACATCGAGGCGGGCGGGCGCTTGTCGGCCGGGATATGCTGCGACAAGGCCTCGGCGGCACGGGAAAACACCAGCCGCGCGCGCTCGGCCGCCCGCGCGAGGTCGGGATTGGCGTTGAGCGAGATGCCGCTTTCGAACATCGCCATGTAATGACCGGGGAACTTGCGCGCGAAGGCGAGATAGGCGCGTCCTGTCGCCTCGAAGGCGGAAAGCGCGGTTGGCCGGCCCTGGTTGTAGGCGTGATCCATCAGGTCGGCGAAGATCTCGAACCCCTGGCGGGCGCATTCGGCGATGAGGTCGTCGCGGCCCGCGAAGTGGCGGTAGACCGCGGCCGGGGTCACGCCCGCCGACTTCGCCGCGTCCGAGAGCGTGAAGCCCTGCGGCCCCTGCTTCTCGATCAGCGTCAATGCCGCCTCGACCAACGCCCGCCGGAGGTCGCCGTGGTGGTAGCCCTGCTTAGCCATCGAGGATGCCGGGCCCGCCACAGATCTTCGCATCGACCTTGCCGATCGCCTTGCGGTCGCGCCCGGCATAGTCGAGCTGGTTCAGCACGGTCTGAATCGCCGCGATCCGCGCCCGCGCCTTGTCGTCGGCGCGAATGACGGTCCAGGGCGCGTGTTTGGTATGGGAGCGGTCGAGCGTCTCGCGGATCGCCGCGGTATAGGCGTCCCACTTCTTCAGGCCCTCGACGTCGATCCACGAAAGCTTCCACTGCTTCAGCGGGTCCTTTTCGCGCTTGAGGAAGCGCCGGAGCTGCTCGGCCCTGCCGACATTGAGCCAGAGCTTCACGAGCACGATCCCCTCGTCCACCAGCATCTGCTCGTACTCCGGCAGTTGCCGGAAGAAGAGTTTGCGGCTCTCCGGCGTGCAGAAGCTGAAGACATGCTCCACGACGCCACGGTTGTACCAGGATCGGTCGAAGAGCGCGATCTCGCCTGCCGCCGGCAACCGGTCTACATAGCGCTGGAAATACCACTGGCTCGCCTCGCGCTCGGTCGGCTTCGGCAGCGCGACGATATAGGCCGAGCGCGGGTTGAGGTTCTCGCGCATCCGCTCGATCGTGCCGCCCTTGCCGGCTGCGTCGCGCCCCTCGAATAGGACGCAGAGCCGCTTGCCGGTGTTGCGCAAGTCGTGGAGCATCTTCACGAGCTCCACCTGCAGCGCCTCCATCTGCCGGGCATAATCCTTGCCCTTCATCTCGCGGTCGTAGGGATAGGTGCCCGACAGGATGTCGTCCTTGTCACCGGTGCGGATCGCCTCGCGGACCTCGACCGGCGCCTCGGTCTCGAGGTACCGGGTGATGTCGCCGACGAAGGGGATCGCCTGTGCCGTTTCGTGCGTCTTCTTGCCCAACCTGGCCTCCTCTTCTCCGGCTTCCAGTATCGCCATTGCCGCAGCCTTCGCAACGGCGGCCAGATCAGGCGCCGATTGCAGCGAGGTCGAACGGCGTCGACTGGTAGATCTCGTTGATCCAGTTGCCGTAGAGGAGATGCGCGTGACTGCGCCAGCGGTTCAGGGGCTGCCGGGCCGGGTTATCGTCCGGGTAGTAGTTCATCGGCACGTTGATCGGCGTGCCGTTGGCCACGTCGCGGTCGTACTCCTCCTTCAGCGTGCCGGAGTCGTATTCGAAGTGGTTGAAGATGTAGAGCGCGCGGTGGCAAACGTCCTCGATCAGGCAGGGCCCGACCTCGTCGCTGCCAAGAAGCGTCTTCAGACCTTCGGCCCGGTCGACCTCGTCCTGGCGCATCTCGGTCCAGCGGCTGACCGGGATCACGAAATCGTCGGAGAAGCCGCGAAGATAGGGCGAGGCCGGGGCGCGGTTCTGGTGGCGGAAGCAGCCGAAGGCCTTGTGGTCGAGGATGTGCTTCTTCACGCCGTGGAAATGGTATGCCATCGCCATCCCGCCCCAGCAGACGCCGAAGGTGGAATGGACGTGGGTCTGGGTCCAGTCGAAGACCTCGCGGAGCTCGTCCCAGTAGGTGACCTCCTCGAACGGCAGATGCTCGATCGGCGCGCCGGTGATGATCAACCCGTCGAACTTCTCGTTCCTGACCGCTTCGAAGGGGCGGTAGAAGGCCTCCATGTGCTCGGCGGCGGTGTTCTTCGTCTGGTGCTCGCTCATGCGAATGAGCTGGAAGTCGATCTGCAAGGGCGTCGCGCCGATCAGCCGGGCGAACTGGTTCTCGGTCTGGATCTTCTTCGGCATCAGGTTCAGGAGCCCGATCCGGATCGGCCTTATGTCCTGATGCGCGGCGCGGTCGGGCGTCATCACCATGACGCCTTCCTTCGAGAGAACCTCAAAGGCGGGGAGCGTCGCGGGCAGGGTGATGGGCATCCGTAAATCTCCTGTGGAACGGCCGAGATAGTCGGTTCAGCCCCGCGCCTCAAGGGCGCGGGCGACGAGGGACTCGAAATCGGCGGGGGTGCGGACCGTGGCCACCTCCTCGGCGGTGACGCTCACGCCCCAGTTCTTCGCCATCGCCGCGTAGATCGGCTGGCGATGGGCGAGCGCGCGGGCATAGGTCCAGCGCACGAAGGCATCGGGGTCGACCTTGTCCTCGGCGACGCCGGTCTCGGCCAGGTAATCGGACCAGGCGGCGCGAAGGAAGTCGGGCTGGTAGTACATCGGCTTCGGGGCGCGGTCGAAGCGGCGGATCAGCTCTTCGGTATGCGCCTCCGAGCCCTTGATCCAGACCATGAGTGCGGCTCCGGAGAGCGCGGTGAGCACCGGATCGGAGCGGTCGTCGGGGTCCACCACCTCGCAGATCGAGCCGCCGGAATCGCAGACGAAGTGGCAATAGCCGTAAAGCTCCCGCGCGCGGTCGATGAAATGGGGGGTGTCGAGCAGCGCCGAAATCTCGGCCCGGCGATGCTGGTCCTGGCGGCGCATGTATTCGGCGAAGGGCAGGCCGCCTTTGGCCGAGTCGCCCGGCTTGCCGAGATAGGTCGAGAGTGGCGACAGGTTGTTGAAGGTGATGTTCGAGGTGATGTGGACGCTGTCCGTCATCAAGAGCTCGCGCAGGAGCGGCACGCGCATCGCCTCGCGCTTGAAGTTGTCGGCGATGTGCTCGCCCATGTAGCGGGTGCCGATCCGGTAGTCGACGGAGTAGTGGAACCAGTCGCCGCTATCTCTGAGCAGGTTCGAGACATGGGTCTTGCCCAGCCCCGACATGCCGAAAAGCAACACGCGCTTGCGGTCCGCTGCGCGCCAGTCCTGTGCCGTCTCGTAGATCATCGCCGCCTTCCTGCTCGTGTCGTCCCCGCTCCTAACTGCATGCGGCGGGATTTTCACGAAAAATCTGCATCCCCGGCGGAGTGGGCGCTACATTGCAGGCGTGAATGAAAACGGCCCCGCCGGGTGGAGGCGGGGCCGTCAATCAGGCGCAAGCGCCGGTTTCAGAAGCTGTAGCCGATGCGCAGACCGGCGCCGATGCCTTCGTTGCCGGTGAAGTTCCCGTTGACGCCGCGGGTGGTGGCGTCGCCGATGTCGACGTAGCGAAGGCCGCCCGTGACCTTGATGTTGCCACGGGTATAGGTCGCCGCGACCCCGATGCTGCGGTAGCCGTCGGTCGGCCCGAGGTTGCCGGTCGGCGAGCCGGTGGAAGGCTCGTAGCCGAGCGTGACGGCGCCCGACCAGGTTTCGTTGAACCGCCGGCCGAGGCCGAGCGTGTAGGAGACCGTGTCATCGTCGATATTGGCGATCGAGCCGCCGACGACCGAGTTGAACGCGGGCGGCGTGATATCGAACACCGACCATTCGACCCAGCGGACCGAGCCGAAGAGAAGCGTGTCTTTCGCGATGCCGGTCTGGAACTCGAGGTTCACCGATTGCGGAATCTCGGTCTCGAACTCGGTCGGCACCGGCGAAAAGTTTTCGTTCGCCGAGAGCGTATGGGTCATCGCCGAATTGTAGGTCAGCGCGACGCGGGCCGCGATCTCGGGCTTCTCCCAGGCCACGCCGAGGACATAGCCCCACTGGCGGTCGCCGTCGGCCGTCATCGTGTAGGAGAAGAGCGGGATCCCCACCACGCCGTCGACGGTCTCGGTCCGCACGCCGCCAAGGACCGAGAAGTTCTGCGGCAGCTTGTAGCGAATGAGGCCCGTGAACGCGAGCGAGTCGACATCGGCCGTCGATCCCGCGAACGGATAGGGCGCGGCGCTGATCGGATAACTCACGTTCACACCGACCGGCTGGTCGATGATGAGCGCGAGATCGACCTTGTCGTTCAGCGCGTGCTTGTAGCCGAACGAGAAGGTGCCGTAGCCCGTGGTCATGTCGCCGCTCGACAGCGCGCCGCCGGCGACGGTGCCGCTGACATCGGGATTGATGCCGCCGATCGAGAACTCGGCGTAATTGCCCTGCTCGAAGAGAATTGCCACTGATTGCGGGGAGCGTTCGAGTCCCCCCGCCACAGCTGACGTTGCACCCATGGCAAAGGCGCCCGCCGCCATTATCACACGTCCCATCGATCCTCATCCCTAACGTGTATGTTTATTGTTCGGCGACGGTACGGGCGGCGCCTTTGCGGCGTCAATGAATGACGTCACGTCCTGTCAAACTACCTTGAGTTTGTGACGTAACGGCACTGCTGCACCCCTTGCACGTATGTTCAGCCAGTTCGCCGCGAGGATGATCGCGCCACCGGCGAGAACCCAGAAATCGAACGGCTCGGCGTAGAAGATCATGCCGATGACGGCGATCACCGGCAGGCGCAGGAAGTCGATCGGGGTCACAACGGAGGCGGGCGCGAGCGAGAGCGCCTTGGTCAGGCTGAAATGCGCGCCGAGCCCGGCGAGGCCCATGGCCAGTAACCATGGCAGGACCGCGTGGGAGGGCAGGGCGATGGCACCGTCTGCGCCGGCGCAGATCAACGCGAACGCAGATTGCATCACCGCAAGCCAGAAGAGGATGCAGGTGACCGACGCTACATGCGTGAGCCGTTTGGTGACGATGGCCGAGCCTGCGAAGCCGACCGCGCAGAGCAGCGCCGCCACCAGGCCGATTGACAGGCCGCCGCCGAAGGGGCGGGCGACGATCAGGATTCCGGCGAATCCGATCAGAGCGGCGGCGAGCTTCACCGGCGTCAGTCGCTCGCCGAGAAGGAGCGGCGCGGCAAGCGCGACGAGGATCGGGTAGGAGAATTCTAAGGCGAAGAGCTGCGCCATCGGGATCAGCGCGAGCGCATAGAGCCAGAGGTTCTGCCCGGCGAAGTGGAGCACATTGCGCAGCCCATGGACATGGAGGCGGCGGGTGGTGATCTCTGTGGCCCGGCCGGTCGCGACGGCCACGCTCACGACCACGGCGACGCCGATCAGCGAGCGGTAGAGCATCATCTCGAACGTGTCGAGCGCGGGGGCGATCTCGCGCCCCGAGACCGCGAGGATGCAGAATCCCGTGATCGAGCCGATCATCCAGAGGGCGGCCGCGACCGGCGCGGGTAGTCCCGTCATGCCTGCCCGCGGGCATGGAAGACAAAGCCGAGGAAGTTCAGAAGCAGTTGCGCGGCAAGGATCGCGGTCGAGCCGGTCGGATCGTAGTCGGGCGCGACCTCGACAAGGTCGATACCGACGATCTCATGCGCCAGCGCCGCGCCCTGCAGGATCTCCAGCACCTCGTAATAGAGAAAACCGCCCTGCGACGGCGTGCCGGTGCCCGGTGCGATCGAGGGGCAGAAGCCGTCGATGTCGATTGTGACATAGAGCCGGGCGCCCTTGGGAATCCGCGCCAGAACGCCGTCGCGCCCGAGCTTGCGGACCTGGCGCACCGAGAGGATGTCGGCTCCCATCGCGCGGGCCGCGTCATAGCCTTCCTTCGCCGTCGATGAAACGTTGCGAATGCCGAGCTGGGTCAGCCCCGTCACATAGTCCTTTTCGGCCGCCCGCCGCATCGGATTGCCGTGGCCGTGACGCACGCCGTGGCGTTCGTCGACGAAATCGAGATGGGCGTCGATCTGCAGGATGTGGATCGGTCCCTGGCCGTCGAATGCACGGATGCAGGGAATGTTGACCGAGTGGTCGCCACCGATCACGACTGGCAGCGCGCCGGCCTTGAGGATCGCGCGGACCCCGGCCTCGATGTTGGCGTGGCTCCTCTCGGTGTCGGTATGGACGATGTCGGCATCGCCGATGTCGACGATGCGGACATCGGCGCCGAGATAGGTCACGTCGTCCTCGTGATCGTAGGCGCCGGCGTGGCCGAAGGAAAAGAGCGTCGAGGCCTCGCGCACCGCGCGCGGGCCGAAGCGTGCTCCCGCGCGGAACTGGGTGCCGAAATCGAAGGGCGCGCCGAGGATCGCGACGTCGGCGTCGATCGCCTCCCAGTCCGCGACATGGGGTCGCTTGCCGAAAGTCGCGATTCCGACGAACGGCAGGTTCAGCCGCCCGGTCTCATAGCCATGCGTGCTCATGGTCACCTCCCTTTGCGGGACCAGAGTAGAGGCGCCAAGCGGCATCGCATAGACGACAAGCGGCATCGAGGCCGCGCCTGAAAGGAAAATTACGCGCTCTATGCGCTTTCCGCTCGCAAATTACGGTCCAGCACGGCAGGTTTAGAGAAAAGACAGAGGCAGA
This sequence comes from Albidovulum salinarum, assembly GCF_025673475.1. Lineage (NCBI taxonomy): Bacteria > Pseudomonadati > Pseudomonadota > Alphaproteobacteria > Rhodobacterales > Paracoccaceae > Albidovulum > Albidovulum salinarum. The sequence continues at coordinate 151,862 of NZ_JAOVQO010000002.1, read as the reverse complement.
TCATGGCATTCAAACCTCCGGCCCCGACGCCGCCGGGCTTGTTCCGGCGCATGCCTCCGGCAGTCTTTCCGGCGATCATGGGGCTTTTTGGCCTCGGCCTCGGCTGGCGGCGGGCCGCAGACAGCTTCGCGATTTCCGGCGGGGTCGGGGAAGCGATCCTCGGCGCGACGACGCTACTCTTCGTGTTCTCGTTCTTCGGCTACGGCGCCAAACTCGCGCGGCGCCCGCGCGTGATCGTCGAGGAGCTGCGCATTCTGCCCGGCCGCGCCGGCGTCGCCGCGGCGGTCCTGTGCTGGTATCTCCTGTCGATCACGTTCGCGCCCTATCATGCCGGCGCGGCCTACGGCGTCCTGATGGCGGGGTTCGGGTTGCACTGGATCCTAGTCGCCCTGCTGGTGCATCAATTCTTCACGAGCCCGCCCGAGCAGCGCCGGGTGACCCCGGTCTGGCATCTCACCTTCGTCGGGTTCATCGTCGGCGCGCTCGCCGCGACGGTGCTCGAGCTTTATGTTCTGGCGCTCGTGCTCTTCTTCGCCACAGCGCTCATCGCGGCGCTGATCTGGTCGGTCAGCTTCGAGCAGATCGTCAAGGACGGGGTGCCTTCGCCGCTCCGGCCGCTGCTGTCGATCCATCTCGCGCCGGTCGCGCTTCTGGGCCTGGTGGCCGAGGCGCTGGAGCTTCACGCCGTATCGCTGGGCTGCGCCGGGATCGCGGCGCTCATGCTCGCATGGTTCGTTGCCCGGGTCTTCTGGCTGACCGAGGCGGGTTTCTCCCCGCTCTGGGGTGCCTTCACCTTCCCGCTCGCGGCGACCGCCAACCTGTGGCTGGCCGTCGGCTGGTTCTGGCGGGTGCCGGGAGGCGTGCTACTCGTCGCAGCAACGCTCATCGTGCCGGCGATCGCGTTCCAGATGCTCCGGCTCTGGGCGCGCGGGCAACTCGCCATCAAGACCAACGCGGCGACGGCCTGAGCACGCGCGATGCCGGCTCGGCGGATTTAGGGCTTGCCATCCGGCCCCCCGCATGAAACAGGGGAGCGCCAAACGAAAGCTCCCCTACGAGGTTCCCCATGGAGATTCGCGAGGCTCTCACCTTCGATGACGTGCTTCTTGTTCCGGCGGCGTCGAGCGTTCTGCCCTCCGATGCGGACACTTCGACCCATGTGACCAAGTCGATCCGCATGAACATCCCGCTCCTGTCCTCCGCGATGGACACCGTGACCGAGGCGCGGATGGCGATCGCGATGGCCCAGGCCGGCGGCATTGGCGTCATTCACCGCAACCTCGGGATCGCGGAGCAGGCGGCCGAGGTGAGCCGCGTGAAGCGGTTCGAAAGCGGTGTCGTCTACAACCCGATCACGCTCAAGCCCGACCAGACGCTGGCCGATGCGAAGATGCTGCAGGAGCGTTACTCGGTGACCGGCTTTCCGGTGATCGACGACGCGGGCCGCGTCGTGGGCATCGTGACCAATCGCGACATGCGCTTCGCCTCGGACGACAACACCCCCGTCAAGGTGATGATGACCGCCGAGAACCTCGCGGTGCTGACCGAGCCCGCCGATCTCGAAGAGGCCAAGGGCCTGATGAAGGCGCGGCGGATCGAGAAGCTGCTGGTCACGGACGGGCAGGGCAAGCTGACCGGGCTCCTGACGCTCAAGGACACCGAGAAGGCGGTGCTCAATCCCCATGCCTGCAAGGACGATCTCGGCCGTTTGCGGGTCGCCGCCGCCTCGACGGTGGGCGATGCCGGGTTCGAACGGTCGCAGGCGCTGATCGACGCGGGCGTCGACATGGTGGTGATCGACACCGCGCATGGCCACAGCGAGGGCGTCGCGAAGGCGGTGGAGCGGATCAAGGCGCTGTCGAACGCGGTCCAGGTCGTGGCGGGCAACGTCGCTACCGCCGAAGCCACCCGGGCGCTGATCGCTGCCGGGGCGGATGCGGTCAAGGTCGGGATCGGACCGGGCTCGATCTGCACGACGCGGATCGTCGCGGGCGTCGGCGTGCCGCAACTCACCGCGATCATGGATGCGGCCGGCGCGGCCGGGGACATCCCGGTGATCGCCGACGGCGGCATCAAGTATTCCGGCGATTTCGCCAAGGCGATCGCGGCGGGCGCCTCCTGCACCATGGTGGGTTCGGCCATCGCCGGCACCGACGAGAGCCCCGGCGAGGTCATCCTCTACCAGGGCCGCAGCTTCAAGAGCTATCGCGGCATGGGTTCGCTCGGCGCGATGGCGCGCGGCTCGGCCGACCGCTACTTCCAGAAGGATGCGGCGTCGGACAAGCTCGTGCCCGAGGGGATCGAAGGCCAGGTGCCCTACAAGGGGTCCGCGGCCGCCGTCGTCCACCAGCTCGTCGGAGGCCTGCGCGCGGCGATGGGCTACACCGGCAACCGCACCGTGGCCGAGATGCGCAAGAATTGCCGTTTCGTTCGGATCACGGGGGCAGGGCTCAAGGAGAGCCATGTCCACGACGTGCAGATCACGCGAGAGAGCCCGAACTACCGGCTCGGATAATCGCTTGGCACCGCGAGGGTAGCGGCGGCCGTCATGAGGCCGCCGCCCGCAGGCGTTGGCGCGGGCAACGGATGCAGGCGGCGCGTGGCCGGTCTGTTCGAAAGTCCTGCCGGAGCGTCGAAAGCCGTGCAATTTCAGTACATTGAGCCCGAACGTCTGGCACGGTCCAAGCCCTGAACGGCCGAGCGTTTCCAGACCATATTGGCCGCAGGCGCGTATCCCCTAGCCCCAGTGGCGGAAGATAGTCCCGAGTCCGAACCTTTTGGTCCTTGATATAAGTCAAGCCGCGGAAGGCACATTTGTGTGAGCATCCTATCTCAGGATGCGCCTTTCCGGCGAAGCCTGCCGCTCACTCGGACCCCGCGCGGAAAGCTGGCGCGACGGCCCGGTTGCCGGGGCAGATTCCGCATGACGGGCGCCGAAGTGGCGAAAGGGCATGAGATCGGGGCATAGCCTCGGAACTCTCCGAGGCACGCGATCGCAGACATACCCCTTTCGCACAGAGCGGGAGGAGCCAGAATGACCGAGCGAAAGGCCGACAAGGGCAAGGTAGGTGGCGAAGGGCCGCCCGAGCGCGTTCCCTTCATGCAGCAGGTTCTCGACAATCCGTTCCTGCTGCTCTTCCTCGGGATCACCGTGCCGGCGGTGCTCTACACGATCTGGGGCGTCATGGAGATCGCCTCGATTCCGGTCTTCGAGTGACCCTGTCGCTGTAGGAAGGGCGCAACCATGGCCATCACACCCCCGTCAAACCGCCTCTGGTGGAAGGAACCGATCCACGGAATCGAGCTCGGCTGGATCGTCATCGCTTTCCTCTGGGGCCTGTTCATGTTCTTCTTCATGATCGCCTGGCATTTCATCGGCGAACAGAACCTCTCGACCGAGACCTACAAGGTCAAGCCCGAGCGCTACCAGGAAAGGGTCGAGGCCTTCGCCGCCGAGTTCCAGGCGCAGGATGCCGACGGCCAGCCGCTCGAGGAGAACGGCGTGCCGGTGGTGCGGCCGCCCGTGGGCGGCGACGCCTATATCCTCGCCCGGCTCTGGGAGTTCTGGCCGATCCTCGAACTGAAGAAGGGCGAGAGCTACCGGATTCACCTGTCCTCGGCCGATTGGCAGCACGGCTTCTCGCTGCAGCCCACGAACATCAACATCTCGGTCCATCCGGGCTACGAGCATGTCGTGACGCTGACGCCGACCGGAACGGGCGACTTCGGCATCGTCTGCAACGAATTCTGCGGCGTCGGGCATCACACGATGACCGGGCGCATCCGCGTCGTCGAGTGAGGGAGGAAGGACGATGACAAGCATTGATCATGGTGCGGCTCCCGTCTCCGGCGCCGGGGCGCGCTATCGCGTCTGCCGCTTCACCGGACTGAAGGTCGATTCCAGCGCCGAGGCGCTGATCAAGGTCAACGCCGTCGCGGCGGTGCTGTTCCTCGCGCTCGGCGGGCTGATGGGGCTTCTCGTGGCGCTGACGCGCTGGCCCGCGGTTCAGCTTCTCGATGCGGAGCTGTTCTATCTCGTGCTCACCGGGCACGGGGCGAACGTGCTCCTGTTCTGGATCATCTTCTTCGAGATCGCGGTGCTCTATTTCGCCTCCTCGGTGATCCTCGGCAGCCGCCTTGCGACGCCGTGGTTGGCCTGGCTCGGCTTCCTCTTGATGGTCGCGGGCGCGGTGATGGCGAACTACGCGGTGCTGAGGGGCGATTCCTCGGTGATGTTCACCTCGTATCCGCCGATGCAGGCCTCGCACTGGTTCTACCTCTCGCTGATCGTCTTCGCGGTGGGAGCGCTCGTTTCGGTGATGGTCTTCTTCGGCACGCTCGTCGTGGCGAAGGCCGAGAACACCTATGACGGTTCGGTGCCGCTCGTCACCTTCGGGGCGATCACGGCGGGGATCATCGCGGTCTTCACGCTCGCCTCGGGCGCGGTGATCCTGATCCCGACCTGGCTCTGGTCGCTCGGTTTGATCTCCAACATCGACTCGCTGATGTACAAGGTCGTCTGGTGGGGCATGGGCCATTCGAGCCAGCAGATCAACGTCTCGGCCCATGTCGCGATCTGGTACGCGATCGGCGCGATGGTGCTCGGCGCCAAGCCGCTGTCGGAAAAGGTCAGCCGCACGGCGTTCCTGATGTACATCCTGTTCCTGCAGCTCGCCTCGGCGCATCACCTCCTCGCCGAGCCGGGCATGAGCTCGACCTGGAAGATCGTGAACACCTCCTACATGATGTATCTCGCGGTCATGGGCTCGATGATCCACGGGCTGACGGTGCCCGGCGCGATCGAGGCGGCGCAGCGCCGCAACGGCTTCACCCGCGGCGCGTTCGAATGGCTGACCAAGGCGCCCTGGGGCAACCCGGCCTTCTCCGGCATGTTCCTTTCGCTCGTGATGTTCGGCTTCATCGGTGGCATCTCGGGCGTCGTGCTCGGGACCGAGCAGCTGAACGTGCTGATGCACAACACGATCTACGTTCCGGGCCATTTCCACGGCACGGTCGTCGCCGGCACGACGCTCGCCTTCATGGCGATGACCTACCTCGTGGTGCCGTTGATCTTCCAGCGCGACATCGTCTGGCCGACGCTGGCCAAATGGCAGCCGTTCCTCTTCGGCATCGGCGCGGGCGGGATCTCGCTCTTCATGATGGGGGCGGGCACGCTCGGCGTGGCGCGGCGGCATTGGGACATCTCGCTCACCGACGCGGCGCATGCGTTCGAGTATCCGGCCGCGGCCTATCTGATGATGGGGCTCAACGGGATCTTCGCCATCCTCGCGGCGATCGGCGGGGTTGTGTTCATCCTCGTCGTTGTCGCCTCGATCCTGATCGGGCCGAAGCTCGAGGGTCCGGGCGCGAAGATGCGCTTCCCGCTCCATGACCAGAGCCGCGAGGCGGTGGCGGAATACGGCAGCCACGGCACGCTGAAACTGCCGGGCACGATCATCCTAGTAGGCATCTTCTTCGCCTGCTTCGTGCTCTACTACTTCGTGAACTGGAAGTACCTGTCGGAACTCTGGCTTTTCCGTTGACCCCTTCCATCCGATGCGGAGCCTGCCCATGACCGCCGCCCTGACGATGACCGCCTCGATCCTGAAGCTCCGGATCGGCTCCTTCGTGGCCCTCGCCGCCCTGGTCGGCATCGTTACGGGCGGCGGCGAAATGGGCTGGGCCGAGGCCCTGGTCTTCACCCTCGCAGTACTTGGGGCCTCCGGCGCGGCGGGGGCCTTCAACCACTATTTCGAGCGCGAGAGCGACCGGCTGATGGCGCGCACGGCGATGCGGCCCTTCGCCAGCGGGAAGCTGAAGCCGGGCGCGATCTGGCCCTTGACCTTCACCGCGCTCCTCGCCGCCTCGCTGGTGATGGGCTGGTCGGTGGGCGGCACGCTCGCCGCCGTCCTCGTCTTCTGCGGCGCCTTCACCTACGGCGTCGTCTACACGCTCTGGCTGAAGCGCCGCACTGTCTGGAACGTCGTGATCGGCGGTGCGGCGGGCAGCTTCGCGCTCCTCGCAGGGGCCGCGGCGGCGGCACCCGAATTCGGCCCGACGCTGGCGCCGGTGCCGGTCCTCCTGTCGGCGATGCTCTTTCTCTGGACGCCGCCGCATTTCTGGGCGCTCGCCGCCGCAAAAGGTGCCGATTACGAACGCGCGGGCATCCCGATGCTGCCCGTCGTCACCGGGCCGGAGGTCTGGGGGCCGGTGATCTTCAGCCATGTCCTCGTCCTCGTCCTGATCTCGTTCGGGCCTCTGCTATATGGGCTCGGGCCGCTCTACGGTCTCTGCGCCGCCCTCGGCGGAGCGATGTTCCTCCGTGCAAGCTGGCGGCTCCTGCGCGCGCCAGAGCGCCGCAACGCGATGGCGACCTTCCGCGCCTCGCTCTTCCATTTCGCGCTGGTCTCGGCCGGCGTGCTGCTCGACGGGGCCGCAAGATGGGTCTCCTGAAGGCATTGGCGGTCATCCTCGCCGGACTCGCGGCGTCGCCCGCCGTGGCGGAGAAGCTCGACGCGGAAATCGCCTACGAGACGAGCCAGGCGGCGATCGGCAACGCGACGAGTGACCACGTCCTGACCGACCATCGCGGCCGGACGCTCACGCTCGCGGAGTTGCGCGGCAAGCCGCTCCTCGTTTCGCTGATTTTCACCAGCTGCGCCACGGTCTGCCCGATCACCGCCGACCACCTGCGCGAGTCCGTCCTCAAGGCGCAGCAGGCGCTCGGCAACGACGCCTTCAACATCCTCACCTTCGGCTTCGATGCCAGCGGAGACCGGCCGGCGCAGCTCGCGGGCTTTGCCGGCACCCACCGGCTGGTCGAGGTGACGAACTGGCAGATCGCCAGCGCCGACCCGGCAACGACCGAGGCCCTGCTCACGGAACTCGGCTTTTCCTTCCGCGCCGGGGCGGGCGGGTTCGAGCATGTGACCCAGACGAGCCTCCTAGATGCCGAGGGCCGGGTCTACCGGCAGATGTACGGCGAGGCCTTCCCGCTGCCGGTGCTCCTTGAACCCCTGAAGGAACTGGTGCTCGGCATCAGGACGACGGCGATCACGGCCGAGGGGCTCTGGGACCGGATCTCGTTCCTCTGCACGGTCTACAACCCGCTGACGGGCGCCTACCGTTTCGACTACGGCATCTTCTTCGGCATCTTCTTCGGGGCGCTCTCGCTGGTGCTGACCGGGATCGTGATCTTCCGGCTCTGGCTCGAACGCCGTCGGGCGCTGAAACGGGCCGAGCGCGGGGCGATCTGATGCGCGACATCCTGAGGCGCGGATTCGACCGGGTCGAACGCGGGCTCGACCGGCTGTTCGGGCCGGACTGGAACCCGCTCGCCCAGCTCGGCCCGCTCGGCTGGCTCCTGTTCTGGCTGGTGGCGGGGACCGGAATCTACCTCTTCATCTTCTTCGACACCGGCGTCACCGCTGCCTATGGCTCGGTCGAATGGCTGAGCCGCGACCACTGGTGGCATGCCGGGCTCGCCCGGAGCGTGCACCGCTACGCCTCGGATCTGATGGTGCTGGTGATGTTCGTCCATCTCGTGCGCGAATGGGCGATGGACCGCTACCGGGGGCGGCGCTGGTTCTCCTGGATCACCGGCGTGCCGATCATCTGGTTCGTCTATCTCTCCGGCATCACCGGCTACTGGCTGGTCTGGGACGAGCTGGCGCAATACGTCGCGCTGACCACGACCGAGCTTCTCGACAGCCTCGGCATCTTCGCCGAGCCGATCGCGCGCAACTTCCTCGCGCCGGATACGCTTTCGGGCCGGTTCTTCACGCTGATGGTGTTCCTCCACATCGCGATCCCGCTCCTCCTGCTTCTTCTGATGTGGATCCACATCCAGCGCATCACCGAAGCGCGGACGAACCCGCCGCGCGGTCTTGGTCTCATTACGGTGGTCGCGCTTGTCGCGACCTCGCTCGCGCTGCCGGCCAATCTCGACGGGCCCGCCGACCTGGCGAAGGTACCGCAGCAGGTTGGGCTCGACTGGTTCCTCCTGTCGCTCTACCCGGTGATCGAGAGCGTGCCGCCCGGCGTGATCTGGGCCGGAACCGTGGTCTTCACCCTGCTTCTCATTGGCCTGCCCTGGCTGCCGCCGCGCCGCGAGGCTGCCGCCGCTAAGGTGTTCCTCGAGTTCTGCAACGGCTGCACGCGCTGCGTCGAGGACTGCCCCTATGCCGCGATCACGTTGGTGCCGCGCACGGACGGGCTGCCCTTCAGCCACGAGGTCGAGGTCAATGCCGACCGCTGCGTCGCCTGCGGCATCTGCATGGGCGCCTGTCCGTCCTCCTCGCCGTTCCGACGCTCGGGCGAGCTGATCACCGGGATCGACCTGCCCGGACGGCCGCTAACCGACCTTCGCGCCGAGGTGATCGCTGCGGCGCGCGGACTGACCGGGCCGGGGCGGGTGATGACGCTCTCCTGCGCGCACTCCGCCGGACGCGAAGCGGCGCCCGGCCGCGTCATCCTGCCTTGCGTCGCGATGGCGCCGCCCTCGCTTCTGGATTTCATCATCAGCCGCGGCCTTGCCGACGGCGTCGCTGTCGCCGGATGCGCCGAGCGCGACTGCTACAACCGGGTCGGCGGCGCCTGGACCCGTGACCGCTTCGCCCGCACCCGCGATCCGCAACTCCGTCGGCGCGTGCCGCGCGAGCGGATCCTCACGGTCTGGGCCGGGCCGAGCGAGACGACGCGGCTCGCCGCCGAACTGAAAGGCTTCTCGGACCAGCTCGCGGCGATGCCGCCTTACGAGAATGTCCGGCCACTCGAGGAAACCGAGCCTGCCGAAGCCAATGGCACCGCAAGGCGGGCAAGGAGCGCGCCATGAGCCGGCCGGGCATCGACTGGGGCCGGCGCTGGCCGCATCTCGCACTGGGCGGGGCGCTGACCCTGGCGCTCTTTCTCGGTGTCGCCATGCTGTCTGCGCGGCCCATGTGGCAGAGCGTGGCCGGGGACATGGCACTTCTCCGGCTCAGCTTCGCCCATAGCGGCGTGCGCGACTGCCGCGACCGCACCGCCGAGGAGCTGGCGAAGCTTCCGGCCAACATGCGCACGCCGCAGGTCTGCGAGCGCCGCCGGGCGCCGGTGCGGGTCGAGCTCGATCTCGACGGAGAACTGGCCTTCGCCGCCGACCTGTCGCCGAGCGGGCTCTCGGGTTCGGGCCCGTCACGGGTCTATCACCGCTTCCTCGTACCGGCCGGCAGCTACCGCGTCGCGGTCCGGATGCGCGACGACCCGGCGGAGGCAGGCTTCACCCAGGAGGCGGCGTTCGATATCGTGGTGGCGCCGGCCGAAAGCGTCGCGATCGACTTCGACGCGACCACCGGCCGGTTCTACCTGCACTGAGGGGAGGGCACGATGGCCCCGATCGCATGGAAACCCGAATACAGCGTCGGCGACCCGGCGGTCGACCACGAGCATCAGGAACTGGTGGAACTGGTCAACAGCGCCGCCGCGGCGATCCTCGACGGCCGGCCCGACGCCGATATCGACCGCAGCTTCGGCGATCTCTTCCGGGCGATCTCGGCGCATTTCGCGCATGAGGAAAAGCAGATGCGGCGCGCCGAATACGACCAGTACCCGCCGCACAAGGCCGATCACGAGCGGCTGCTCGACGCGCTGCGCGACATCATGGACGACGCGCAGGACGACGCCGAGACAGCGGCGGAGCGTCTGACCGCGGCGCTCGAAGCCTGGTTCGTCGAGCATTTCCGGACCCACGACGCACGGCTGCACCGAAAGCTCGGGCCGCACGATCACTGACGGTCGCTCCGTGCGCCGTGCGGCGGCTCAGGCGCCGAGTTCGATCCAGACCGGAACGTGGTCGGAGGGCTTGTCGCCGCCGCGCACCGCCTTGTCGATCCCGGCGTCACTGAGAAGGTCGGCGGCCTGCGGGCTGAGCAAGAGGTGATCGATGCGGATGCCGTTGTTCTTCGCCCAGGCGCCGGCCTGGTAGTCCCAGAACGAGTAATGCCCGGGCCGCGGCTCGCGGGTGCGGAACGCCTCGGTATAGCCGAGATTGAGGATCCGCCGGAACGCGGCGCGGCTATCGGGCAGGAAGAGCGCGTCCTCGACCCAGGCCGCGGGCTTCGCGGCATCCTCGGATTGGGGAATGATGTTGTAGTCGCCCGCCATGACCACCGGCATCTCCTCGGCCAGAAGCTCGGCAGCACGTTCCTTCATCCGCGCCATCCAGGCGAGCTTGTAATCGTATTTCGGCCCCGGCGCGGGGTTGCCGTTCGGCAGGTAGAGCCCGCAGAGCCGCACCGCCGTCTTGCCGACCACCGTCGCCTCGATCCAGCGCGCCTGCTCGTCCGCATCGTCGCCGGGCAGGCCGCGCGTCACGTCCTCCAGAGGCATCTTCGACAGGATCGCCACACCGTTGAAGCTCTTCTGGCCGTGGGTCTCGACGAAATATCCTCGATCCTCGAAAAGCTCGCGCGGGAACGCCTCGTCGACCGACTTGATCTCCTGCAGGAGCACGATGTCGGGCGACGCCTCGTCGAGCCAGGCGGGCAGGGCCTCCGCCCGCGCCTTGATGCCGTTGATGTTGAAGGTCGCGATCTTCATGCCTGCCCCCGGATGCGGTTCCGGGGGCGATCATCCACGGCTTTCACCCCCGCCGCAACCCGATGGCGGGGTGGCGTCACTCGCCGCGCGGGAAACGTTTCGAGTCCTCCAGCACGTTGAGGTCCATGTGGTTGCGCATGTAGCGCTCCGAGGCTTTCTGCAGCGGCTGATAGTCCCAGGGGAAGTAGTCGCCGTTGCGGAGCGCTTCGTAGACCACCCAGCGGCGCGCCTGGCTTTGCCGCACCTCGGCGTCGAACCGGGCGAGATCCCAGCGCGCCTCGGACTTAGCCTTCAGCGCGGCGAGCGTGTCGGCATGGGCCGGGTCGTCGGCGAGGTTCGTCAGCTCGTGCGGATCGGCCTCGAGGTCGAAGAGCTGGTCGGGGTCGAGCGCGCAGCGGTTGTACTTCCAGCGCCCTTCACGCAGCGACACGAGCGGCGCATAGGAGGCCTCGGCGGCGTATTCCATCATCACCGGCGCGGTGCGCTCGGTGCCCTTCGCGGTCGGCACGAGGCTCATCCCGTCGGTCCAGGGCATGACTTCGTCCAGCGAGACCCCGGCGAGGTCGCACAGCGTCGGCGTGACGTCGAGGGTCGAGACGGCCGTATCGATGCGCTGCGGATCGAGGCCGGGGGCGGCGATCATCAGCGGCACCCGCGAAGAGCCATCGTAGAAGTTCATCTTGAACCAGAGCCCCCGCTCGCCGAGCATGTCGCCGTGGTCGGAGACGAAGAGGATCGCCGCCTCCTGCCGCGTCGTCTCCAGCGCCTCGAGGATGCCGCCGATCTTGTCGTCGATGTACGAGATGTTGGCGAAATAGGCGCGGCGGGAACGGCGGATGTCCTCCTCGGTGATGTTGAAGTTGCGCCAGTCGTTGGCGTCGAAGATGCGCTTCGCGTGAGGGTCGTGATCGGCATACTCCATCGCCGGAATCTCGGGCAGGAGATGCTCGCAGTCCTCGTAGAGATCCCAGTACTTCTTCCGCGCGACGTAAGGGTCATGCGGATGGGTGAAGCTGACGGTCAGGCACCAAGGCCGGTCATCGAGCCCCCGCGCGAGGTCATAGACCTTGCGCGTCGCGTTGTAGGCGACCTCGTCATCGTATTCCATCTGGTTGGAGATCTCGGCCACGCCGGCGCCCGTGACGGAGCCCATGTTGTGATACCACCAGTCGATCCGCTCACCGGGCTTGCGGTAGTCCGGCGTCCAGCCGAAATCGGCGGGGTAGATGTCGGTCGTCAGCCGCTCCTCGAAGCCGTGGAGCTGGTCGGGCCCGACGAAATGCATCTTGCCCGAAAGGCAGGTCTGGTAGCCCGCGCGGCGCAGGTGATGGGCAAAGGTCGGGATGTCGGAGGCGAACTCGGCCGCGTTGTCGTAGACTTGCGTGCGCGACGGCAGCTGGCCCGACATGAACGAGGCGCGGCCTGGCGCGCAGAGGGGCGAGGCGGTGTAGGCGTTGCGGAACCGCACCGAACGCGCGGCGAGGCGCCTGAGGTTCGGCGCATGCAGCCACTCGGCCGGGCCGTCGGGGAAGAGCGTGCCGTTGAGCTGGTCCACCATGAGGATCAGGATGTTCGGTTTGTCTTGCGAGGTGCTGCTCACGTCTTGCTCCTTGGATTCTGGCGTGCCCGCGCCAACTTACTATGAACGCGGGACCGGTCGCACGGCCTGGCACCGACGGATCGGGATCGGCCACTGTGAAGCGCCGGGTTTGCCTTCGCGGTAGTTCGCATATTTTAAATAGCACATCATACGAGAATATGCGTTCCTGCGGCGTAAAACAGCGACACCTGCTAATGACAGACTTTCACAACGCTTATGCCATGTTCGGCCGCTACAGCTCGGACCTGTGCCTGTTCGTCCTGGCCGCCGAGCTTGGGAAATTCTCTGCGGCCGCCGAGGCGGCGGGCCTTACACAGCCGCGGCTGAGCCAGCGGATGAAGAGCCTTGAGGAAGGTCTCGGCGTTCAGCTCTTCGAACGCGGCAGGCGTGGCATACAGCTCACGCGGAGAGGGCAGGATCTCTATCAGGCCGTGGCGCCGGGTGTCGCGCTGGCCACCGCGGGGCTGTCGGCCTTCCGGACCCGACCGCCGACGGCCGAGGTCCTGATCTCGGTGGATTTCGCCTTCGCGACCTTCCGCCTTCTGCCGCGCATGCCCGAGCTTCGGGAGGCGTTTGCGGCCCTCAACATCTCTGTCCTTGCCTCGCAATTGCCGGCCCCGGCCGACGCGTCCCTCGCGGATATCTCCATCCGCATGGGCGAGCTGAGAGAACGGCGGCCCGGTGAGGTTTGCCTGATGGAGGAACGAGTGTCGGCCGTCTGCAGTCCGGCGTATCTGAAGGGGTCGGGCTCGACGCTCAGGCCTTCGGACCTCCTGCACGAGGCGCTTGTCGATCTGGCCTCGCCACCCGGCGCGCCGTGGATGAGTTGGACGGAGTGGCTTGCGCGGTTCGGCCTGCAACATCATCGAACGGCGGTGCGATCGACATTCAACAGCTATGATCTCGTCGTCCGCTCGGCTGAAGCCGGGCTTGGAATAGCACTCGGGTGGCATGGGCTCATCGACGACCGGCTGAAGGCGGGGTCGTTGGTGCTGGCGGTTCCGGAACAGGTCGAAAGCAGGAGGGGTTACCTGATCGGCGTCGATCCTGTTCGTGCTACGAAGGATGCCCGCGCCGTGTACGACTGGATCATCGCGGCGATGACCTAATCCTTGAGCGAGTTGTAGAGCGAAAAGTCGCGCTGTAGCTCCTCACGCAGCCGAGTTTCGAGTCCGCCGTCGAGCTCAAGCGATCCGGGAGGCGATACCATGAGCCGGGGCAAGTTGATCTCGCAGTCAAGCCGCTCCTCGAGGAACCCGACAAAGCCCGGCATGTCGTCGTAGCGGAATATCTGGTCGACGCCGGGTCCCTTGTCGGGAACGAGGAACCGGCTCTGGCGCCCCACCTTCGCGAATTCGGGCTGCGGATCGCTCAGATAGGCTTCGATGAACTGGTTGAAGCTCATCCCGGCGGTGCTGCGTTCGGGGCGCGGCCCGTCATCCCGCTGGCGGTAGCGATACCAGCTTCCGAGCCAGTCGAGCGGTTCGCGCATCACGGCGACGACCTGGAAATCCTCATCCGCCGCGAGTTGAAGATAGGGCGCAAGGAAGCGCCAGTAGCGATGGGCCGAGGTATGCTTGAGCTCCGGCGGGCGCTGGATCACGACGCTCGCCAGCGATTCGAGCGCCGCCTCGATCGCGGTGCTGCCGGTTTTCGGCGTCGCGAGATAGACCAGCCTTTGCTTCCAGAAAACAAGCATCACGCCTCCCGTGTCCGTGCCGCAAAAAAAACACGGCGCCGTTAAGTAATCCTTTACCCGGAGAAGAAAAAGTCGATTTGACGAAAATCGTGTTGAAATGTTCTCTTTTTGATCTCATAAACATGAGAACATGACAAGAACACGAGCAGCGATTGCCGCCCTTAGCCGGGTGTGAAATAAGGAAGCGACCGATGGCAGTGACGAACCTTTTCGACATGAACGACAAGCGCTCCGCAGACAAACAGAAAGCCCTCGATTCGGCCCTCGCGCAGATCGAGCGGCAGTTCGGCAAGGGTTCGATCATGCGCCTTGGCGCGGACAACCCGGTGATGGAGATCGAGGCGACCTCGACGGGCTCGCTCGGGCTCGACATCGCGCTCGGGATCGGCGGCCTGCCGAAGGGCCGGATCGTCGAGATCTACGGGCCGGAAAGCTCAGGGAAAACCACGCTCACGCTCCATGTCGTGGCCGAGGAGCAGAAGAAGGGCGGGGTCTGCGCCTTCGTCGACGCGGAACACGCGCTCGACCCGCAATATGCGAAGAAACTCGGCGTCAATCTCGACGAATTGCTGATCTCGCAGCCCGATACCGGCGAGCAGGCGCTGGAGATCGTCGACACGCTGGTGCGCTCGGGCGCGGTCAGCCTCGTCGTCGTCGACTCGGTCGCGGCGCTGACGCCGAAATCGGAGCTTGAGGGCGACATGGGCGACAGCAATGTCGGCGTTCATGCCCGGCTCATGAGCCAGGCGATGCGCAAGCTGACCTCCTCGATCAGCCGCTCGAACTGCATGGTGATCTTCATCAACCAGATCCGCATGAAGATCGGCGTCATGTTCGGCTCGCCGGAGACGACGACCGGCGGCAACGCGCTGAAATTCTACGCCTCGGTGCGGCTCGACATCCGCCGCATCGGCTCGATAAAGGATCGCGACGAGGTCGTCGGCAACACGACCCGCGTCAAGGTCGTCAAGAACAAGGTGGCGCCGCCGTTCAAGCAGGTCGAGTTCGACATCATGTATGGCGAGGGCATCTCCAAGACCGGCGAGCTCATCGACCTCGGCGTCAAGGCCGGCGTCGTGGAGAAGTCCGGCGCCTGGTATTCCTTCGGTGACGAGCGTATCGGCCAGGGCCGCGAGAACGCCAAGCAGTTCCTGAGGGACAACCCCGACATGGCCTGGCAGATCGAGGACAAGATCCGGGCGAGCCACGGGCTCGACTTCGGGGCCTCGGATGACGACGCCTCGGCAGAGGATGTGATGGAGAGCTGAGAGCGGTTTGGAGATCGCTCCCCTTCATGCGAGGATCGAACGCGGCCCCAAGGGGCCGCGTTTCGCATTTGGGGGAGAGCTTATGGATCATTTCGAGGATATTCGCCGCACCGTCGCCACCTATGTCGAGGGGATGGCGCGCGGGGACCGCGCGGCGCTTGCGCGTGTCTTCCATCCGAAGGCGGCCTCGATCGGCCATTTCGGCGGCGGGCTCGAATGGGATGGCGTCGAGAAGTTCATCGCCTCCTGCGAGGCCGAGGCGATCCCGGCCGATGCACCGGTGCCGCCGCATGAGATCGAGTCGATCGCGGTGGCCGGCGATACGGCGTTGGTACGGGTGGTCAATGTCTGGGCGGGGCTCGATTTCCGCGACACGCTGAACCTGCTTTACCACGAGGGCCGCTGGCAGATCGTCGCGAAGGTCTTCCTGCACCTGACGTGACGGCAATGCTGCGCCGCAGGAATATGGACATGGACCCCGACAAGGGCTAACACGCCAAGGCTGATCCCTTCCGCCCCGAGAGGCCCGCCCGATGCCCAGCCTGAACGACATCCGCTCGACCTTCCTCGACTTCTTCCGGCGCAACGATCACCGGATCGTCGACAGCTCGCCGCTCGTCCCGCGCAACGACCCGACGCTGATGTTCACCAACTCGGGCATGGTGCAGTTCAAGAACCTCTTCACCGGGGTCGAGACGCGCGATTATGTCCGCGCCTCCACCAGCCAGAAATGCGTCCGCGCGGGCGGCAAGCACAACGACCTCGACAACGTCGGCTACACGGCGCGGCACCATACGTTCTTCGAGATGCTGGGGAACTTCTCCTTCGGCGACTATTTCAAGGCCGAGGCGATCCCCTACGCCTGGGAACTTCTCACGAAGGATTTCGGACTGAACAAGGACAAGCTCCTCGTCACGGTCTACCACACCGACGACGAGGCGGCCGGGATCTGGAAGAAGGTCGCGGGACTTCCCGACGACCGCATCATCCGCATCCCAACGGATGACAATTTCTGGCGCATGGGGCCGACCGGTCCCTGCGGCCCCTGCACCGAGATCTTCTACGACCACGGTGACCATATCTGGGGCGGCCCTCCCGGCTCGGCCGAGCAGGACGGCGACCGCTTCATCGAGATCTGGAACCTCGTCTTCATGCAGAACGAGCAGTTCGAGGACGGCTCGATGCGCGCACTCGACATGCAGTCGATCGACACCGGCATGGGGCTGGAGCGGATCGGCGCGCTTCTGCAGGGCAAGCACGACAACTACGACACCGACCTGATGAGGAGCCTCATCGAGGCCTCGGCGCATGGCACCTCGACCGATCCCGACGGGCCGGGCAAGATCCACCACCGGGTCATCGCCGACCACCTGCGATCCACCTCGTTCCTGATCGCCGACGGGGTGATGCCGTCGAACGAGGGGCGCGGCTATGTGCTCCGCCGGATCATGCGCCGCGCGATGCGGCACGCGCATCTTCTCGGCGCGCAGGATCCGCTGATGCACCGGCTGGTGTCGGCGCTGGTGCGGCAGATGGGCGGGGCCTATCCGGAACTGCAGCGGGCGCAGGCGCTGATCGAGGAGACACTGAAGCTCGAGGAGACCCGCTTCAAGCAGACGCTTGAGCGCGGACTTCGTCTGCTGGACGACGAACTTGGAAAACTCGGCGAGGGCAAGCCGCTGCCGGGCGCCGCGGCGTTCAAGCTCTATGACACCTACGGCTTCCCGCTCGATCTCACGCAGGATGCGCTGCGCGAGAAGGGCCGGACCGTCGATGTCGCGGGCTTCGACCACGCGATGCAGGAGCAGAAGGCCAAGGCGCGCGCCGCCTGGGCGGGCTCGGGCGAGACCCAGGACGCCACGATCTGGTACGACCTGGCCGAAAAGCACGGGGTCACCGAGTTCCTCGGCTACGATACCGAGACCGCCGAGGGCCAGATCCTCGCGCTGGTCGCGGAGGGCAAGGAAACCGGTGCGGCGGCGAGCGGCGCCAAGGTGCAGATCGTCGTCAACCAGTCGCCCTTCTATGCCGAAAGCGGCGGCCAGGTCGGCGATACCGGCTTCATCCGCACCGATACCGGCATGGCCAGGGTGACGGACACCAAGAAATCCGCCGGCATCTTCATCCACATCGCCGAAGTGGCCGAGGGCGAGATCGCCCGTGGCCAGCCGGCAAAGCTGGAAGTGGCCCATGCCCGCCGCAGCGCGATCCGGGCGAACCATTCTGCGACCCACCTCCTGCACGAGGCGCTCCGCCGCGCGCTTGGCGATCATGTCGCGCAGCGCGGCTCGCTCAATGCCGAGGACCGGCTCCGCTTCGATTTCAGCCATTCCAAGGGGTTGACGAGCGCGGAACTTGCCGGTGTCGAGGCCGAGGTCAACGAGTTCATCCGCCAGAACTCGCCGGTGGAGACGCGGATCATGACGCCCGACGATGCCCGCGGGCTTGGCGCGCAGGCGCTTTTCGGCGAGAAGTACGGCGACGAGGTGCGGGTCGTCTCGATGGGCACGCTTTCGGGTTCCGGCAAGGGTACCGACGGCGACACCTATTCGCTGGAGCTGTGCGGCGGCACCCATGTGAAACGCACGGGTGACATCGGCGCCTTCGTGGCGCTCGGCGACTCGGCGTCCTCCGCAGGGGTGCGGCGGATCGAGGCGCTGACCGGTCAGGCGGCGCTCGACCACCTGCGCGGCCAGGACCAGCGGCTGGGCGAGGTCGCGGCGACGCTGAAGGCGCAGGCCGCCGACGTGCCGGCTCGCGTGAAGGCGCTGATGGACGAGCGCCGGGCGCTTGCCAACGAGGTCGCGCAGCTTCGCCGCGAACTGGCGATGGGCGGCGGCGCGGGGCAGGGCGCTGCCGACCGCGAGGTCAACGGCATCCGCTTCCTGCCGCAGATCGTCTCGGGCGTCTCCGGCAAGGACCTGCCCGCGCTCGTCGATGAGCTGAAGGCGCGGATCGGGTCGGGCGCGGTGCTCGTCGTCGCCGATACCGGCGGCAAGGCGGCGGTGGCGGCGGGCGTGACGCCGGACCTCACCGCGCGGCTCTCGGCGGTCGACATCGTCAAGGCCGCGGCCGAGGCGCTCGGTGGCAAGGGTGGCGGCGGGCGGCCGGACATGGCGCAGGCCGGCGGCGCGGATGCGTCGAAGGCCGAGGAGGCGGTTAAGGCCGCCGAAGCGATCATCGGAGGTGCGAAGTAATGAGCGAGACCAAATCCGCGCTGTGGATTGCGCATGTGAAGGTCACGGATGCCGAGGCCTACGGCAAGTATGCCCAGGCAGCGGGCCCGGCGATTGCCAGGCACGGCGGCGTGTTTCTCGCGCGCGGCGGGCGCTATGTCCAGCTCGAGGGCAACGAGCGGCCGCGCAACGTCGTGGCGCGCTTCCCGTCGCTCGAAGCGGCGGTCGCCTGCTACAACAGCGACGAGTACCAGGCCGCGCTCGCCCATGCGAAGGGCGCCAGCGAACGCGACCTGATGGTGCTCGAGGAAGCCTGATGGCGGATCTCGCCCGGCTTCTGGCAACCCATGCCGGGGCGGGGCGAGTGGTCTGGATCGGGTTGCGCCCCGAGCGGCTGGCCGATCCCGTCTCGGTTGATGCGGCGGAACTGACCGAGGCAGGGCTCGCGGGCGATCACGCCCGTGAAGGCAAGCGCGCGCTGACGCTGATTCAGGCGGAGCACCTGCCGGTGATCGCCGCGCTCTGCCGGCGCGAGGCGGTCGCGCCTGAACTCCTGCGGCGCAATCTCGTGATCAAGGGCATCAACCTTGGCGCGCTTCGCCATGCGCGGCTGAGGATCGGCGGCGCCGAGGTGACGATCACCAGCCCCTGCGCGCCCTGTTCGCGGATGGAGGCGGCGCTGGGGCAGGGCGGCTACAACGCGATGCGCGGCCACGGCGGCTGGTGCGCCGAAGTGGTCCAGGCGGGCCGTATCGCGGTGGGCGATCCGGTCACGGCGACCGGAGCGGAGGCGCCCCGGCGCTGATGCCGCCGGGCAGCGAAGCGCCGATAATACGGAGACCTGAACGGAATCTGTCGATTGCCGCCGTGATCCGCGCTACGTTAACCAAAAGCAACGAGGCAGTGCCAGGCTTCCGGACGTGGCGGAATCCGAAGGCGCCGCCCGCTACGCGAGGCGAGAGCATGTGCAGATGGGCGGCCTATACCGGCACTCCGATCTTTCTCGAGGACATCGTCAGCCGGCCGGGCCATTCGCTCATCCATCAGAGCCAGTGTGCCTCGGAATGCAAGTCGGCGATCAATGCCGACGGCTTCGGGCTCGCCTGGTATGGCGATCGCGAGGAGCCGGGGCTCTTCCGCGATATCCTGCCGGCCTGGTCGGACCCGAACCTGCGCTCGCTGACGGCGCAGGTGAAGTCGCATCTCTTCCTCGCCCATGTCCGCGCCTCGACCGGCACCGCGACGAGCCGCAACAACTGCCACCCGTTCGCGGTCGGCCGCTGGTCCTTCATGCACAACGGTCAGATCGGCGGCTACGACGCGCTGCGCCGCGATGCCGAGATGCTGATCCCAGACCATCTCTATGCCCACCGGAAGGGCGCGACCGACAGCGAGGCCCTGTTCCTCGTCGCGCTCGGCGAGGGGCTCGACGAGGATCCCAAAGGCGCGCTCGAACGGGCGACAGCGCGGTTCGAAGTGCTGTCGCGCGCGAAGGGAGCGGCGCCGCATGTACGGATGACGGCGGCGTTTTCCGATGGCGAGAAGCTCTATGCGGCGCGCTATGCAACCGACGCCGGGGCGCCGACGCTCTACCACCGCTGGTCGGACTCGCGGCGCGGCCGCGCGGTCGTCTCAGAACCCCTGGAAACCGGCGAATGCTGGGACTCGGTGCCGCCGGGCAGCTTCTGCACCTTCGAGGGTGACCGGGTGACGATCGAGCCTTTCGCGCCCGGGCAACTCGCCCGCGTCGCCTGACGCCGCGGGAGCCTGCGGCCGTCGCTTTCCGGGTCGTCAAATGTCGTTTTCGCTTGCGAAGCGCCGCATCCCGCAATCGGCCCCGGCCCAATGCGGGTACAAGGTGCCCCAAACCGACATAGTCAGGAGACTCAGGGATATGAGCGAAGTTTCGGAAGGCCGGCGGGCACGGGGTGGCGGCGGCGCGGCGCGCCGGGCAGAACGCACCGCTGTCCGCATCGAATGCGCCAAGTTCATCGAGCGCAACATTCCGAACCTCGAAATCCTCAACGAGGAAGCGCTCGAGATCATCGAGGCCAACGCCGAGACGATCCTTCAGGAGGTCGGCGTCAACTTCGTCGAGAACCCCGAGGCGCTGAAGCGCTGGAAGGATGCCGGCGCCGATGTCGACGGCGAGCGCGTCCGCATCCCGAAGGGCCTCGCGCGTCAGCTCTGCAAGACCGCACCCTCGTCCTACGTCCAGCACGCCCGCAACCCGGAGCGCAACGTGACCGTGGGTGGCCGTGGCCTCGTCTTCGCCCCGGTCTACGGCCCCCCCTTCGTCCGTGATGCCGACGGTGGCCGCCGCTACGCGACGCTCGACGACTTCCACAAGTTCGTGAAGCTCGGCTATATGTCGAAATGGCTGCATCACTCGGGCGGCACGGTGTGTGAGCCGACCGACATCCCGGTGAACAAGCGCCACCTCGACATGCTGCTCGCCCACATGACGCTCAGCGACAAGCCCTACATGGGCTCGGTGACCGAGCCGGTCCGCGCCGCGGATTCGGTCGAGATGTCGAAGATCCTCTTCGGCAACGACTTCGTCGACCAGAACACCGTGATGACCTCGCTGGTCAACATCAACTCGCCGATGACCTTCGACGGGATCATGATGGGCGCTCTGGAAGTCTACGCGAAGGCCAACCAGGCCTGCATCATCTCGCCCTTCATCGTCGGCGGCGCGATGGCGCCGGTGACGGTCGCGGGTACGCTGACGCAGGTCATGGCCGAGGTGCTGGCGGGCGTCGCCTACAGCCAGCTCATCCGTCAGGGTGCGCCGGTGATCTTCGGCGCCTTCGTGACCTCGATCGACATGAACTCGGGCGCGCCGACCTTCGGCACGCCGGAAGCCGCGCATATCACCTACGGCGCGGGCCAGCTCGCCCGCCGCATGGGGCTGCCGTACCGTTCGGCGGGCTCGTTCTGCGGCTCGAAGCTGCCGGACGCGCAGGCCGCCTACGAGACCTCGAACTCGCTCAACATGGGTCTCCTCGCGGGCGTGAACTTCATGCTGCATTCCTGCGGCTGGCTGGAAGGCGGCCTGGTGTCGTCCTTCGAGAAGTTCGTGATGGATGCCGACCAGCTCGGTGTGCTGCATCACCTCGCCAAGGGCATCGACATGTCCGAGACCGGCCAGGCGATGGGCGCGATCCGCGAGGTCGGCCCGGGCGGCCACTATCTCGGCTGCGAACACACGCAATCGAACTTCAAGCAGGCGTTCTGGCGGACCGAACTGCTCGACTACAAGCCCTACGAGGCCTGGGAAGAGGAAGGCGCCCGCGACACCGTGGCGCTGGCACGCGCGCGCGTGAACAAGCTCCTGAACGACTACCAGAAGCCGGCGATCGACCCGGCGGTCGAAGAGGCGCTGAACGAATACGTCGCGAAGAAGAAGGCCTCGATGCCCGACGCCTTCATGTGATCGCGCCAGTCGCGAGGGACAGGAAGGGCCGCCCATCAGGGCGGCCCTTTCGCATTCAGGCGCGGCCCGGCTGTGGCAGGAGCCGCGCCTCGGCCATCATCGCGATCAGCACTTCGATATGGCGGATGAAGCTGTAGGAGGCGTCGCCGGCCTGGCGCGTCGCCTCCAACCGCTCCTCCTCGGCCAGGAGGGCCGACAGCGCCCGCTCCGGCGCGGGCGTATCCG
The DNA here is from genome assembly GCF_025673475.1 of Albidovulum salinarum. Taxonomy (NCBI): domain Bacteria; kingdom Pseudomonadati; phylum Pseudomonadota; class Alphaproteobacteria; order Rhodobacterales; family Paracoccaceae; genus Albidovulum; species Albidovulum salinarum. Next base: position 129,880 of record NZ_JAOVQO010000002.1, on the reverse strand, counting down.
CTACGCGTATCACCCGCCTCAGGTCGCGGCTGCGGTTGTACTCGGCAAGCCCGGCCCGGGCGGCGCGGATCAAGAGGCGGGGACGCCGCAGTTCGGACACGAGCGAGAGTAGATCGGACATTCTGATCCTCCGGAGATTTGACAACCGGAAGATGCAACTGGAATCGTCGCCGTTGCGGGTCTTGGCGGTGGAGCGACCGGATCGTTCAAAGAAATTTAGATTTTATCAACAATTCTCAGGGTCGTGCTCGTTTTTAACGATCAGGTAAGAAAAGCAACTCACGGTTGAGTTCGTTGTGGTTAAGGCGACGTGACGGCGCTGAAGGACATCCGGGGGAAAGATGACGCTGATGGTTCACATGCAGGCCGGCTTGCCTGCCTGGTTGCCCGAAAATGCGCGCCTTTATCTGCGCCATACGGAGGAGGGGCTGTCGATCCGCGCGCTGGCGCGGAGCGAGGGCTGCCATGCCTCGACGGTGCTGCGCAAGGTTCGTGCCTTCGAGAACCGTCGCGACGATCCTCTGGTCGATGACGCACTGGACCGGCTCGGCCGGCTACATCTTCGCCTGATCGGGACGGAACGGGCACAGGAAACTTCGCGACCAGATTTTGCACAGGAAGGGAACTGCCCGATGACCGCACCGATCCGCTCGATCCAGCCTCAGATCGCCGACGAATCCACCGTCGAGCGCGAGGCGCGCCGCATTCTGCGCCGCCTCTGCGAGGCCGGTGCCCTGCTCGCGATCGCGCCGGAGATGGAAAAGGCGGTCGTCCTCAAGGGAACCGTGCGGATCGCGGTGGTCGATCGCTCTGCCGCGCAGGCCTTCGCCCTGAAGGACTGGATCGCGGTGCAGAAACCGGGCCGGGTGACCACCTACGAGATCACGACGGCGGGCCGCGCGGCACTGAAGCGGCTCCTGGCCGAGGAGCAATCGACCCGGGCCGGCGGCTTCGCCGAGGCCCAGACGCCCTTCACCGAACAGCACCGGGTCTGGGACGAGCGTGCAGTCATGGAGCCGGGCGAGCAGACGCCGCGGCGCATGCGCTACAACCTCGCGGAAAGCCCGCTCGCCGTCCTGGCGCGGCGGAAGGAGAAGGATGGTCAGCCGTTCCTGACGCCCGATCTCGTCGTTGCCGGCGAGCGGCTGCGCGAGGATTTCGAACTGGCGCAGATGGGGCCGCGCGTCGCGCAGAACTGGGACCGCTTCCTGACCGCCGGCGACCGCGGCAGTTTCGCGGGCGACGGCGGGCTTGGCGGCGGATCGGGCAGGGCGCGCGATCGGGTTGCGGCCGCGCTAAAGGATCTCGGCCCCGGACTCGGCGACATGGTGCTGCGCTGCTGCTGCTATCTCGAAGGGTTGGAGGCGGCCGAGCGGCGCATGGGCTGGTCGGCGCGGTCGGGAAAGATCGTGCTCCGGATCGCGCTGCAGCGGCTCAAGCGCCACTACGACGAGACCAATGGCGGCAGGGCGCCGCTGATCGGATAGCACGACGGCGCCTGGAAACGGCCCCCGCTCGACACGGGGGCCGTTCGCTGTCAGGTGATCAGAAGGCGGGCGTTATGCGTCGGCACGGGTGAACCCGGCGGCGTGGAGCGCGCCCGCCGCGGCGCCGCCGGCGAGCGGCGCGGCGATGTAGAGCCAGAGCTGCGCCAGCGCATCGCCGCCGACGAAGAGCGCCGGCGCAAGCGAGCGGGCCGGATTGACGGAGGAACCGGAGACCTGAATCCCCGCGAGGTGGATCAATACCAGCGTCAGGCCGATTGCCAGGCCCGCCATCGCGCCCGGAGCGCTGGAATGGGTGGCTCCGAGAATCACGGTGACGAAGAGGAAGGTCGCCACCGCCTCGAACACGAGCGCGCCCGTGGTGCCGTAGGCGCCGACCGTCGTCTGGCCAAGGCCGTTGGTCGCGATCGACCACTCGGGATTACCCGCGGCGATGACCCACAGCACGATGATGGCGAGGATCGCGCCGATCACCTGGGCGATGACATAGCCGATGAAGTCGCCGACGCTCATGCGCCCGGCGGTCACCATGCCGATCGAGACTGCCGGGTTCAGATGCGCCCCCGAGATCGCGCCGAGCCCGTAGGCGGCGGCCACGACCCCGAGGCCGAAGGCAAACGAGATTCCGATCAGGCCGATCGCGTCGGCCATGAAGACGATCGCGCTCGACCCGAGAAATACCAGAATGAATGTGCCGATCACTTCGGCGACGAGTTTCTTGCTCATGGTCCTGTCCCTTTGGTTTCCTGTTCGCGGCCGGTGCCCATTGCCTCGGGCTCCGATTCGGCGGATTCGCCCGCCAAAGCCAGATTGCCATCCGGCGCCGCAGGGCGTATTGGGATTTTGCGACCTGTTGAAGGGAAAATCTCTTGCGAGATCTCAAGATTCCGGGCCAGCGCCATCCCGAGAAGGCGCATCGAGTTGACCAGGAGCAGCCGAAGAAACCGGCCTGGATCCGCGTGAAGGCCCCGACTTCCGCCGGGTACAAGCAGACCCGCGACATCCTGCGCACCAACAAGCTCGTAACGGTCTGCGAGGAGGCGGGTTGCCCCAACGTCGGCGAATGCTGGTCGGCCGGTCACGCCACGATGATGATCATGGGCGAGATCTGTACCCGGGGCTGCTCGTTCTGCAATATCGCGACCGGCCGGCCCGACGCGCTCGACGCGTTCGAGCCGGGGCGGGTGGCCCATGCGGTCGAGACGCTGGGACTGAAGCATGTCGTCATCACCTCGGTCGACCGCGACGACCTCGAGGATGGCGGCGCGGAGCATTTCGCACAGACGATCCGCGCGGTACGGCACCGTTCGCCGGGGACCACGATCGAGATCCTGACCCCGGACTTTCTGAAGTGTGCGCCGGAAGTTCTTGAAAAAGTTGTAGAAGCTCGCCCCGATGTCTTCAACCACAACCTCGAGACGGTGCCCGGTCTCTACCCCTCGGTCCGACCCGGCGCGCGCTACTTCCACTCGCTGCGGCTCCTGCAGCGGGTCAAGGAACTCGACCCGGCGATGTTCACCAAGTCCGGCATCATGGTCGGGCTCGGCGAGGACGGGCAGTCGGTGCGGCAGGTGATGGACGACATGCGCGCGGCCGACGTCGACTTCCTCACCATCGGCCAGTACCTGCAGCCGACGCCGAAGCACCATCGGGTCGACAGGTTCGTGACGCCGGAGGAATTCGCGGGCTACGAGAAGGCCGCCTATGGCAAGGGATTCCTGATGGTCTCGGCGACGCCGCTCACGCGGTCCTCCTATCATGCGGGCGAGGATTTCGCCCGGCTCCGGGCGGCGCGGCTGGAAAAGCTCGGCCGCGGCTGAAACGCGCGGCTCGGCTGGCTCAGAAATTCAACCCGACCGACAGGTCGAGACGCTGGCCGGCAGCGGGGGTTACGGCGAGTTCGGCTCCGGCGCGGATCTGCTTGATCAAGGCGTTGCCGAGTTCATCGGCGAACAAGGCCGTCAGACGCCGGTCAATCCGGCCGGGCGCCCCGAACCCGGTGCCTTCAAAAGACGTCACCGGCCGTATCCACTCGACCGTCGCCCGGTAAGCGAACCCGGACCGGACTTCTGGGCCGGACACCGGGCGCGTGGCCGCAATGTGGGCTGCAGCCGCGGGCGATCGGCTTTCCCGGCTCTGGGCGTGGGCCGGGACCGCCAGCACGAGGCCGATCAGGCCGAGGACGGCAGAGATACAGGGCAAACGGATCGGCATCGAAAGCTCCCGTCAGGCAACCGCCGAGTCGCGTGATTGTTCGGCGTCCCGGCTTCAGCTTTCCGCAGCAGGGTTAACGACCGGTGAATCCGGAACGACCCGGCGTCACTCAGCCGGTACAACACGCTTGAGGTAGGCGGCGATGGCCGCCCGGTCGGACGGGGCGAGATGGGAGAGGCCGTCGACCACCTCGGCCATCGCACCGCCGACCGAATCGTAGTCCGGCGTGAAGCCGGTGGTGAGGAAGGCGACGATATCGGCCTCGGACCAGGTGAGCTTCGCCGGCGTGAGGTTCGGAAACCGGCTCTTGCCGCCCGGAATGGGCGCGCCTGCGAGCCAGCGGTTCCGGTCCATCGCACCGAGGCCCCCCCTCGGCGTGTGGCATTCGCCGCAATGGCCGAGCGCCTCGACGAGGTAACGGCCCCGTGTCTCGGCTTGGTTCAGGTCGCCGGCCACCACCCAGCCGTCGTCGAGTTGGAGCCGTTTCCAGAGCCTGAGGCCGAGGCGGATGTTGTAGGGGAACGCCACCTCGTGCGGCGCGCTGGGGCTCGGGTCGGCGGGCAGCGTGGCGAGAAAGGCGCGCAGGTCGACGACATCCTGCAACGTCGCCCGCGCGTAGCTCGCATAGGGAAAGACCGGGTAGTAGTGACGGCCTTCGGGCGAGACCCCGCGCAGCATCGCGTTGGCGAGACCGAGCGCGGTCCATGTCCCGATCCCCGCACCAGGGTCGTTCGAGATGTTCGGTGCGACGAAGGTGCCGAACGGTGAGGGGAAGCGCCGGCCGCCCTTGAGCACCAACCGGTCCGCACCCTCGGCCTTCTCGGCGGAGTGGCAGGCGGCGCAGCCGCCCGCCCAGAAAACCTGCTCGCCGCGAACGGCGTCGGCCTCGAGGCCCGCCAACGCATCGGCGGGCAGCGGCTCGGGCCGGAGCACGAACCAGGCGCCGGCCGCGCCCGTCGCAGCGAGGATCGTCAGGCTGAGAAGGATCCGGCGCATCGTCGGCTCGCGTCAGGAACGAAGGCGCGCCGGATTAGTTGGCAGATGCCCGGTAGGCTTCGTGGCAGGCCGTGCAAGCATCGCCCACGCCCTTCAACGCGCCCTGAAGGCTCGCGAGATCAATCCCGGCCGCGGCCTGCATCGCGGTCGCCGCATCGACCAGCGCCTGCGCCTTGGCGCCGACATCCGAACCGCCCTCCCATATCTTGGCGAGCGCCCGCGTGTCGGGATTGGCGAAATCGTCAGAGCCTTCCGGCCAGAGCATCGACATGTCGATCGACGCGGCGGTCAGGAGGTTGTCGGCGGCCTTCTGCGCCTGTTCGGCGTTGTAGTCGACCTCGCCCTTGGCCATGGCGCCGAGAATGGCGACATTCATGGTCCGGTAGCCCATGATGCCTTGGCGCACCTTGATCTCGCGCGCGAAAGGCGCGTCCTGGGCGGTGGCGACGTCGGTGATCAGGATCGTGGCGGCGGTTATCGTCAAAAGAAAGGTCTTCATGGAAATCTCCCTGCGATTGATAAGGGGAAGGATAGCTGTGCCGAATTCTTCCACCAATCGGAAATTTCGCATGGTATTGGTGAGAATACGCACAGAGCAGCTCGCCGCGCACGGAGGCCACGACGGGCGGCACGGCGTTGGGAGAACATGTGATGCGCGAGAACTGGGACGACCTTCGTTTCGTGCTGGCGGTGGCGGAAGAGGGCTCGGTCAGCGGCGCGGCGCGGCGGCTCGGCGTCAACCACGCCACCGTCCTGCGCCGGATCGCCGCCTACGAGGAGGCGGTCGGGATCGAGATCTTCGACAAGACCGCGCGCGGCTATTCCGTCCCGCCGGTGCAAAACCGCGTCATCGAGGCGGCGCGCGAGGTCGACCGTGCCGTGCAGGCGGTCGGGCGGATGCTGCAGGGCGTGCGCTCGCCGCTGTCCGGCACGATCCGGGTGACGGCGACCGACACGTTCTGCCAGTTCGTGCTGCCGCCGATCGTGGCCGAACTGCGCTCCGAGGCGCCCGACCTCCGGATCGAGATCCTTTGCACGAACACCCATCTCGACCTCGCGCGGACCCATGCCGAGATCACGGTGCGTCCGACGCTCCGGCTGCCCGAGGATCTGGTCGGCGAAACCGCCGGGGTGCTCGGGTTCGGCCTGTTCCGCGCCAAGGTGGCGGCGACCGACGACTGGCTTGGCCTCTCGGGCCCGCTGGCGCGCACGCCGGTCGGAACCTGGATCGCCGCATCGGTCGATCCGGCGCGGATCGTTGCCGCTGCCGACAGTTTCCCGGTTCTGCGCGAGGTCGCGGCGACGGGGCAGGGGATGGCGGTTCTGCCGGATCTCCTCGGCGCCGAGGATCCCCGGCTCGAACGGGTGACGGGCATCCTGCCGGACCTGTCGGTCGATATCTGGGTTGCGAGCCATGCCGATCTGGCCGAGGTGCCGCGGATCGCCGAAACCCGCAGGCTGCTTTCAGAGGCATTGCGCGCCATCGCGCCGCGGCTTCGGGGAGCCGTTGGAGTACCCTGAGCCGGCGAGGTTCAGGGCAGCGGGCGCACCTTCGGCACGGTGCCGCCGGGATCGACGAGTGCGCCACCGGGCGCGAGGCCGAGCCGTTCGAGCCCGGCCAAGGCGAGGCAAATCACGACCACCGCCGCGACGAGCAGGACACGGTTTCGCGACGGCGGGTGGCGGGCGATCCGCGCCATCCGCAGGAGATGGATCGGGTTCATGCCGGCTCACCGGCCTCCGGTTCGGTGAAGCGCACCTTGCCGATATGCGGCAGGTTGCGGTTGCGCTGCGCGAAGTCGATGCCGTAACCCACGACGAACTCGTCCGGAATCTCGAACCCGGTCCAGGTCGCACGGATATCGACCTCGCGCCGCGAGGGCTTGTCGAGCAGCGCGCAGACCTCGAGCCGCCTTGGCTCGCGACTTTTCAGGAGCCGCACGACATGGCTGAGCGTGAATCCTGTGTCGACGATGTCCTCGACGACAAGGACGTCGCGGCCGGAGATCTCGCCGCGCAGGTCCTTCAGGATCCGCACCTCGCGCGAGCTTTCCATCGCATTGCCATAGGAGGAGGCTTCGAGGAAATCGACCTCGACCGGCAGGTCGATCTCGCGCACCAGATCGGCTATGAAGACGAAGGAGCCGCGCAGGAGCCCGACCACGACGAGCTTGTCGGTACCGCCAAACGCCCGCGTGATTTCCTTGGCGAGCGCCTCGACCCGTGCCGCGATGGCCTTGGCCGAGATCATTTCGTCGATGACATAGGGTTTGTGCGGCATGGGGCCCTCTTGATCTTGTGCTCCCATTTAGCGACATGGGCCGCCAGAGTCACCAAGGGGATGGGGATGCCGACACATTCCGAAACGCGGACGATGCCCTACACCGCGGCGCAGATGTACGATCTGGTGGCCGATGTCGCGCGCTATCCCGAGTTCCTGCCCTGGACCGCGGCGGCGCGGATCCGCACACGGCGCAAGCGCGAGGACGGGTCCGAGCTGATGGAGGCCGACCTGGTGATCTCGTTCAAGGTGTTCCGCGAACGCTTCGGAAGTCGGGTCGTGCTCTGGCCTGACGAGCGGCGGATCGAGACGGAGTATCTCGACGGGCCGTTCCATCACCTGCAGTCGAGCTGGAACTTCCGCGACCGCGCCGTGGGGGGCTGCGAGGTGTCGTTCTTCGTCGATTTCGCCTTCCGCAACGCGATTCTGCAAAAGCTGATTGGCGTGGTGTTCGACGAGGCGATGCACCGCGTCGTGCGCGCCTTCGAGGCCCGCGCGGCGGCGCTTTACGGACAGGTCTGATCCGAAGGAGAACGGGGCCCCGAGGGCCCCGTTCACGCGACAGGTCGAGCGCGCCTACGACGTGATGTCGTAGGCGCGCTCTCCGTGGGCGGCGATGTCGAGCCCGTTGAACTCGGTTTCCGCATCGACCCGGATCGGCGTGACGAGCCCCGCGAGCCTGGCGAGGATCCATGTCGCGGAGACGGTGAAGACCCCGACGATGGCCAGCGCGCCGAGCTGCGCGGTCCAGCTGCCCGCGCCGAAGGCCGCGATCATCACCGTGCCGAAAATGCCGCCGACGCCGTGGACGGCGAAGACGTCGAGCGTGTCGTCGATACGGATCCGGTTGCGGATGAGCGCCACCGCCTCCTGGCAAAGGACGCCCGCGACCGCTCCGATCACCAGCGCCTCGAGCGGACCGACGAAGCCGGAAGCCGGGGTGATCGAGGCGAGCCCGGCGATGGTGCCGGTGACGAGGCCGACGAGCGAGGCGCGGCCGAATTTCACCCGCTCCCAGAGCGCCCAGGTGAGCGAGGCGGTCGCGGCGGAGAGATGCGTAACGGTGATCGCCATCGCCGCACCGCCGTCGGCGGCGAGCTGCGAGCCGCCGTTGAAGCCGAACCAGCCGACCCAGAGGAGCCCCGCGCCGATCGCCACGAAGCCCGGATTGTGCGGCGGCGTGGTGCGGTTCTTGCGCGGGCCGACCATCACCGCAAGGACCAGCGCGGCGAGGCCAGCGGTCTCATGCACCACGATCCCGCCGGCGAAGTCCTTCGTGCCCGTCGCGCCGAAGATCCCACCATCGGCGAGGAAGCCGCCGCCCCAGATCCAGTGCGCGACCGGCGCGTAGACGAGCAGCATCCAGAGCGCGGAAAAGAGGAGGACGAAGCCGAAGCCCACGCGCTCGGCGAAGGCGCCGAGGAAGAGCGCGGGCGTGATGATCGCGAAGGTCATCTGGAAGGCGAAGAACAGCACCTCGGGAAGGGTGCCCTTCACGGTCGTTGCATCGACGCCGGCGAGGAAGGCGCGGGACAGGCCGCCCCAGAGCGGGTCCTCGCCGCCGAAGGCGATCGAGTAGCCGCAGAGGAGCCAGAGCACGCTCATCAGGCAGGCGACCGCGAAGCAGTGCATGAAGACCGAGAGCACGTTCCGCGCCCGGACGAGCCCGCCGTAGAACAGCGCCAATCCCGGCAACGTCATCAGGAGGACGAGGCCGGTCGCCACGAGGATCCAGGCGGTATCGGCGCCATTCATCTGCATTTCCTTTCGCGAGCATTCCTGTCCGCGCGGAAAAGCGTGAAGTGGCCGTCGCGCAAAGCCCGTTCTTCGGAAACGCGCCGAAAATCAGGGCAGTTTACAATCTGCCCGCAATTTGGGCGGTTTCCCGAGGTTGTGACGAAAAAACCAGCGCGGCGCGGATCAGCCGCCGAGTGCGGCGATCAGGAGGTCGAGCGCATGCTCGACCGACGCCGCCCGCACCTCGGAGCGGCCAGGGGCGCCGAACTCCACCGTCTCGACGCGCGTCGGCGCGCCCTTGTGGGCGAGGCCGAAACAGACCCGCCCCTCGGGTTTGTGCTCGGATCCGCCCGGCCCAGCGATGCCGGTGACGGCGACGGCGAGCGTCGCCCCGGAGCGGGCGAGCGCGCCCTCGGCCATCTCGCACGCCACCGCCTCGCTGACGGCGCCGTGAGCCGCGAGCGTCGCCTCCGACACGCCGAGCATCGCGACCTTGGCGGCGTTTGAATAGGTGACGAAGCCGCGGTCGAAGATGTCGGAAGCACCCGCGACCTCGGTGATCGCGCCCGCGATCAGCCCGCCGGTGCAGCTTTCCGCCGTGGCGATCATGGCGCCTCGAGACCGCGCCAGCGACAGGAGCGTCGCCGCCCGGTTCACAGCCGCACGACCCCGTGCCAGAGGCCGGCGGCGATCATCGTCGCCACACCGGCGAAGAGACCGGCCCAGAGGTCATCCTCCATCGTGCCGGCGGCGGTATGTTTACGATCGGCGCGGCCGACGGGCCCCGGCTTCCAGATGTCGAAGAGCCGGAAGAAGAGGAAGGCCGCGACCCAGCCCGGCCAGGGGAAGTGCCAACTGTCGAGCCCGGCCCACCAGAACCCGGCGGAGGGAAAGAGGAGCGCGATCCACTGGCCCGCCACCTCGTCGATGACGATCTCCGAGGGGTCCTTGTCGGCCTGTCCCGCGACGGCCCCTGCCGTAGCCCAGAAGCCGAGCGGGATCACGAGGATCGTCGCGGCCAGCAGGAGCGGGAAATGCCCGATCCCGTGGATCACGAGGCCGAGCGCCACCGCGACCGCCGAGCCCCAGGTGCCCGGAGCGGGTCGCAGGAGCCCGGTGCCGAACCAGGTGGCGATGAGTCGCGGCAGCGTCATGGCTTCACCAGCGTCACGCAAGCGAGGGCGGCGATTCCCTCCTCGCGACCGGTAAAGCCGAGCCGCTCTGAGGTCGTGGCCTTGACGCTGATCCGGTCCGGCTCCACGCCGGTGATCCGCGCGAGTTCCCCTGCCATGTCAATAGCATGCGGGCCGATCTTCGGGCGCTCGCAGATCAGCGTCACATCGGCGTTCGAGAGCCGGTAGCCCTTCGATCGCGCAAGCTCAGCGGCATGGGCGAGGAAGATCTCGCTCGCGGCCCCCTTCCATTGCGGGTCCGAGGGCGGGAAATGGCGACCGATATCGCCTTCGGCCAGAGCGCCGTAGATCGCGTCGGACAGCGCGTGCATCCCGACATCGGCGTCGGAATGGCCGAGCAGCGCTTGCGTATGCGGCACCCGCACGCCGCAGAGCATGACATGGTCGCCCGCCTTAAAGGCGTGCACGTCGAAGCCGTTTCCGGTGCGGACATCCATCCCAAGCCCCACTTTCCGTTCGGCGCGGTCGAAATCGCCGGGCCAGGTGATCTTGATGTTCTCCTCCTCGCCCTCGACGATGGCGACGTCAAGCCCCGCGGCCAGCGCCACCTCGACATCGTCGGCGGCGTCGCCCGGAAAGGCGCGGTGGGCGGCGAGGATCTCCGCGAAGCGGAAACCCTGCGGGGTCTGGGCGCGAAAGAGCCCGTCGCGCGGCCGGATGCCGGTGACGCGTCCCTCCGCCCCGGTCCAGAGCGCATCCGTCACGGCAAGCGCCGGCGCCGCGGCCGGCTTGGTGTCGAGCGCGCCGAGAACGTTCTCGATGAGTGCAGCCGAGACGAAGGGGCGGGCACCGTCATGGATGAGAACCCGGTCGATCCGGGAGGGGTCAAGCGATTCCAGCGCGTTGCGCACCGATTGCGCGCGCGTCGCGCCCCCGGCGACCAGCGTCACCCGCCCGGCGAACGCGGCGAGCCCGCGCGCCATGTCGTCGGGATGCAGCACGACGACGATCCGGCCAACGCCTGCGAAGGCCTCGACCGTGCGGGACAGGAGGCTCCGCCCGCCGATCTGCCGCCATTGTTTCGGCTCGGCCCCTCCGGCCCTCATGCCGCGGCCCGCCGCAACGATGATCACCGCCGTCTTCGCGTTTTCCGCCACGCCGTCCTCCGTTTTCTCCTGCTCTAATCGCCCCGGCGCGTTCCGGCAATGGCGCGGCTGGTCGCGCCCTGCGGCAGAAGCGCCCAAAAACCGGGCAACTCTTGCCTGGACCCGATCCGGCGGGCCGTTCCGTTTGCCTTTCATGGCAAGGCCGACTAACAGAGGGGCACCTGCACAAGGATTAGGCATATGGCGCTCGATCTCGGTCCGGTCACGCTCGACCCGCCGGTCCTGCTCGCCCCGCTCGCGGGCATCACCGACCTGCCGTTCCGGCGGTTGGTCGCGTCATTCGGCGCGGGCCTCACCGTATCCGAGATGGTGGCCTCCGGAGAGCTTCTGACCGAGAAGCCCTCGGTCCGGGCGAAGGCACGGACCGATCTCGGGCTTGCCGACAGCACCGCGACCTCGGTGCAGCTTGCCGGCCGCGAGGCACGGGCGATGGCCGAGGCGGCGCGCATCGTCGCGGACATGGGCGCGCGGATCATCGACATCAACATGGGTTGCCCGGCCAAGAAGGTCACCGGCGGGCTGTCGGGCTCGGCGTTGATGCGCGATCCCGACCATGCGCTCGGGCTGATCGAGGCGGTGGTGGGCGCGGTCGACCTGCCGGTGACGCTGAAATGCCGGCTCGGCTGGGATGCCGATTGCCTCAATGCGCCCGAACTCGCCCGGCGGGCCGAGGCGGCCGGGATCCGGATGATCACCGTGCATGGCCGCACCCGCCAACAATTCTACAAGGGCAGTGCCGACTGGGCGGCGATCCGCGCGGTCAAGGAGGAGGTGCGGATCCCGGTCATCGCGAATGGCGATATCATCGATGTCGCCTCCGCGCGGACGGCCCTCGCGGCTTCCGGCTCAGACGGGGTGATGGTCGGGCGGGGCGCACAAGGGGCGCCGTGGCGGCTCGCCGAGATCGCGGCGGCGCTCTATGGCCGGCAGGCTCCGGCCGTACCGGAAGGGATGGCGCTTTCTGACATGATTTCAGGTCATTACGAGGCAATGTTGTCGTTCTACGGGCGCGAGCTCGGGGTCCGGATCGCCCGCAAGCATCTCGGCTGGTATGCCGACGAGGCGGGGATGGAGGCGCGCCTGCGGGCGCGGATCATGGTGGCGACGGATCCGGTCGAGGTGCACGCCCTGATCCGCGCCGGGATCGGCGGCGCCCTCGTGGGGCGGGCGGCATGACGCTGCCGTCCGCCGCGACGCTCTGGGCCTCGCTGCCGGTGCCGGCGATCCTGATTGATGCCGAAGACCGGGCGCTTGACCTCAATCCCGCGGCCGAGCTCTTTCTCAACATGTCGGCACGATCCTTTGCGGGTCAGCCGGTCTTCGACCGGCTCGCGATCGACGCGCCGCTCGAGGAGGTGTTCGCCCGTGTGCGCGCCAACAATGCCTCGCTTTTCATCAACGATGTCGACGTCGGCACGGGCGAACGGGCGCCGGTGACCTGCAACCTGCAGGCCGCGCCGCTGGCGGATGCGCCGGGCACGATCCTCCTGATGATCTCGCCGCGCGAGTTTGCCGAGCGACTGGGGCGCGGGCAGGGGATGAGATCGGCTGCCCGCTCGGCCATCGGCATGGCCGAGATGCTGGCGCACGAGATCAAGAACCCGCTGGCCGGGATCACCGGGGCAGCCCAGCTCCTGTCGATGAACCTCGGGCCGGAAGACATTGAACTAGCTGACCTTATCGTGGCCGAAACCCGGCGGATCGTGAAGCTTCTCGAGCAGGTCGAACAGTTCGGCAACCTGCGCCCGCCCGAGGCGCGGGCGGTCAATATCCACGACGTGCTCGACCGGGCGCGGCGCTCCGCGATCCTCGGTTTCGCCGCGCATATGACGATCCAGGAGGATTACGACCCTTCGCTGCCGCCGACGCGGGGGGATGCCGACCAGCTTTTGCAGGTGGTGCTTAACCTCCTGAAGAACGCGGCCGAGGCGGCGAAGGGCCAGCCCGGCACGATCCGGATCCGCACCTTCTACGACCACGCGCTGAGGCTGCGGCGCGCCGACGGCAGTGGCACGTCGCTGCCGCTGCAGATCGAGGTCAGCGACGACGGGCCGGGCATCCCGCCCGAGATCGCCGAGGCGATCTTCGATCCCTTCGTCTCTGGGCGCGAGAACGGCACCGGGCTCGGGCTCGCGCTCGTCTCGAAGATCGTCGCCGATCACGACGGCTGGATCACCGCGGATTCCGTGCCCGGGCGCACCACCTTCCGCCTCTCGCTTCCCGTCGCCCCGAAACCTGAGGAGGGCTTCTGATGGATGGCACCGTCCTTGTCGCCGATGACGACCGCACGATCCGCACCGTGCTGACCCAGGCGCTGACGCGTGCGGGCTGCAAGGTCCATGCGACCTCTTCGCTCGTGACCCTGATGCGCTGGGTCGAGGAGGGCAAGGGCGACCTGGTGATCTCGGACGTGGTCATGCCCGACGGCAACGGCATCGAGGCACTGCCGAAGATCGCCGCCGTGCGCCCCGGCCTGCCGGTGATCGTGATCTCGGCCCAGAACACGATCATGACGGCGATCCAGGCCGCCGAGGCCGAGGCCTACGACTACCTGCCGAAGCCCTTCGACCTGCCCGACCTGATGAAGCGCGCCTCGCGCGCGTTGAGCCAGAAGCATCGCACCGCGCCGGCCGCAGCGGCGCCGCGCGAGGCCGCCGAGGACCTGCCGCTGGTCGGCCGCACCCCGGCAATGCAGGCGCTCTACCGGCTCGTGGCGCGGGTCATGAACGCCGATCTGCCGGTGCTGATCACCGGCGAATCCGGCACCGGCAAGTCGCTCGTGGCCCGCGCGATCCATGATTTCTCCGACCGCCGCACGATGCCCTTCATCACCGCCCAGGCCGCCGACCTGCACGGCGTCGACGGACCGTCATCGCTCATCGCCCGCGCCCGGGGCGGCACGATCGTCTTTGACGAGGTAGGGGATTTCGATTCCGAGCTGCAGGGCCGGATCGTGCGGATGTTCGATACGTTCACCGACAACGCGCCGCGGATCCTCGCGACGAGCCAGGAGGATCTGGCGGCGAAGCTGGAGGCGGGCCGGTTCCGAAACGATCTCTACTACCGGCTCGGCGGCGTCACCCTCGCGGTGCCCGCGCTGCGCGAGAGGGTGGATGACATCCCGCTCCTGACCGAGCATTTCCTCGCCCGCGCCGAGCGCGACGGCGCCCCGGCGCGGCGGCTGAGCGACGAGGCCACCGCTCTCATTCGCGCCTACCGCTGGCCCGGCAACGTGCGCCAGCTCGAGAACACGATTCGCAGGCTGATGTTTACTGCGCTCGGCGCCGAAATCACCCGCGCCGAAGTCGACGCGGCACTCGGGCCAGCGCCGGCCGAACTGCCCCGCGCCGGGGCCGCGGAGGAGGGTGAGCGGCTTTCGGCCTCGATCGCGCGGCATCTCAAGCGCTATTTCGACCTGCATGGCGACGGACTGCCGCCGCCCGGCCTTTATGACCGCATTCTCAAGGAGATGGAGACCCCGCTGATCGAGATCGCGCTCGACGCGACCAGCGGAAACCAAGCGAAATGCGCCGATCTTCTCGGCATCAATCGCAATACTTTGCGCAAGAAGATTACCGACCTTGATATCCGCGTGACACGGCGCCGCAAGTTGATGTAAAACAGCAACACAACGTGGCCCGCCGGTGGCAAGCGGCGCAAGGACCACGAGATATCGGCGATGGCCGCTGAGGCGGCCCAATATACAGGGGCGAGCTCGTGCAGGGCTTAGCGCGCAGTTTCTCGACGGACAGGCTGACACGTCTGCGCAAGCAGCGGCGTTTCCAGAACTATGTGACGCTCGGGCTCGTCATTCTCGGCCCGCTTCTCGCGCTGACGACGTTCATCGGCCTCGGACCGTTCGGACAGGGCGCCGATTCGAACGCCCTGCGGCTGATCCTGCTCGCCGATCTCGTCTATTTCCTCGCGCTCGGCGGCATGGTGCTTTCGCGGCTCGCGCGGATGATCGCGGCGCGGCGGGCGAAATCGGCCGGCTCGCGGCTGCACCTGCGGCTGACGGGGGTCTTCGCGGGCATCGCGCTGGTGCCGACGATCCTCGTCGCGGTCTTTGCCGGGCTCACGGTGAACATCGGCCTCGAAGGCTGGTTCTCGGACCGGGTGCGCGGCGTGGTCGGCACCTCGCTTTCCGCTGCGGAGGCCTACCAGGAAGAACACCGGCGCGACCTGATCGCCGATGCCGAGGCGCTCGGCGGATATCTCAACGCCGCCCGCCGCGAGACGTTCCTGCTTTCCGACAGCGACCTGCGCCAGCTTTTGACCCAGGGCCAGACCCAGATCCAGCGCGGGCTGCGCGAGGCCTATGTGATCGACGGCGGCGGCGAACTCAAGGCGCGCGGCGAACGCAGCTATCTCTTCGATTTTGAGAAACCCCGAGCGGATCAGATCGAACGCGCCCGCGAAGGCGAGACGGTGCTGATCGAGGACTGGTCGAACAACGAGTTCCGCGCGCTGGTCGCGCTGCCCGCCTTCGCGGACCGGTTCCTCTACGTCAGCCGCGACGTGAAGGGCCAGATCCTCAGCCTGCTCGACGAAACCCGCGCGACCGTGGACCTCTACAAGCAGCTCGAAGCCTCGCGCGGCCGCGTCGTGTTCGAATTCGGCCTCGTCTACATCGGCTTCGCGCTGATCCTCGTGCTTGCGGCGATCTGGATGGGATTGTGGTTCGCCGAGCGGCTGTCACGCCCGGTCGGGCGGCTCGCGGGTGCAGCGCAACGCGTCGGGGCCGGCGATCTCGAGGTGCAGGTGGTCGAGGAGGAGGGCGACGACGAGATCGCCATGCTCGGCCGCGTCTTCAACCAGATGACCCGCCAGCTCAACACCCAGCGCCAGGCGCTGATCGACAGTCACCGCGTCACAGAACGGCGCCGGCGGCTATTTGACTCGGTGCTGTCGTCTGTTACGTCCGGCGTCATCGGCCTCGACGCCGAGGGGAAGGTCGACTTCCTCAACCGCGCCGCCACCCGCTTGCTTCAACTCGACGAGGCCAGCGACCACGACCGCGCCCTTGCGGACGCCGTGCCCGAATTCGCGGCGCTCTTCGACCGGCTCCGCGAGGGGATCGGCGAAGTGGCGCAGGAGGAGATCAAGATCAGCCGGGGCGGGCGGCTGGAAAGCCTGCTCGTGCGGATGGCGATCCGGCGCAACTCGGACGGGCGGCTCGAGGGCTACGTCGTCGCCTTCGATGACGTGACCGAGCTCGTCTCGGCTCAGCGCATGGCCGCCTGGGGCGATGTCGCGCGCCGCATCGCGCACGAGATCAAGAACCCGCTGACCCCGATCCAGCTTTCGGCGGAGCGGATCAAGCGCAAGTTCACAAGTCTCGTCGGCGACCAGGCCGAGGCGCTCGGCCAGATGACCGACGTCATCGTTCGCCAGACCGGCGATCTCAGGCGCATCGTCGACGAGTTCTCGAAATTCGCCCGCATGCCGGAACCCGACCGGCGCGATCACGACCTGTCGAAGCTGATGCGCGATGCCGTGACCCTGCAGGAGGGCTCCCTGCACGGGGCGGCGCTAGTGGCCGACCTGCCGGGAGAACCGGTGGTGGTCGAACTGGACGCGACCATGATCTCGCAGGCGGTGACGAACCTTATAAAGAACGCCGGCGAGGCGGTTGAAAGCTATATGGAAACTGGCGCAACAGAAGGGTATGCGCCGGAGGTGCGAGTGAGCATGACAGCGAACGAGGATCTCGTCACGATCCGCATCGCCGACAACGGGATCGGGTTACCCGAGGACCGTGCAAGGCTGTTCGAGCCCTATGTGACGACCCGCGAGAAGGGCACCGGGCTCGGACTGCCGATCGTCAAGAAAATCATCGAGGAACACGGCGGCACGCTGACGCTGAGCGACGCCGACCCGTTCCAGGACGGCGCCCGGCGTGGCGCTTTGGCCGAGATTCGCCTGCCGCGCGCACGATCCGGCCGGACACAGAAGGAGAAGGCGATGGAAGCCGCCGGAGGTGGACAGTGAATGACATTCTGATTGTCGACGACGAACGCGACATCCGGGAACTGATCTCGGATATCCTGAAGGACGAAGGCTTTACGACACGGCTCGCGGCCAACTCGGACGAGTGCATGGCCGAGATCAACAACGAGCCGCCTGCGCTCATGATCCTCGACATCTGGCTCAAGGACAGCCGGATGGACGGGATCGACATCCTCAAGACCGTGAAGCGCGACAATCCCGATGTGCCGATCATCATCATATCGGGCCACGGCAACATCGAGATCGCGGTCGCCGCGATCAAGCAGGGCGCCTACGACTTCATCGAGAAGCCCTTCAACATCGACCAGCTCACCGTGGTCATCACCCGCGCGATGGAAACCTCGCGGCTCAGGCGCGAAAACGCCTCGCTGCGGCGGCGTGACGTCAGCTCCTCCGAGATGATCGGCAACTCGCCGGCGTTCCGGGTGCTGAAGGGCCAACTCGACAAGGTCACGAAGTCGAACGGCCGGGTGATGCTGACCGGCCAGCCGGGGTCCGGCAAGGAGGTGGCCGCGCGCTACATCCACGTCAATTCCAACCGGGCGAGCGGGCCGTTCGTCACCGTCTCCTCCGCCTCGATCGAGCCCGAGCGGATGGAAGAGGTCCTGTTCGGCCGGGAAACGCCGGAACGCGGCGTGGAGAAGGGCCTTCTCGAGCAGGCGCATGGCGGCGTCGTCTATTTCGACGAGGTGGCCGACATGCCGCTCGGCACCCAGTCGAAGATCCTCCGCGTCCTGACCGAGCAGCAGTTCACCCGCGTCGGCGGCGCCGACAAAGTGCGCGTCGATCTGCGGGTGATCTCGTCAACCACCCGCAATCTCCCGAGCGAGATCGCCGCGGGCCGGTTCCGCCAGGAGCTTTTCGACCGGCTGAACGTGGTACCGATTGCCGTACCGACGCTGGAGGAGCGGCGCGAGGATATACCCGAGCTTGCGCGCCACTTCGTCGAGACCTTCAACAAGGGCCAGGGCCTGCCGCTTCGGGACCTGAGCGAAGAGGCCGACGCGCTGATGCAGACGATGGCCTGGCCCGGCAACATCCGCCAGCTTCGAAACGTCATCGAACGGGTTCTGATCCTCGGCGAGGCGAGCGGTCCGATCGACGCGCGCGAACTGCCCAGCCAGAACGATGCGGGCGGCGAGGACGGGCGGATTCTCCTGTCCGGCGGGCTCGCGACGCTGCCGCTGCGCGAGGCGCGCGAGCTTTTCGAGCGGG
Source organism: Albidovulum salinarum (assembly GCF_025673475.1). Taxonomy (NCBI): domain Bacteria; kingdom Pseudomonadati; phylum Pseudomonadota; class Alphaproteobacteria; order Rhodobacterales; family Paracoccaceae; genus Albidovulum; species Albidovulum salinarum. The sequence continues at coordinate 111,624 of NZ_JAOVQO010000002.1, read as the reverse complement.
AGTACCTTCTGACCCAGATCAACCGCTTCGGCGGCAATATCAGCCGCACTGCGACCTTCGTCGGCATGGAACGTTCGGCGCTCCACCGCAAGCTGAAGTCGCTCGGCGTCGTGACCAGTTCGAAAACCGGCGCGCGGGTCGCCCAGTTCGAGGAGGAAGATGTCTGAGCGCGATCTCGACACGGTGCCAGCGCAACAGCCGTGACTGGTCTGAGATCGGTGCTTGCTTGCGCCGTTGACCGCCTGCGGGCGCGCGCCTATCAAGAGCGTCGGCCTCGTACGGGAGATCGGGCATGAAGGTGATCATCTGTGGCGCGGGCCAGGTCGGCTGGCAGATCGCGCGCCACCTCTCGGGAGAGAGGAACGACGTCACCGTCGTCGACATGAACGCCGAGCTGGTGCGCCGCGCGACCGAGGCGCTCGACGTGCAGGGCGTGGCGGGCTTCGCCTCCTATCCGGACGTGCTTGAGCGCGCGGGCGCGCGCGATGCCGACATGATCATCGCCGCGACCTATTCGGACGAGGTGAACATGGTCACCTGCCAGGTCGCCCATTCGGTCTTCGGCATTACCCGCAAGATCGCGCGGCTCCGCGCCCAGTCCTACATGGACGCGATCTATTCCGACCTCTATCGCCGCGACCACCTGCCGATCGACGTGGTGATCAGCCCTGAACGCGAGGTGGCCGAGGCGGCGCTGCAGCGTCTCGCCGCGCCATCGACCTTCGACACCGAGAGCTTCATGAACGGTAAGGCGCAGCTTCTCGGCGTTGCCCTCGACGAAGACTGCCCGGTGCTGAACACGCCCCTGCGCCAACTCACCGACCTCTTTTCGACGCTCCGCGCCATTGTCGTCGGCATCCGCCGCGACGGCAGGCTCTTCGCGCCCGAGCCCGACGACCAGCTCTATGCGGGCGACCAGATCTACGCCTTCTCGCATGTCGAGGACGTCAATCGCACGCTCGACATCTTCGGCAAGGCGACGAAGAAGCAAGAGCGTGTGGTGATCATCGGCGGCGGCAACGTCGGCCTTGCGGTGGCACGCGCGCTCGAGGCGCGCACCGACCGAATCCGTGCCAAGATGATCGAGAAGAACCGCGAGAGCGCCGAACGCGCGGCCGACGCGCTCGAACGCACGATCGTGCTGAACGGCGACGGCATGAACATGGAGCTTCTCGCCGAGGCCAATGTCGACCGCGCCGACGCCGTGCTCGCGGTCACCGACGACGACAAGACCAACATCCTCGCTGCCGTGCGCGCCAAGCAGGCCGGCTGCAAGATGGCGATCGCGCTGATCAACGACCCGACGCTGGTCCCCCTGATGGGGGCGCTCGACATCGACGCCTATATCAACCCGCGCGCCACGACCGTGTCGTCGATCCTGCGCCATATCCGCCACGGACGGGTGCGGGCAATCTATTCGATCGGCGATGCCGAGGCCGAGGTGATCGAGGCGCAGGTCCTCTCGACCTCGCCCATCGCCGGACGGCTCGTGCGCGAGATCGAGTTCCCGGAGGGCGTGCTGGTCGGCGCGCTGATGAAGGGCGACAAGGTCGTGAAGCCGACGGGCGACACCCGCATCGACGAGGGCGATGTCGTGGCACTCTTCTGCATGTCCGGCGACGTGCCCGAGGTCGAGCGCCTGCTGCAGGTCTCGATCGACTTCTTCTGAGCCATGCGCCGCATCCTCGATCTTCCCTTCATGGTGATCCTGATCGGGATCGGGGCGCTCGCGATGTATGTGCCGGCGATTCATGGCTTCGCCACCCGCAACTACCCGGTGTCGCGCGCCTTTCTCTATTCCGGCACGCTGTTCCTGCTGCTCGCGGCGGTGCTCGGGATCGCGACCGCCGCGAACCGCCCTTCGCAGCCTGCGCGCGGCCAGCTGCTCACGCTGCTCGGGACCTTCACGGTGCTGCCGGTGATGCTCGCCGTGCCCATGGCCGAGTCGGTTCCCGCCGTCAGCCTCTACGACGCCTGGTGGGAGATGGTCTCGTCGCTCACCACGACCGGGGCGACGCTCTTCTATCCCGAAAGCCTGCCGCCGACGGTGCACCTGTGGCGCGCGCTCGTCGGCTGGATGGGCGGCTTCTTCGTCCTCGTGACGGCGGTGGCGATCCTGGCGCCGATGAACCTCGGCGGGTTCGAGGTTCTGACCGGCGCGACAGCCGGGCAGGGCGCGGTCTCGGGCGGGCAGGTCGCGCGTGGCGCGACGGCGTCCGAGCGGCTGGTGCGCTACACGCTCACGCTCCTGCCGGTCTACGGCGGATCGACGCTCGTGCTCTGGATCGGCCTGATCCTCGCGGGCGACACCGCGCTCGTCGCGGCCTGCCACGCGATGTCCACCCTCTCGACCTCGGGGATCTCGCCGGTCGGGGGAATGGGAGGCACAGGCTCGGGCGTGGCGGGCGAGTTCGTTATCTTCCCGTTCCTCGTGTTCGGCCTGTCGCGGCGGTTCTATCCGTCGGGGCGCACAATGCGAAACGCGAGCAGCCTGATCGACGACCCCGAGCTGCGCATGGCGCTTCTCCTGCTGACGGTGGTGCCGGCGCTTCTGTTCCTGCGCCACTGGGTCGGCGCGTTCGAGGTCGACGAGGTGGCCGACACCGTCGCCGCGCTGCGCGCGCTCTGGGGCGGCGTCTTCACCGTCCTGTCGTTCATGACCACGACCGGGTTCGAATCCGGCGACTGGGCCGAGGCGCGCACCTGGTCGGGACTGGCGACGCCGGGCCTCATTCTCGTCGGTCTCTCGGTGATCGGCGGAGGCGTCGCGACCACGGCGGGCGGCGTGAAGCTCTTGCGGGTCTATGCGCTCTACCGCCACGGCGAGCGCGAGATCGAACGGCTGGTCCATCCGAGCTCGATCGGCGGCGCCGGGGTCCAGGCCCGCAAACTGCGCCGCCAGGGCGCGCAGATGGCGTGGATCTTCTTCATGCTCTTCGCGCTGTCGATCGCGATCACGATGCTGGCGCTGGCGCTGACCGGTCTCGATTTCCAGGCCTCCACCACCTTCGCGGTGGCCGCGCTCTCGACCACCGGTCCGCTGGCCACGGTAGCGGGCGAGTTCGCGCTCCGCTGGGCCGAGCTCGACGCGGCCGCGCGCGCAGTCGCGGCGGCGGCGATGGTGCTGGGGCGGCTCGAGACGCTGGCGATCATCGCGCTGCTCAACCCCGACTTCTGGCGTGGCTAACGTTCGGGCGATCGTTCACGCCGGAACAACATTATTTTTTCGGTGGAAACTCCCGAAATCTTGAGCATACTCGCCTCAAGCCCCCGGTGCAGCGCCGAGGGGCGGAAGCGACTCGCGAAGAAAACAACAAGGCGACAATAAACATGGCTGCCGACAAGCAAAATTTACAAGATGCCTTTCTTAACCATGTCCGCAAGGCGAAGGTTCCGGTCACGATCTTCCTGATCAACGGGGTGAAGCTGCAGGGGGTGATCACCTGGTTCGATAACTTCTGCGTGCTGCTGCGCCGCGATGGCCAGTCGCAGCTTGTCTACAAGCATGCGATCTCGACCATCATGCCGGGCCAGCCCATCTCCCTTTACGAGGGCGAAGACTGATCGATCCCAAGACTGTCAAGGACCGCCCGACACGGGCCTACGTCCTTCATCCAGATCTGAAAACGGCGCGGACGCGTCGCCTGCCGGAGCATGCGCTTGCCGAGGCGGTGGCGCTTGCCGCGGCGTTGCCCGATATCGCCGTGGTCGGTGCGGACGTCGTGCGTCTGGGCAAGGTGCATCCCGGAATGCTGTTCGGCTCCGGCAAGATCGAGGAACTGGGCCTTCGCTTCGCCGAGGCCGGTGTCGATCTTGTGCTGGTCGACGGTCCGGTGAGCCCGGTCCAGCAGCGCAACCTCGAGAAGGAGTGGAAGGTCAAGCTCCTCGACCGGACCGGCCTGATCCTCGAGATCTTCGCCGACCGGGCGCGGACCCGCGAGGGCGTGCTGCAGGTCGAGCTCGCGGCGCTGAACTACCAGCGCACGCGGCTCGTGCGCGCCTGGACCCATCTCGAACGTCAGCGCGGCGGACTCGGCTTCGTCGGCGGCCCCGGCGAGACCCAGATCGAAGCCGACCGGCGTGCGATCGACGAAGAGGTCGTGAAGATCCGCCGCCAGCTCGAAAAGGTGGTGAAGACGCGCGAGTTGCACCGCGCGGCACGGCGCAAGGTGCCGTTCCCGATCGTGGCGCTCGTCGGCTACACCAACGCCGGCAAGTCGACGCTCTTCAACCGCATGACCGGGGCGGAAGTGCTGGCCAAGGACATGCTCTTCGCCACGCTCGACCCGACCATGCGCGGGGTGGTGCTGCCATCGGGCAAGAAGGTGATCCTGTCGGACACGGTGGGCTTCATCTCGGACCTGCCGACACAGCTCGTCGCGGCGTTCCGCGCGACGCTCGAGGAGGTGCTGGAAGCCGACCTGATCCTGCATGTGCGCGACATTGCCCATCCCGAGACCGAAGAGCAGGCCGCCGATGTCGGCGAGATCCTCGAAAGCCTCGGGGTCTCGGAAGAGGTGCCGATGTTCGAGGTCTGGAACAAGATCGACATGCTGGCCCCACCGCTGCGCGAGGCACTCCTGGTTCAGGACGCCCGCAAGCCCGAGGTTCACGCCGTCTCGGCGCTTACCGGGGAGGGGCTTGCGGCATTGCTCGACGCAATCACCACCGCGCTCGATGACGAGCGCTACGAGGTCGAACTGGTCCTGCCCTTCACCGCCGGCCGCGCGCGGGCCTGGCTCCACCGCGAAGGCGTCGTCGTGACAGAGGCCGACTGCGAGGACGGTCACCACGTCACCGTGCGCTGGAGCGCGCGGCAGAAGGCGGCGTTCGAGGCGCTCCGGGACACGGACAGCCAGCCCGGCTGAGGCCGCCGGGTTTGGCGCCGCGGCATGGGCGGCTACGGCGTACCGGTCGGCGTCAGGACCATGATCCCGGTCGCCGCGGCGCGCGCGAGTTCGGGGTCGAGCGACATCGGTACATATTCGCCCCGGCGCCACAGAACGCTAAGATCGTCGTAATGGCGGCTCAGGGGATGGCCCGACTGTCCCGTCGAGATGATGAAGACCGAACTGTCGGGATCGGCGAAGTCGTAGACCCCGCGGTAGCCGGCGCCGTTCACGTTGAGAAACGGCTCGTCGCCGTTGCCGGCCGTGAGCCCGCGGTCGAGCGTGTGGTCCCCGCCGCTCTTCGACTGGCGGATGTTCACGACCCACTTGAGGAACGGCGTGCGCCCCAGAACCGGATGGTCCTGCGCCGCCTGGTGGGCGTCGCCCCAGCGCCAGCTCTCGACGTTCGATCCGTAGCGCTCCGACAGTTCGAGAACCGCGTCGTCGAGCGCGAGACTCGCAACCTCGGCGCAGGTCTCGATCGGCGCGGACTGCATCACGTCGCACCAGCGCGAGGCGCCGTCGATGTCGCGGTACACGCGTTCGATGAACAGCGGCTCGACATGGGAGAAGGAGTCGGCAAGCGGTCCGAGTTCGTCGCGGATCAGCCGGTTCTGGAGCGCCCTGACCCAGGCCGCGTAGATCAGCGGTTCGGGCAGGTGTTCGTTCATGTCGCCGTCCCACTCGGCCAGTACCTCGAGCGCGGTCTGCCGGAGACGTTCCTGCGTGCCGGTGGGCGCGGCCTCGCCGGTGAACCAGAGGTCGGCCGCGATGAGGGGCAGCAAGGTGCGGGCGGCCGGAGACACGGTGTCGAGCTGGGCCGCGATGAAGCTCTCGCGGCTGTGGACCTCGCGCTCCTGCATCAGCCGGGTCCAGCGCTGGACCCGCTGGGTGTCGCCCCAGCGAAAGGCGACATGGTTCGGGAACGGACGGTCGACTGTCTTGTTGTTGGTGTTTCCGACGATCCCGCCCCCGGGATTGAGAAAGCGCGGATTGTCCGAATAGGGCATCCGTCCGGTCCAGCGGTTTTCCGGCTTCCAGCCGAGCGCGGGCAGGCGGCCCTGACCCTGCATCGCAGCAGGGCGCTCGGGCATGGCGCCGAACATCACCATCGCGATCCCTTCAGCATCCGCCATGACCACATTCTGCGCCGGTGCGACGAAATCCTTGCCCGCCTCGATGCCGTCCTCGACCGATTGGGCGTGCATCAACTTCATCGCCGAGGTCATCGACCTGTCTGCCGGATCGAGCGCGGTCCAGTTCAGCGCCGCGACATGGCCGGGCGGGGTGACGGAGGCAAGGTCGAAGTGAGAGCCCGGAATGATCGGGCCGTTGTCGCTCCACCGGAGCGTCACGGTCACCGGCGGCGCGTCCTTGACCTCGATGATTGAACGGCGGTTGACGAAGGGCTTCCAGCCGTCCTGGGTCCGGTAGCGTTCCGGATCGGCGGGATTGAGCTCCTCCATCCGGATGTCCTGGTCGTCGAGCCAGGCGGTGCTGATCCCCCAGCCAAGCCCGGCATTGCGTCCGGTGAGGACGGCGGGAATGCCCGGGATCGTGCCCCCGATGACACCGCCGGTCTCGAGTTCGAGGCGTGCGAGGTACCAGAGCGAGGGCGCGCTGAGATCGAGATGCGGGTCATTGGCCAAAAGCGAGCCGCCGGCGGCCGAGCGGTTCGGCGCGGCGGCCCAGGCGTTGGAGGCGCCGGCGAACGGCATCGTGGCCACCGGCGACAACGGGTTATGGACGCGTTCGAGTGCGGCGAAGGAACGCTTCACGCCCGGCATCAGGCTCGCATAGGGCGGCAACGCGGCCACGCCCTTGCCGGGAACGTCGGGCATCAGGTCGCGCGCCCAGTCCTGCGACAGGAGCGACAGCCGGGCGGTGAGGACCTCGGACTCGATCTGCCCGGTCGCCCGCATCGCCATCAGCTTCAGGATCGCGATGGAATCGGCCGGCTGCCAATAGGGGATCTCGTTCGAGAAGAGGAAGAACTCCGGCGCGCCGCGGCCCTTCGCCTCTTCGTTGACGATGCCGATCCAGGCGTTGACCCCCTTGGCATAGGCCTCCAGCGCCGCCTTCGTCGTCTCGTCCTGCGCCGCGACCGACTTAACAGCGAGGCCGTAGAGATCGAGCCGGCGCATCAGTTCGTCGGTCTTGACGCTCGCGGTCCCGAAAACCTCCGCAAGCCGGCCCTGCGCGGTGCGCCGCAACATGGTCATCTGCCAGAGCCGGTCCTGCGCGTGAACAAAGCCGAGCGCGAAGAAGACGTCGGAATCGCTTGCCCCGAAGACATGCGGCACGTTGGCGGTGTCGCGCACGATCTCGACCGACGCGGTGACACCGGTCACGCGGAAGTCCTCGTCATAGTCCGGCAGCGAGCGCGACGCGAAGTAGTAGCTCAGTCCCAACGCCGCCGCGGCCAGGACGACCAGCCCGGTGAAGATACGCAGAAGCCAGCGAAACACGGTTGCCATGAAGGTCGGGGCTCGGATCAGGTCACAAGACGGCGCGCCCGATGCCGGCGCCGCCCCATGGGACCGGTTGACGGCACGGGCAGGGCGGTTAACTAGGGCAGAACGGGCTGAACCGCAATGATCTTGGGAGGATGAGATGGCGAGGTTGGCATTTCTCGGCTTGGGCGTGATGGGCTTTCCGATGGCCGGCCATCTTGCTGCCAGGGGGCACGAGGTCACGGTCTACAACCGCACGCCCGCGAAAGCCGAGGCCTGGGTGGCCAGGCATGGCGGCGCCGCGGCCCCGACGCCGGCGGAGGCGGCCCGGGGCGCCGATTTCGTGATGGCCTGCGTCGGCAATGACGACGACCTGCGCATGATCTGCACCGGCGAGGACGGCGCGTTCTCCGGAATGTCGAAGGGCGCGGTCTTCGTCGATCACACGACGGTCTCGGCCGCCGTCACCCGCGAACTGGCGGCGAGCGCGGCCGAACGCGGGATCGGCTATGTCGACGCGCCGGTCTCGGGTGGTCAGGCCGGGGCGGAGAACGGCGTGCTCTCGGTGATGTGCGGCGGCCCCGAGGCGGACTATGTGCGCGCCGAGCCGGTCATCGCCGCCTATGCCCGGATCTGCCGGCGCCTCGGCGATACCGGCGCGGGGCAACTCGCCAAGATGGCCAACCAGATCTGCATCGCCGGTCTCGTCCAGGGCCTCTCCGAGGGGCTCCACTTCGCCGAGAAGGCCGGGCTCGATATCGAGGAACTCGTGGAGGTGATCAGCCAGGGCGCAGCCGGATCGTGGCAGATGGTCAACCGCCACAAGACCATGGCTGAGGGGAAGTTCGACTACGGCTTCGCGGTCGACTGGATGCGCAAGGATCTCGGCATCTGCCTCGCCACCGCGGACGAGAACGGCGCGAGCCTGCCGGTTACGGCGCTCGTCGACCAGTTCTACAAGGACGTGCAGAAGATGGGCGGCGGCCGCTGGGACACGTCAAGCCTGATCGCCCGGCTCAGAAAGCTCGACTGACCGTAGAACTGCTGCGGCGTCGGAAGGGGGCGCTGCCCCCATCCCCGCTTGCGCGGGGATTCCCCCGGAGTATTTAAGGACAGAAAGCGGCCGCGGCCTGTCTCACTTTCTGTCCTCAAATACTCTCGGGGGGCGCGGGGGGCAGACAGCCCCCCGCTTCGATCCGTCCGGCGCCGCGCCGAACGAAATCTTCAGGGAATGATCCGCGTGTACTTCGTGCCTTCGACTGTCGCGCCAGCGATAAAGCCCGCCTGGCCGAAGACCATCGCCACGACCGGCGAGGTCGTCGTTGTCGTGTCGGCACCGAGCGATCCGCCGCCCTCGGGCGTGGCATATTTCGCGTCCGCGCCGGCAACCCAGCCGTCGGCCCTGCGGAAGTCGGCGAGCGCCTGCGGCGTCATGAAGAACAGCGCATGGGCGTATTGCTGCGCGCCGACCTGCAGGCCCCAGCTCGCCTGGGTCGCCGAGTAGTAGTCGACGGTGATGTCGTTGATCCGGAGCGCGCCCTGCCCGTAGGCGCCACCGAAGAAGAGACCGGCCTCGGTCATCAGCGGCATGTAGAGCACACCGGAGGCCCGGTTCGTCAGATCGACCGTGCCCGGATAGCGATCGCGCAGGAAATCCCGCGTGGCGTCGACCCGCGCGTCGAGTTGCGCCGCGCCGGAACCTCCCACCCCGTTGCCGCAAGCCGAAAGCCCCAACAGGGCGCTGCCATAAAGAATTGCTCCGCGACGGGTAAGTCCGCTCATCTCGCTGCTCCGCTCTCAATGCCGACGTCGACCTTATCTGGCCGTTTCAACACCATCTATAGTGCAGATTGCCCGCCCTGTCATCAAGACTTGCGCAGCACGCGTTCAACTCCGCGAGACCTCGCCGGATCAGCCGCGCAGGATACGCGCGATGTCTGGGGCGAAATAGGTGAGGATCCCGTCGCATCCCGCGCGCCGGAACGCGAGCAGGCTTTCGAGGATCACCTCCTCCTTCACCCAGCCGTTCAGGATTGCGCCCTTGAGCATCGCGTATTCGCCAGAGACCTGGTAGGCAAAGGTCGGCGCGCCGAACTCGGCCTTCACCGCGGCGCAGATGTCGAGATAGGCAAGCCCCGGCTTGACCATCACCATGTCCGCCCCTTCAGACAGGTCGCGGGCGACGAGCCTCAGCGCCTCGTCACGGTTCGCCGGGTTCATCTGGTAGGTCTTCTTGTCGCCCTTCAGGGCGCCGGACGCGCCGACGGCGTCGCGGAACGGGCCGTAGAAGGCGGAGGCATACTTCGCGGCATAGCTCAGGATCGCCACGTCCTTGTGACCCGCCGCCTCTAGCCCGGCACGCATCGCGCCGATCCGTCCGTCCATCATGTCCGAGGGGCCGATAATGTCGGCCCCCGCCTCGGCCTGGGCGAGCGCCATCCTGACCAGCGCCTCGACCGTTTCGTCGTTGAGGATGATTCCGTCCCGCACGAGCCCGTCGTGGCCATTGGCGTTGTAGGGGTCGAGCGCCACGTCGGTCATCACCGCGAGCTCCGGCACCGCCGCCTTGATCGCGCGTACGGCGCGGTTGGAGAGGTTCTCGGGGTTCCAGGCCTCTTCGCAGGCTTCGGTCTTCGTCGTGGGATCGGTGTAGGGAAAGAGGCAGAGGGCCTGAATCCCGAGCCTTGCCGCCTCCTCGGCGGCGCGCACCGCGCCCTCGACGGTCAACCGTGACACGCCCGGCATCGAAGGCACGGCCACGTCGGCGCCGGGAACGTCGGTGACGAAGATAGGCCAGATCAGGTCGCTCACGCCGAGCCGGGTTTCGGCCACGAGATCGCGCAGGGCGGCCGTGCGGCGCAGGCGCCGGAATCGGGTGGCGGGGTAGGGGGCCTGGATCGGGGTCATGTCGCGGTCTCTTCTCTGCGGTCGAAAATACGGGTTGCACGGTTCGCACCATATCTCAAGGGTGGAAACCGCCGCAGCGCGCCGCTAGCATCGAACCGGCAGGCATCGGGGAAACGCCTTGGACTTTACGCAAACGCTTCACGACCTGATCGACTTTCGATCGTTCTCGAACCTCTGGTACTGGATCGCTTTGGCGGTCACCTGGTCGGCAGCATCGCACCGGGTGCTTGGCATCCCGTTCGACATGGTGATGCGCGCACGCCGATTGGGCGGGAAAGCGGAGCAGGATCTTCAGGACATCGTGCGGGTCAATGTGACGCGGATCCTTTATATCGGCCGCGAAGCCGGCGTGATCCTGATGGCCATGTTCAGCTTCGTGCTCACCACTCTCGGGCTTCTGGGCTTCCTCTACCGGGTGGAATTCTGCCAGGCGATCTTTCTGATCGCGCTGCCCATGTCGCTGGTCGGCTTGCTCAGCCTGGCGACGGCGGCCCGGATCGAGGAGCATGACGAGCAGGGAGAAGTTCTGCGCCGGCGGCTTTCGATGCATCGGATCATGGTCCAGGCGATCGGAATCGTCTCGATCTTCGTCACCGCGTTCTGGGGCATGCTGCAGAACATGAACCTCTCGATCCTGCCCGGTTGACTCCTGCGCCGGGCGGGATAGGTGAGGGCGATGACCACGCCTGCCCATATCACGCTCTCCGGCGCGCCCGAGGGATTCGACGCCCGCCTCCTCGCCCGTGAGCTGGCGAAGGGCGCGCCCGTCCTTCATGTCGCGCGCGACGACAAGCGTATGGAAGCGATGCGGGCCGCGCTCGCCTTCTTCGCGCCCGACGCACTGGTACTGACCTTCCCGGCCTGGGACTGCCTGCCCTTCGACCGCGTCTCGCCGAATGCCGATGTCTCCGCGACCCGGATGGCGACGCTCGCGGCACTTGCGCAGGGCCTGCCGGGGCCGTTCATCCTCCTGACCACGCTCAGCGCCGCGACGCAGCGCCTTCCCGCGCGCGAGGTGTTGGCCGCCGCCTCGTTTACCGCCCGCGTCGGCCAGCGGATCGACGAGGCCGCCCTTCGCGGCTTCCTCGTCCGCATGGGCTTCTCGCAAAGCCCGACCGTAACGGAACCCGGCGACTACGCCGTCCGCGGCGGCATCATCGATATCTTCCCGCCGGGCGAGGGCGGCCCGGTCCGGCTCGACCTGTTCGGCGACGTGCTCGACGGCGCCCGACGCTTCGATCCGGCAACGCAACGAACGACCGAGAAGCTGACCGCAGTAGAACTCGCGCCGGTCTCCGAGATCATCCTCGACGAGGCGGCGATCACCCGCTTCCGGCAGAACTACCGCATCGAGTTCGGCGCCGCCGGCACCGACGATCCGCTTTACGAGGCGGTGAGCGCGGGACGCAAGCACGCCGGGATGGAGCATTGGCTTCCATTTTTCCACGAACGGCTGGAGACCTTGTTCGACTACCTGCCCGGCGCGAGCGTGATGCTCGACGACCAGCTCACCCCGGCGCGGCTTTCGCGCTGGGAGGGGATCGAGGATCAATACGACACCCGGCGCGAGGCGATGCGGCGCAAGGACCGGCTGGATTCCGTCTACAAGCCCTGCGCGCCGGAATTGATGTATCTCGACGATGCCGGCTGGCAGGTGGCTATTGCTGGTCACCGGGTGATCCAGTTCGTCGAGCTGCCGCAGGCGACCGGGCCCGGTGTCCTTGACGCCGGCGGCCGGATCGGTCGCAACTTCGCGCCCGAGCGCCAGCTTGAAAACGTCAATCTCTTCAGCGCGCTGGCCGACCATCTGAACGCGCGCCGCGCGGATGGACAGGTGGTGGTCGCCTCCTATTCCGAAGGCGCGCGCGAGCGCCTCAAGGGCCTCCTGGAAGACGAGGAGGTGCTGGGCACCACGCTTACCCGCGACATTCGCGACGTGCCCGAGGGCAAGGGCGGGCTGTTCCTTGCGGTCTGGGCGCTCGAACACGGGTTCGAGGGTGGCGGGCTCACCGTGATCTCCGAGCAGGACGTGCTTGGCGAGCGGCTGATCCGCGGCGCGAAAAAGCGCAGGAAGGCCGAGAACTTCCTGACCGAAGCTCAATCGCTTTCGCCGGGTGACCTCGTGGTCCATGTCGACCACGGCGTCGGCCGCTATACCGGGCTCGAGACGATCACCGCGCTCGGCGCGCCGCATGATTGTGTGGCGCTCGAGTATGCCGGCGGCGACCGGCTCTACCTGCCGGTCGAGAACATCGAGCTTCTCAGCCGCTACGGCCACGAGGAGGGGCTGCTCGACAAGCTCGGCGGCGGTGCCTGGCAGGCGAAGAAGGCGAAGCTCAAGGAGCGTATCCGCCAGATCGCCGAGCGGCTGATGCGGGTCGCGGCCGAGCGGCTGCTGCGCAAGGCGCCGATCCTCGAGGCGCCGCATCACGAATGGGACGCCTTCGCCGCGCGCTTCCCCTACCAGGAGACCGACGACCAGCTGTCCGCCATCGAGGAGGTGGCGGGGGATCTCGCCGAGGGCCGCCCGATGGACCGGCTCGTCGTCGGCGATGTCGGCTTCGGCAAGACCGAGGTGGCGATGCGCGCCGCCTTCATCGCCGCGATGTCCGGGGTCCAGATCGCGGTGATCGCGCCGACGACGCTGCTCGCCCGCCAGCATTTCAAGACCTTCTCGGACCGCTTCCGGGGCACCGCGATCACCGTGCGGCCGCTCTCGCGCTTCGTTTCCGCCCGCGACGCGGCGCAGACGCGCGAGGGTCTGGCCGAGGGCACGGTGGATATCGTCATCGGCACCCATGCGGTGCTCGCCAAGGGAATGAAGTTCCGCAATCTCGGCCTTCTCGTCATCGACGAGGAGCAGCATTTCGGTGTCACCCACAAGGAGCGGCTGAAGGAGATGCGGTCGGAGATCCATGTCCTCACCCTGACCGCGACCCCGATCCCGCGCACGCTTCAACTTTCGCTCACAGGTGTCCGGGATCTCAGCATAATCGGCACTCCGCCGATCGACCGTCTGGCGATCCGCACCTATGTCAGCGAGTTTGACAGCGTGACCATCCGCGAGGCGCTCCTGCGCGAACGCTACCGTGGCGGCCAGAGCTTCTACGTCGTCCCGCGCATCAAGGACCTGCCCGGGATCGAGGAGTTCCTGAAGACCCATGTGCCCGAGGTCAGCTATGTCATCGCGCACGGCCAGATGGCGGCGGGCGAACTCGACGAGCGGATGAACGCGTTCTACGACGGCCAGTACGACGTGCTCCTGGCGACGACCATCGTCGAGAGCGGGCTCGACATTCCGACCGCGAACACGATGGTCGTGCACCGGGCGGACATGTTCGGCCTGTCGCAGCTCTACCAGATCCGCGGCCGGGTGGGGCGGTCGAAGCTGCGGGCCTATTGCTACCTCACCACGAAGCCGCGCCTGCCGCTCACGCCGAACGCGCAGAAACGGCTGCGCCTCCTCGGCAGCCTCGACAGCCTCGGGGCGGGGTTCAACCTTGCCTCGCAGGACCTCGACCTGCGCGGCGCCGGCAATATTCTCGGCGAAGAACAATCCGGTCATATCAACGAGGTAGGCTACGAACTTTATCAATCGATGCTTGAGGACACGATCGCCAGGATCAAGGCCGGCGATCTCGAGACGCCCACCGCCGAGGACGGCCAATGGTCGCCGCAGATCAATCTCGGTGTGCCGGTGATGATCCCGGACAGCTACGTTCCCGATCTTGACGTGCGTCTCGGGCTCTACCGCCGGCTCTCCTCGCTCACGACGAAGGTGGAACTCGAAGGCTTCGCCGCCGAGCTCATCGACCGCTTCGGCCCGGTGCCGAAGGAGGTCAACACGCTGCTCGTGGTCATGCGGATCAAGGCGATGTGCCGGCGGGCGCATATCGGCCGGCTCGACGCCGGCCCGAAGGGCGCGACGGTGCAGTTCCACATGGACAAGTTCCCCAATCCGGCGGGCCTCGTGGATTATCTGCAGGCCGAGCGGGGAATGGCCAAGATCAAGGACAACAAGGTCATCGTCCGGCGCGACTGGAGCAAGGACAGCGACAAGATCAAGGGGGTCTTTGCGATCGCCCGCGAGCTTGCCGAGAAGGTCCGCCAAGGCTGACCCCGGCGGCCGCGGCGGCTCACCCCTCGGACCTTGGCAACAGGAGCATCAGCAGCAGCGCCACAACGGAGCAGGCGAAGACGCCGGCCATCAACGGCACGGGCGTGCCATCGAAGGCGAGCCGGACAGGCTCTGCGACCGCCACCGAGAGTACTGTCGCGAGCGCAGTGACCAGCGAGGCGGCCGTTCCCGCGATATGTCCCATCGGCTCCAGCGCGAGCGCGTTCAGGTTGCCGATCGTCGTGCCGAGCATGAAGAAAACCGTTGTCGTCCAATAGAGATAGAGCCAGAAGCCAAACCATTCCGGCACGAGGCCGAGCGCGAACACAGCCGCGATGACCCCGGAATTCACCGCCTGCAAGGCGAAGCTCGCGGTCGCAAGGCGCCGCATTCCGAGCCGCGTCACGAGCCGCGCGTTGAGCAGGCTTGCGCTCGCGGCGATCACGGCGATCAGCGCGAACCATCTCGGAAAGCTCTCGGCCCGGCCGAAGCTCTGGTCGAAGACCTGCTGGGTGGAGGCGAGGGTCGCAAAGAGGCTTCCGAAAACCAGCGTCAGAACCAGCATCACCAGGATCACGAGCCGGTGGGACGCCACCTCGCACGCCGCGGCGAGGAGCGGGGCGGGAGAGAAGGCACGGCGCCGTTCCCTGGGCAGCGTCTCGGCCTGGCGCAGGCCGAACCACGACATGCTGAGCAGCGCGAAGAGAACGAAGGCCATGAAGATCGCGCGCCAGCCGAATCCCGCGATGATGAAAGAGCCGAAGAGCGGGGCCACCGCGGGCACCAGCGCGAAGACCATCATCACGAACGAGATCAGCCGCGCCATCTCGCGTCCGGCATAGAGGTCTCGGACCAGCGCCAATCCGGCAACGCGCGGCCCCGCGACGCCGAGCCCCTGGAGGATCCGCGCCGCCAGCACCAGTTCCAACGTCGGCACCGCCCAGGCCAACAGCGCGCCGAGGCAGTAGAGCAACGCGCCGCCAATGATCACCACACGGCGGCCGAACGCGTCCGAGAGCGGGCCGGTCACGAAGGTGCCGAGCCCCATGCCGAAGACGAAGCTGGTGATGATCAGTTGCGCCCGGTTCGGCGCCGCGGGCGCGAGTTCCACCGCGATCTCCGGCATGGCCGGCAGCATCGCGTCGATCGAGAAGGCGGTCATCGCGAACATCATCGCGAGAAGCGCCACGAACTCCGGCAGGGGCAGGCGCCGGGCCGGCGCGATGTCGGCTGCGGTGGTCACGTCTCGCTATTCCTGCGCAATTCGGCAATGCGCTCAGACAGTTCCTCGACGATCTTACCCCATGTCGCGGTCGGCTGGGCGCCCTGAAGCACATGGCGCTCGGCGATGATGAAGGTCGGGACCGCGTTCACGCCGCGCTCGCGGGCATGCTCGATCCGGGCGCGGATCTCCTCCACATCGCCATCGCCATCGAGGAGACGGCGCATCATGTCCCGGTCGAGGCCGACCTCGCCGGCGATATCGGCCAGCGTATCGGCATCGCCGACATCGCGCCCGTCGCGCCAGAGCGCGCGGAACAACGCCGAGACCATCGCCGTCTGTCGGCCCTCGAACCCGGCCCAGTGGATCAGCCGGTGCGCGTCGAGCGTGTTCGGTGCCCGCTGCACCCGGTCGAGGTTGAGCTCGATTCCGGCCTCGGCGGCGTGGCTGACGAGCGGCGCATCGGCGCGGGCGGCGCCTTCGCGGCCGCCGAACTTCGCCTCCATGTAGGCGTGCCGGTCCATGCCTTCCTTCGGCATCTCGGGATTGAGCTGGTAGGGATGCCACTCGATGACGAACGGATGCTCCGGATGGGCCTCGAGCGCACGATCGAGATAGGCTTTTCCGACATAACACCAGGGGCAGGCAATGTCAGAAAGAATATCGAGCCGGATCATGGTGTTTCCTTCCATTCCTCACGTAGCGCGCGGCGATTGATCTTGCCGTTCGCGGTCACCGGCAAGGCGTCGCGGCGAAGATAGAGCCGCGGCTGCTTGTAGCGCGCGAGGCAGGCTTCGGCATGCGCCGCCAGTTCGGCCTCGGGTGCCTCCCCGATGTAGAAGAGGGCGATGACGCTGGCATCGGCCTTGACCTTGAGTTCGACCGCCGCGCTGGCGCCGACGCCGGGATGGCTGTTCAGCGCGGCTTCGATCTCGGCCGGCGAGACGCGGAAACCGCCTGCGTTGATCATGTCGTCGGCGCGGCCCAGCGAGGTGATCGCGCCATCTTCGGCCATCGTCACCATGTCGCCGGTCTGGAACCAGTCGCCCTCGAGAGGGGCAAATGTATCGCCTTCGAGCACGCCAAGGAACAGTCCGGGATCGGTGCGATGCACGGCGAGGATGCCCGCCTCGCCGCGTTCGGCGGGAAGACCGTTGCCCCCGAGAACCGCGATCCTGCGGCCCGGCTGCGGATAGCCGGTCGCGCCATCGGGCGCGGGGCGAAGCGGGCTGGATGAGAGGAAGGTCGAGCATTCCGACATTCCCATCGCCTCGTGCAGGTCGGTGCCGGTAGCGTCGCGCCAGGCCTGGCGAATCGCCAGCGGGAGTTTTTCGCCGGCCGACAGACCATGCCGGAGCCGGGGCAGGACGAGCGGTCCTCCTTGCGCGAGGAGCTTGCGATAAACGCCGGGAACAGCGGCAAAAACCGTGACGTCGAACCGCTTCGCCAGAAGCGGGAGCTGCTCGGTCGCCACGCCCTCTGCGGCGACCAGCGCGGTGGCACCGGCCACCCAGGGATCGAAGAGCCCGGTGCCGAGCGTGTAGGTCCAGTTCAGCGCCCCGGCATGCATCAGCCGGTCCTCTGCGCCTATGCCGGTCCAGCCCCCGGCCATCATGCCACGGGCCCAGACCGCGCGATGGGCATGGGCGACGGCCCGCGGACGGCCGGAGGTGCCCGAGGTGAAGACGACATAGCCGAGCCGGTCTGGATCGCCGAGCGCCCAGTCGGCGGGCGGGCGCGCCTCGAAGCCGCGGAGCTCGGCTTCGCTCAGGACCGGGCAGGGGGCGGGATCGGGCAGGGCGATACCCTCGCCCGCGACGATCAGCTTCGGCGCGAGCGCGGCACAGAGCCGGGCCACCTCGCCGGATGTGAGGCCCGCCGCGGTCGGCACCGGCACCAGCCCCGCAGTCACCGCGCCGAGGAAGGCGAGCGGAAAGGCGACTCCGTTGCCGAGCCGCAGCATCACCCGGTCGCCGGGCACAAGCCCCCGCTCCAGAAGACCGGTCGCCACGCCGCGCACGGCGGCCTCGAGCCGACCGTAGCTCCAACGTTCGGCACCCGAGGGCCGCAGGATCTGCAGCGCGACATGGTCAGGCCGGGACCCGGCGGCGGCAAGCACATGCCGCGCAAGGTTGAACGGCGCGGGGCAGGCGGGCCAGGGCAGAGGATCGGTAACGGAGCGCATGCCCCTCGCTACGCCGCCCGTCCAGCCGTTGCAAGCCGGGGTGGAATGGCGCTATTGCACTGGTGACCCTCTTGGAATGATCAGATGAGCGACATCGACCCGACCGGAATGATCCGCATCGCCCGTGCGGACGGCGCCGAGAGCGAGCCGGCCGAGCCGCTCAACCTCGGCCAGCGAGTGCGCGACCTGAGAAAGGAGCGCGGCTGGACACTGGAACAGGCTGCGGGGCAGGCGGGGCTCGCGCGCTCGACCCTCTCGAAGATCGAGAACGGCCAGATGTCACCGACTTACGAGGCGTTGAAGAAGCTCGCCGAGGGCCTGTCGATCACGGTGCCCCAGCTCTTCACGCCGCCGTCGAAGGCGCAGATCTCGGGGCGGATGGCGGTGACCAAGGCAACCGAGGGCCAGGCCCACGCCACCGCGACCTACGAGCACCGGCTGCTCGCCGGCGCGCTGCGGGCCAAGCAGATGCTGCCCTATACCGCGCGTATCCGGGCACGCGCGATCGAGGAGTTCGACGGCTGGGTCCGCCATGACGGCGAGGAGTTCCTCTATGTCCTGACCGGAGTCGTCCGGCTGTACACAGAGTTCTACGAACCCGTCGATCTGCGCCGTGGCGACAGCGCCTATTACGACGCGACGATGGGCCACAACGTGATTTCGCTGAGCGCCGAGGATGCAACGATCCTCTGGGTGACCAGCCTGATGTAGGCCCGGAACCGGGCCGAGAGGGAGCAATTGATGCGTGTGACGTGCAGTCCGAAGGACGGGCAGAAGCCCGGAACCTCGGGATTGAGGAAGAAGACGAAGGTCTTCATGTCAGAGGGTTATCTCGAAACCTTCGTCCAGTCGATCTTCGACGCGACCGGCGGCGCGAAGGGTAAGACCTATGTTGTCGGGGGCGATGGGCGCTACTTCAACGAACGCGCGGCGCAGGTGATCCTGAAGATGGCTGCGGCCAATGGCGCGCGGCGGGTGATCGTCGGCCAATATGCGCTTCTGTCGACGCCCGCGGCCTCGCATCTGATCCGGCTCAACCACGCCGACGGCGGCATCATCCTATCGGCCTCGCACAATCCCGGCGGGCTGGAGGCGGATTTCGGGGTCAAGTTCAACACCGCCAATGGCGGCCCGGCGCCAGAGGCGATGACCGAGGCGATCCACGCCCGGACGAAGGTGATCGACGAGTATTTCATTGCCGACGCGGCGGATGTGAACTTGTCGAGGATCGGCACGCAAGAGATTGGCGGGATGGAGATTTCCGTCATAGACCCGGTCGCCGACTATGCCGCGCTGATGGAAAACCTGTTCGACTTCGACGCGATCCGCGCGATGTTCGCGCGCGGCTTCAGGATGCGGTTCGACGCGATGTGCGCCGTGACCGGTCCCTACGCCCGCGAGATCCTCGAGAACCGCCTCGGCGCGGCACCGGGCACCGTCGTCAATGCCGAGCCGCTGCCGGATTTCGGCGGCATGCATCCCGATCCCAACCCGACCTGGGCGCATGATCTCATGGAGCGCATGTTCGGCCCCGAGGCGCCCGACCTCGGCGCGGCTTCCGACGGGGACGGCGACCGCCACATGATCGTCGGCCGCGGCATCTACGTCGCGCCCTCGGACGGGTTCGCCGTACTCGCCGCCAATGCCCATCTCGCGCCGGGATACCGGGACGGGCTGAAGGGCGTCGCCCGCTCGATGCCGACCTCCGCGGCGGTGGACCGGGTCGCCGCCGCGCTCGGCATCGGCTGCCATGAGACGCCGACCGGCTGGAAGTTCTTCGGCAACCTCCTCGATTCCGGCCGCGCGACGCTCTGCGGCGAAGAGAGCTTCGGCGCCGGATCGGATCACGTGCGTGAGAAGGACGGGCTCTGGGCGGTTCTTCTTTGGCTGAATATCCTTGCGGAACGCACTGAAAGCGTTTCAGAAATCCTCAATGGCCACTGGCGCCGATTCGGCCGGAACTACTACTCCCGGCACGATTACGAGGCGCTGCCGTCAGACGTTGCCGAAGCGGTGCTGGCGACCCTGCGCGCGAAGCTCCCGGAGTTGCCGGGGCAGGAGATCGCGGGCCTCACCGTCGCGGCTGCCGACGACTTCGCCTATGCCGATCCGGTCGACGGATCGGTCTCGCGGGGGCAGGGGTTGCGGATCGTCTTCACCGACGGTTCGCGCGTGGTGCTGCGGCTCTCCGGAACCGGGACCGAGGGCGCGACGATCCGGCTGTACCTCGAACGCCATGTGGCGGGGCCGGACGGGCTTTCGGAGGAGGTCCAGACCGCGCTCGCGCCGGTTCTGGAGGCTGCGGAGACGCTCGCCGGAATACGGAGCCGAACCGGTCGCGCGGGGCCGGACGTCATTACCTGAAGAGACCATCGTCAATCTTCGACTGGGCATCGCTGAGAGGACGGGATCGAGAACATGGTCGAGGCGCCAATCCTGATCGGCCTTGACGGCGGCGGCACGTCTTGTCGGGCGGCGCTGTGCCTCGGGTCCGGCAAGCGTGTCGAAGTGGTCGGCGGGCCCGCGAACGTCTCGGACTTCGCCGGCGCGATGGCGCGGATCGCGAGCCTGCTGCCGCGCCTCGCGAAGGCCGCCGGTCTGCCCAAAGCCGCACTCGGGCAAGCGGTTGCGCATCTCGGGTTGGCGGGCGTCATGGACGCAGCGATGGCCGACCGGGTCGTCGCAGGGCTGCCGTTTGCCCGCGTCACCGTCACCGACGATCAGCCGACGATGATCGCGGGCGCGCTCGGGCTGGATGACGGCGTGGTCGCGGCGATCGGCACCGGGTCTTTCATCGGCCGCCAGACCGGCGGCAGGATCCGCAGCGTCGGCGGCTGGGGCTTCGCGCTTGGCGACCAGTCCTCGGGCGCCTGGCTCGGCCGCCGTCTGCTGACCGAAACGCTGCTGGACCATGACGGGATGGCACCGTCGAGCCGCCTGACAAGAGCCACGCTGGAGAGGTTCGGCGGTGCCGCCGGGATCACCGCCTTTGGACTGAGCGCATCCCCGGCCGAGTATGCCGCGCTCGCGCCGGACATTGTTGCCGCGGCCACAGCCGGGGACGCGGTGGCCGGGCGCCTGATGGGCGAGGGGGCCGCCTATGTCGAACGCGCGACCGCCGCGCTCGGTCTGGCCGAAGGCGAGCCGCTGTGCCTGGCCGGAGGTCTTGGCCCAGCTTACGCAGCATGGCTCCCTCCGGCCCTCGCCGAGAGGATCGTAGCACCGAAGGGCAGCGCGCTCGACGGCGCGCTTGCGCTTGCGGCGCGGTTGGCGGCCTTGGAGGTACAGTGATGCCGACGCTCTATCACGGTGCCATGATCTTCGACGGCGACCGGCTCGGTCCCGGTGCGCTTCTCGTCGATCGGGGCCGGATCGCCGCGATCCTGCCGCCAGAGGCGCGACCCGACGCGACCGAGACGGTAGTGCTTCCGGGTGGTATTCTCGCGCCGGGCTTCGTTGATCTGCAACTCAACGGCGGCGGCGGGGTGATGTTCAACGACGCGCCGAGCGTCGCGACCCTGGCCCGCATCGCCGAGGCCCACGAGCGGCTCGGCACCCTGATGTTCCTGCCGACGCTGATCACCGACACGTCCGCGCAGACGCGCGCCGCGATCGACGCGGTCGAGGGGGCGATTGCCGCGGGCATATCCGGTGTCGCGGGGCTCCACCTCGAGGGGCCGCATCTGAGCCTTGCCCGGAAGGGCGCCCATGATCCCGCGCTGATCCGGCCGATGGAGGAGGGCGACCTCGCGATGCTGCTCGACGCCGCGCGGCGGTTGCCGAGGCTCATGGTGACGCTGGCGCCCGAAAGCGTGAGCCTTGCGCAGATATCGGCCTTGTCCGAGGCCGGCGTGATCGTGTCCCTCGGCCACACCGACGCGGATTTCGCGACCTGCAAGGCCGCCGTGACCGCCGGCGCGCGGCTCGCCACGCATCTCTTCAACGCCATGAGTCCACTCGGCCACCGGGAGCCGGGCCTCGTCGGCACGGCGCTGACAACCGGAGCGCTCGACGCCGGGCTGATCGCCGACGGCATCCATGTGCATCCGGCTGCAATGGCGGCCGCGCTGGCGGCCAAGGCCGGGCCGGGCGAGATATTCCTCGTGACCGACGCGATGGCGCCGGCAGGGACCGGAATCCGGCGTTTCGAATTGAACGGTCGTGAGATCCTGAGACGGGATGGAAGGCTCACGCTTGCGGACGGCACGCTCGCGGGTGCGGATCTGAACTTTACACGCGCGATCCGGGTGTTGCGCGACGATGTTGGCGTCGCGCTCGACCGTGCGCTGGCGATGGCGAGCCGGATCCCGGCGCGCGTGCTTGGCCTCACAGATCGGTGCGGCATGCTGGAACCGGGGCGCGATGCGGATTTCGTCCATCTCACGGATGACCTGAGACTCGCGGGAGTTTGGCGGAAGGGCGTGCCCGTCGATTCCGACACCAATATCCGATAAGCCGAATTATGTAACTTAAATCGACTGCGAACCGCTGCCGAGGCTAGTATTTGCGGCAAAACCAAGCTGCATTCTGGTGTTACGCGTCGATTGACGGTAGATGGATCCGAAAAGTAATCCCGGAGCCTTTCCATGCCCTTCGACCGCAAGATCAAGATCGCCCCGTCGATCCTCTCCGCCGATTTCGCGAATTTCGGTCAGGAGATCCGTGCCATCGAGGATCAAGGCTGCGACTGGGTTCATGTCGATGTGATGGACGGCCACTTCGTGCCGAACCTGACCTTCGGCCCGGCCATGTGCAAGGCGATCCGGCCGCATATCCGCACGGTCATGGATGTGCACCTGATGATCGCGCCGGTCGATCCCTATATCGACGCCTTCGCCGAGGCCGGCGCCGACATCATCACCGCTCATGTCGAGGCCGGCCCGCATATCCACCGCACGCTGCAAGCCATTCGCGCGACAGGAAAAAAGGCTGGCCTCGCGATCAATCCCGGAACTCCGGCCGACGCTGTCGCGCCGGTCATGGATCTCATCGACCTGGTTTGCGTAATGACGGTGAACCCCGGCTTCGGCGGGCAAAAATTCATTCATTCCCAAATAGATAAGATCCGCTCCTTGCGTGCCATGATCGGCGATCGCCCGATCCATATCGAGATCGACGGCGGCATCACGCCCGAGACCGCGCCGTTGGTCGCGGCAGCCGGCGCGGATGTCCTGGTGGCCGGATCGGGCGTGTTTTCCGGCGGTTCGGTTGCGAAGCCCGAGGTCTACGGCCAGAATATCGCCGCGATCCGCAAGGCGGCCGAAGCCGCCTGAAGTCAGAGGAAAACGCCATGGCAGTATCTCCGCCCGTCTGTGAGTTTGGCTGGAAAGCGGTGGATTTCACGCTGCCCGGCACGGATGGCCGCGACTGGTCATTGTCCGAGATCGCGGGTCCGAAAGGCACGCTGATCATGTTCATCTGCAACCACTGCCCCTATGTCCAGTCGGTGATCGACCGCATCGTCCGGGATGCGAAGGCGCTGCAGGACCTCGGCATTGGTGTCGCCGCAATCTCGGCCAACGATGCTCTGGCCTATCCGCAGGACAGCTTCGACGCCATGAAGTCCGAAGCCGCGCGCCACGCCTTCACTTTCCCCTATCTTTATGACGAGAGTCAAGCAGCCGCAAAGGCTTATGGCGCGACATGCACGCCTGACTTCTTCGGCTTCAACGCGGCGCTCGAGCTTCAGTATCGCGGCCGCCTCGACGCGTCGGGCCGCCAGGCCGCAGCGCCGGACGTGAAGCGCGAACTGTACGAGGCGATGCGGATGGTCGCGGAAACTGGCACGGGACCGGAGCACCAAGTGGCCTCGATGGGCTGCTCGATCAAGTGGAAGGCGGCGTGAGCCCTGCCCCGGCGCTGATCTTCGATCTCGACGGCACGCTGATCGACAGCTTGCCCGACCTCGCGGCGGCGGTGAACAGGATGCTCGCGGCCGAGGGTCAGCCACCGATGGTGCCGGCCCGGATCCGCTCCTTCGTCGGCGACGGCGCCAAGGTGCTCGTGGCCCGCGTCATGGCCGAGCGCGGGATCGACATGGCCCGACACGATGCGCTGGCCGGGCGGCTGGTGGCGGACTACACCGAACGCTCCGCCGAGCTCACGACGGTCTATCCTCATGTCCGCGAGACGCTCGGAACGCTGAGATCCGACGGGCACCGGCTCGGGATCTGCACCAACAAGCCCGCCGCGGCGACGGCCTCGGTTCTTGACGCGCTCGGGCTCGCGCCGTTCTTCGACTGCGTCGTCGCCGGCGACACCCTGGCCGAACGAAAGCCCCACCCTGCCCCGCTCCGCGCCGCCTGCGCGGCACTCGGCGGCGACTGCGTCTTCGTCGGCGACAGCGAGGTCGATGCGCACACCGCCGAAGCCGCCGGCATGCCGTTCCTGCTCTTCTCCGCCGGGTATCTTCGCGTGCCGCGCTCGGAGATCCGTTTCGCCGGCGACTTCGACGATTTCCGCGACCTGCCCCAATTCGTCGCGCGAGTCCGGGCGCTGACGTGACCTTTAGCGTTTCACCACACATATTCATCACTTGATATGTGTTTGGCGTTGACCATATCCTGTGGAGACGATCCCGGAGGCAGACCATGACGCTCGTGAAACCTGACGTGACCGCGTTTTTCGACGAGGCGACCAACACGGTGAGCTATGTCGTCGTCGATCCCGGCAGCTTGGCCGCCGCGGTCGTGGATTCGGTTCTCGACTTCGACTACGCCTCGGGCCGCACCGGCACGGCTTCGGCCGATCGCGTGATCGCGCACATCCGCGCAAAGGGTCTGCAGGTCGAATGGATCCTCGAAACCCATGTCCACGCGGATCATCTCTCGGCCGCACCCTATATCCAGGAACGCCTCGGCGGCCGGATCGGCATCGGCGAGAAGATCACGGTCGTCCAGAACACCTTCGGGAAGATCTTCAACGAGGGCACCGAGTTCCAGCGCGACGGCAGCCAGTTCGACCGGCTGTTTCGCGAAGGCGACAGGTTTGAGATCGGTGCGCTCGAAGGCCGGATCCTGCACACGCCGGGCCACACGCCGGCCTGTCTGACCTATGTGATCGGCGACGCGGCCTTTGTCGGCGATACGCTCTTCATGCCGGACTTCGGCACCGCACGCTGTGACTTCCCCGGCGGCTCGGCCGAAATGCTCTACGACTCGATCCAGAAGATCCTCGCCCTGCCGGACGAGACGCGGATCTTCGTCGGCCATGACTACAAGGCGCCCGGCCGCGACGAATTCGCCTGGGAGACGACGGTCGCCGAGGAGAAGACGCGCAACGTCCATATCGGCGGATCGCGCTCGGCCGCGGACTTCGTCGCCTTACGCGAAGCGCGCGACCGGACGCTCGACATGCCGAAGCTGATCATTCCGTCCTTGCAGGTGAACATGCGGGCGGGCCGGATGCCACCACCCGACGAGGATGGCGGCACCTATCTCAAGGTTCCCGTCGACAAGCTCTGACCCCGCGGGCGCCTCAGACGACGGCGCGTTCGAGGAAGGGCCGGTTCTCCAACACGCGCTCCGGCCCAAGCGGCGAGAGGTCGAGTGTCTCGTAGCGTCCCGTAAGGATCAGTTCCGCCATGCCGCGTCCCACCGCGGGCGCCTGCTGCAGGCCGTGCCCGGAAAAACCGGTCGCGACGTGAAAATTCTCGGTCCCCGGCCAGCGCCCCAGGATCGCGTTCTGGTCCAGCCGATTGTAGTCGTAGTGACCGACCCAGAACCGCATCACCTTCACCGCGTCGAAACCCTCGCTCCGGTTGTAGAGCCGCGGCCAGATCAGGTCCTCGAACTGGGCGTGATCGGGCTCCCAGTCCGTCTCGTCGCAGGGACCGTCGTCGATCGGCACCGTCGCGGTGATCCAGGCGCCGTGTTCGGGGCGCAGGTAGATCCCGGTATGGTCGATGATCAGGGGGGCGTCGGCGTGCCGGGCGTTCGGCGCGTCGACAACGAAGACCGTGCGCTTGCGCGGCTCGACAGGCAGCGCAATGCCCGCCATCGCGCAGATTTCGGTCGAGCCGGTGCCGGCCGCGCAGAGAAAGGCGTCGGCAGACACCCTGCCCCCGGTTTCGAGCATTGCGGCCGTGACGCGTGCGCCCTCCCGCTCCAGCCCCACGACCCGGTCATGGAAGAAGACCGCGCCGAGCGCCTTCGCACCCGCCCGGAACCCGTTCAGCAATCCCATGTTGTCGAACCAGCCCTCGTCCCGCGCGCCGATGCTGCCGGCGACCACATCGTCGAACTGCATCCACGGATAGCGCCGCGCGAGTTCCGCCCGGCCGAGCACTTCGGTCGCCGCTCCGAGCCCGCGCTGCATCGCGGCCAGCTCCTCGAGCACCTCGGCCCCCGTCTCGGTTCCGGTCAGGAACAGGTAGCCGTTCTCCTTCAGGCCGAGCGAGGGAACCCCGCCCTCCGGGCCGATTCGCGCGCCGAAATCGCGGATGAACGCGGCGCCGAAGCGCGAGATCTCGACGTTCACGGGATTTGAGAACTGCTGACGTACCGAGGCCACCGAGAGCGCCGTCGCGGCGCGGGCATAGGTCGGGTCTTTCTCGACCACCATGACCCGCAGGCCGGGTGCAATCCCGAGCAGCCACCAGGCCGTCGCCGCACCGGTGACCGCGCCGCCGACGATCACTACGTCCCAATGTCCATCCGTCATGGCAGGCTCCGCTCTGGTTGTGCGCCACATTAGGTATCACGAACGGGTGAAATGAAAAGTGGCTCCCCTCGACAGTGTTCAGACGGCATGGCACAACTTGAACGGGGATAGTGTCATGGCTTCTTTGATTCAGTTGGCCACACTCACGGTTGTTCGTGATCATTCCGCCGCGTTGGACGCAGGAGGCTACGGCCTTGGTCAGACCTCCGCACGGAGGCGCGGATGAAGCCGCCGTCCCCGATCATCCCGCATCTGGAACGGGTCATTGAGGCAGAAACCATCGAGGAGATCTGGTCGCTTCATCTCGCCAAGATGGCGGAATACGGCTTCGACCGCCTGCTCTACGGCTTCACCCGGTTCCGGACCTCGACCTCCTTCGGCAATGCCGACGACCTCCTCGTCCTGTCGAATCACGACGAGCGGTATCTCGACCTGTTCGTGAGATCCGGCCTGTTCAATCACGCTCCGATGGTGAACTGGGCTGCCGCGAATGAAGGAACGTGTTCCTGGCGGCTGATCGACGAGGTGGCCGCTAGTCGCGAACTAAGCGATATCGAGAAGCAGATCGTCGATCTGAACTTCCGCTATGACATCCGGGCGGGCTACTCGATCAGCTTTCGGGACGTCTCCGTCCGCGCGAAGGGCGCCATCGGTCTTTGCGCCAGGCCCGGCATGCGACAGTTCGAGGTCGACTCCATGTGGGAGGAGTTCGGTTCCGAGATCGCCATCATCAACAACATCACCCACCTCCGGATCACGGCGATGCCCTTCGCCTCGTCGCGCCGGGCCCTGACGCCACGCCAGCGTGAGGCGCTCGAATGGGTCGGTGACGGCAAGACCATGCAGGACATCGCCACGATCATGGGGCTGACGCCGGCCACGGT
This sequence comes from Albidovulum salinarum, assembly GCF_025673475.1. NCBI lineage: Bacteria > Pseudomonadati > Pseudomonadota > Alphaproteobacteria > Rhodobacterales > Paracoccaceae > Albidovulum > Albidovulum salinarum. The sequence continues at coordinate 84,306 of NZ_JAOVQO010000002.1, read as the reverse complement.
CGAGAAGCACCTTCGCCTTGCGCGCGAGGCGCTCGACGTCGAGACCACAGCCCAGGCGGTCTTGAAGGCCTCGTTCCAGAATCAGATCTTCATGCTTCCGGAGTGATCTGGCTCCGCATTGTTTCTAACGGTAGGACAATGATCGGTCTGGAGACGGAAGGTTTTGCAGTTCGACCGCTTGCGCTCAAGACTTCGTTACAATTCAGGCGGGTATGGATTCCCATACTTTCCTTACGTTGGGTAAACCTGCAATATTTTCCTCGTTCCGTGAGTGGTGGCATTGGCCAGGAACTGCTCCCCCGGACCAGCCCGTTTTTTACGGGGGAATGGGGGGCCCGGGAAACCGGAAGTTGGGCCTGCCGGATGCTTTCTCATCTGGCAGGTTCGACACGAAGACGCGCCCTGTCCTCATCCCCAACAGGTGCTGGCGCGACATCGGGTGGTACGCCTCTTGGCGAGGCGTGCCACCCACCCTTTTATAGCCCCCTCAATCTGTGTCGGTTCGACGGCGCAGCGAGAATCCCTGAATTCCGTTGATTCAAATCAGCCTGAAAAGCCGGAAAGCGGACAACGTGGGAATGTTCCGTGAGTGGTGGCATTGGCCAGGAACGGCTCCCAGGACCAGCCCGCGTTTGCGGGGGAAGCGGGAGCGCCGGGCAACCGGGTGCGGACCAGCCGGTCGTTTTCATGGGCAGGCTGGTCCGACACTTTTGCGCGCCCTGTCCATGTCCCCAACAGGTGCCGGCGCGCATCAGGGCGGCGACTCCATCGACCGGAGGCGCCGCCCTTCCTGTCTCCCATCCTGTTCCCATGCCGTCCCGAAGTCGCGAAGATTCCCGCTGCACAGTTGATCTGCGTCAGGCGCGATCACGGTGGATGCGGCATCGTGACGAGGTTCAGTGAGTGGTGATTTGGTGGGGCTTGAGCCGAAACCGCCAGAACCTCGGGACTTGAGCCCAAATCCCGGAAATCCGGGTTCCGGGCCCGGCGGGTGTTTCGCACCCGCCGGACCCAGCCAAGCCGGTCATTGACCGGATACAAGCATTCCCCGAAATGACAAAAGGGCCGGGATTACCCCGGCCCTTCCTGAGACGAAGTCCTGACGAGGGATCAGGCGCCGCGGGTCTTGGCGACCTCGGCGGCGAAGTCTTCCTTTTCCTTCTCGATGCCCTCGCCCACCGCGACGCGGGCAAAGCCGGTGATCTCGACGCCGGCATCCTTGGCGGCCTGTTCGACCGTCACGTCCGGGTTGATCACGAACTGCTGGCCGAGCAGCGTGTTTTCAGAGAGGAACTTCTTCATCCGGCCCGGGATGATGTTGTTGTGGATCACCTGATCGGGCTTCGGCTTCGCCGAGGCGGCGTTCTCCTCGAGCGCCTTCTGGGTCTGGACCTGGAGTTCGCGCTCCACGACGGCAGGATCGAGCGCGGCCTCGTTCAGCGCGAGCGGCGAGGTCGCGGCGATGTGCATGGCGAACTGCTTGCCGATCGCCTCCGCCTTGTCCTTCGGGCCGTTCAGAGCAACGAGAACGCCGATCTTGCCCATGTTCTCGGCAGCGGCCGAGTGGACGTAGGTATAGACCGTGTCGCCTTCAAGAACGTGCATCCGGCGCAGCGTCATGTTCTCGCCGATGCGGGCGATCGCGTCGGTGAGGACGTCTTCGACCGGCTTGCCGTTCAGATGGGTGGCCTTCAGAACCTCCAGCGTCTCGCCGGTCTGCAGCGCGATGTTGGTGATGTCGCGGACCATGTCCTGGAAGTCGGCGTTCTTGGCGACGAAGTCGGTTTCCGAGTTGATCTCGACGGCGACGCCACGGCCGTCCTTGACGGCGACGCCGATCAGGCCCTCGGCGGCGACGCGGTCGGCCTTCTTGGCGGCCTTGGCCAGGCCCTTGGTGCGCAGCCAGTCGACGGCGGCTTCCATGTCGCCATTCGTCTCGGTCAGCGCCTTCTTGGCGTCCATCATGCCCGCGCCGGTCGACTCGCGCAGCTCTTTCACCATTTGTGCGGTGATCGCCATGTCGGCTCTCCTTCGAAGATTTCTCAATGGGTCAGGCGGGGAGTATCCCCGCCCGATGAAGGTAGGATGACAGGGCGCTCGAACGCGCCCCACCGGGTCCGGTCAGGCCTCTTCGGCGACCGTTTCCTCGGCCGGCGCCTCGTCGAGCGCACCGATGTCGATGCCGGCAGCGCCCATCTGGGCGGACATGCCGTCAAGCGCGGCGCGGCTCACGAGATCGCAGTAGAGCGCGATCGCGCGGGCGGCGTCGTCGTTGCCCGGGATGACGTAGTCAACGCCCTTGGGCGAGCAGTTGGTGTCGACGATAGCGACGACCGGGATCCCGAGCTTCTGCGCTTCGAGGATGGCGAGGTCTTCCTTGTTCACGTCGATCACGAAGAGAAGGTCGGGAACGCCGCCCATCTCGCGGATGCCGCCGAGCGAGGCCTGGAGTTTCGCCTGCTCGCGCTCCATGCCCAGACGCTCTTTCTTGGTCAGGCCCTCGGCGCCCGAACCCAGAACCTCGTCGATCTGCTTGAGGCGCGCGATCGACTGGGACACGGTCTTCCAGTTCGTCAGCGTGCCGCCGAGCCAGCGGTGGTTCATGTAGTACTGCGCGCACTTTTCCGCGGCATCGGCGATCGGCTTGGCAGCCTGACGCTTGGTGCCGACGAAGAGGATGCGGCCGCCCTTGGCCACGGTCTCACGGATGACGTTGAGCGCGGCGTCGAGCATCGGCACCGTCTGCGTCAGGTCGATGATGTGGATGCCGTTGCGGTCGCCGTAGATGTATTCCGACATCCGCGGGTTCCAGCGCTGGGTCTGGTGGCCGTAGTGAACGCCAGCTTCCAAGAGCTGACGCATGGAGAAATCGGGGAGCGCCATGTCCATTTCCTTTCCGGTTTGCGCCTCGGCGAAGCATGAGGTCCCTGATCGGATCCGGGACAACCGGCGGACCTTGCGGGGATGTCTCCCCCGAAGGCCCAAGCCTCGCCTGTGAAGTGGCGCGCGTATAGGACGATTTGCGACGGCGCGCAAGCCCCCTGCCGGGAAGCCGTGGCCGCGGCGCGTCACAGGGCGTGCAGCCAGCCGATCAGCGGCATGAGCCTGCGCGTCCGGTCGAGCATCTCGTCGACGACCGACGGCGTCCCGATCCAGCCCGGCATGAAGCCGCCCTCCATCGTGCGCGCGACGATCCCCTTGTAGCGCAGGAGGTAATCCCATTCCGGCGCGGGATCGCAGCCCTTTGGCAGGCGCTTCAGATGTGGCTCGTCGAGGTGACAGCCGACGCCCTCCGCCTCTTTCAGCGCGGCGAGAAGCGCCGCCCGCTCCGTCGCGTCCCCGAGCCGCTCGCGATAGCGGGCGAGCACCGGACTGTCGAACGCCCATCGCCCCGCCCCGTAGCCGAGCCCCTCGGGCGTCAGCACGACATGCATGCCGGCGCCCCTGTTGGGGTGGTCTCCGGGCCAGAAGATCAGGTGCAGCCAGGGCTCATAAGGCGACTTGTCAGCCGCGAACCGCACGTCGCGATTGATCCGCCGGAGCGAGCCGTTGATCCGCGCCTCGGCCTTCATCGGCGGCTCCATCGCCGCCATGCCGGGGCCGAGGGCCTCGATGAAATCGAGCCCGGGCGCTTTCCAGAGGTTTTCGTAGCGATCCCGGTTGGCTTCGAACCAACTCCGCTTGTTGTTGGCCTTCAGATCGGACAGGAACGCGAAGGTCTCGGGCGGGAATCCACGAAAACTCGGCACCTGTGTCTCCTTCGGTTGATACGGCCGCGATTGTCGGCTTCACTCTGCACTAAATCAACAAGATACCGAAGCCAGAAGGATCCTCCCCATGCCGCTTGCCGATTTCATGCGCCGGTTTCCCGCCGCCGACATCCCGTTCCCCGAGGAGGTGATCACGACGAATGTCCTGCGCTCGGATGACGGGCTCGCTGTCTTCTTCACGTTCCACGAGGATCTCGACCTGCCCGCGCATTCCCACGGGGGGCAGTGGGGGACGGTGCTTCAGGGCGAGATCGAGCTGACGGTGGAGGGCGAGACCCGCCGCTACCGGCCGGGCGAGACCTATACGATTCCGTCCGGCGCCCTGCATTCGGCGCGGATCGCCGCGGGAACGGTGGTGCTCGATGTCTTCGAGGAGCCCGACCGTTATCCATTGCGCGCGTGATCCGCGGGCTTGACCATCAGAAGCCACTCGCGGCCCGCGCCGGCCCAGCCATCCTTCACCATCGCCCGCCGCGCCGCGACCCGGTAGCCCGCGCGTTCATAGAGCCGCCGGGCACCTTCGTTGGCATCGGCGACGATCAGGCTCATGCCCCTCGGGCCGGCATAGCGCTCGGCGAAGTCCAGAAGGCGGGTGCCGATGCCGCGGCCCTGAAAGGCGGGCGCGGTCGCAAGCACATGGACATAGCCGGTATCGGGGGCTTCCGCCTCCAGCGAGTCCAGAGGGCGGAAGAGCGGCGGGGTCTCGGGATCGGGGGGCGGCAGCGTCTCGGGCTGGCGATGGGCAATCAGGCAGCCAGCGGCCTCGCCGCCAATCTCGGCGATCCAGGCGTTGCGGTAGGAAATCGCCGCGGTCTCTCCGGCGGCACGGGCAATGCCGACCTCGATCGCGGCACTGGCGACAGGTGCCGTCATTGACCAGAAATGCAGGGCGATGCCCTCGCCGGCCTGGTTGACCATCTCGGCGATGAAACCGGCATCGGCGGCGCAAGCCTTGCGGATGGTCAGATCGGGTCTGGTCATGGGAACGCTCCTGACTGTTGGATCGCCTGCCCGGCCGAAGATCGCGGCCGGGCGCATGGTGCAGGTTACATCAGTCGAGCGCTGCGCGCTGACGGGCCGGTTCGAGCGCGACCTGCAGGCGCACGCCGTAGCCGTCGGTCATGCCGAGAAGCACCTGTTCGAGCGCCGGACCGGCAGCGGCATAGTCGCCGGTTCCGCCGGTGACCGCCCGCGTCACCGGCACGCCGATGTCCGCGAGTTCGGAGCCCTGGCTGATGAGAACGTCGCCGTTGGCGAACTGGTAGACCTGCCGGGTCACGACGATGTCGCCGGTGAGCGTACGCAGGCCCTCGCCGACGAAATAGCCGTCGCAGGTCCAGGTGCCGATGACCTTTTCGGGAAAGGCCGGGCTTCCGTCGGGCAGGGTTCCCTCGACGCCGCCGTCGAGCGTTCCGGCCGGGTAGATGTAGCCCTGCGTGATGAAGGGCGTGCCATAGGCCGGAGACCCGTCATCGAAGGCCGGGGCAGCAGCGTGGACGAACCGCGACAGGTCTTCGGCCACGTCGAAGCCGCTGAGGGGTGCTGCGAAGGCCGGCAGCGCGAGGCCGGTGGCGAAGGCGGTGATGGTAAGGAACTTCATTGGTCTTCTCCTGTTGCTGAGTTGGGTGTTCACGCGACGGCGACGGCCGGTCCCACGACATGCCGGGCGACGCAGCCGACATGACGGTGATCGGTGCCGCAGCAGCCGCCGGTGACCTTGAGCCCCGGCAGGAGCCCGGCGAAGGCTGCATGAAGCTGGCCGAACTCCTCCGGATCGCCGTCATCGAGCTCCTCCGCCTTGTCGAGTTCGGCATGGCTGAGGCGCGAGGCGTTGGCCCTGATCCCGCCGATCCGGGCGCGCCAGTCGCCCTGTCCAAGTTCTGCCGCAAAGTGATCGGGATGGGCGCAGTTGATCATGTAGTAGAGCGGCGCGGCCCCGGTCGCGGCATCGGTCTCGGCAATCGCCGCGCCGATCGTCTGGCCGTTCGGCAGGCGCCCGTCGGTCTCCACGGTGAAGCTGACCACCACCGGAACACCCGCCGCCTGCGCGGCCCGGACGATGCCGATCGCTTCGCCGGGATGGGTCATCGTGATGGCGCCGATGAAATCCACGCCCTCCTCGGCGAGGAGTCGGACCTGTCCGGCATGCAGCGCCTCGGCCTCGTCGGGCGCCAGCAGGGATTCAGGCGCATAGCCATCACCGGCCGGCCCGACCACACCCTCGATCAGGATCGGGTCGACCCTTCCAGCCCACCGCGCCCTCAGCGCCTGCGCGAATGCCACCGATGCGCGCGCGAGCTGCCGCAGTTCCGCCTTCGGCCGCCCGATGGCCGCAGCCCAGTGGTCGGCCGCCCTCCAGGTGGCGGTGTCGAGCACGAAGCCGGTCCCGGCCTCCTCGGCGATGGCGAGGAACCGTTCGAAATACCGGGTCACGGCCGCTCGCGTTTTCGCATCATCAAGAAGCACGACGGCCGAAAAGGCGGGCAGGTCCAGCCCCTCGTGGAAGACCATCGAGGTCTCGAAGCCGCCGTCGGTCAGGTAGATCCTAGGATCGTCGAGAAAACGGCGCGTGGCGTCCTGTTTCAAAGTCATTTCACTCCTCCTTGTCCGTAAGAAAGGAATGACGAATTGCGGCTTTGAGACCTAGTTTGCTTGCGGTATACTACGAGGTAACATTTTTTGCCGTTGTAATTCAGAAGCTTGTGCATGCCTGCGTGAAGTCGGCCGCAGTTCCGCCCTCGGAGAACTGGACCGTCGGTCCAGTAGAACGCAAGGGAGCGAGATGGCAAAGCAGACCGACACCCGGACCCGGATCATGGATATCGCCGAGGCGGCGGTGCTCTCCAAGGGCTTCGACGCGACCTCGATCGAGGAGATCGTGGCCGGGGCCGAGATCACCAAGGGCGGCTTCTTCTACCATTTCCCGGACAAGAACGCGCTCGCCCATGCGCTGATCGAGCGCCACATCGAGGTCGAGAACGAACTCTTCGACGGTCTCTGGTCCCGGGCGCGGGAGCTGAGCGACGATCCCTTGCACACGACCCTGATCGGCCTGCGGCTCCTGGCCGAGCTGCTGGAGGACATGCCCAACGGGCATCCCGGCTGCATCGTGGCGACGGCCGCCTATCAGGACCGCCTGTTCGATCAAGAGGTGCGGCAGGCCAACCGGCGCGCCGTCCTGGCGTGGCGGCGGCGCTTCCAGGATGTGTTCGACGAGCTGTGCGCGACCTATCCCCCCCGGGACGACGTCGACACCGAGGCCCTGGCGGACATGATCGGCACGGTGATCGAGGGCGGGATCGTCATGGGCAAGGCGCTCGGCGAGCCCCATATGATCGTCGGCCAGATCCTGCTCCTGCGGCAGTTCATCCGCCAGACCTTTGAACCGCGCTTGTAGTCGAGGGCGTTTCCCGGCAAACCAGCGCGATGACAGCGCAGCCCGACATTCTCTGCATCGGTTCCGTTCTTTGGGACATCATCGGCCGCACGCCGGCCCATATGGGCGCGGGCGCCGATGTGCCTGGCCGCATCACCCGCCTGCCCGGCGGGGTGGCGATGAACATCGCGATGACGCTCGCGCGGTTCGGCGTCCGCCCAGCCCTCCTTACCGCCGTGGGACGCGACCCGGAGGGCGACGAGCTTGTCGCCGCCTGCGCCCGGATGGGGCTCGTCACCCGCCACATCTACCGCTCCGACGACCTTCCGACGGACCGCTACATGGCGGTCGAGGGGGCGAACGGCCTCATCGCGGCGATCGCGGACGCCCATTCGCTGGAGGCCGCCGGCGACAAGATCCTGCGGCCGCTTTCCGATGGCGCGCTCGGTCGGGCCGGGGCGCCCTGGGCCGGGCCGATCGCGCTCGACGGCAACCTGACCGCCGGCCTTCTCGCCGACATCGCCCACTCGCCGCTCTTCGCCGCGGCCGACCTGCGCGTCGCCCCGGCCTCGCCCGGCAAGGCCGAACGGCTGCTGCCGCTCCTCGCCGTCGCCAATGCCACGCTCTATGTGAACCTCGAGGAAGCGGGGCTCCTCGGTCACCGCCGCTTCGCCACCGCCCCCGAGGCGGCGGCGGCCCTGGTCGACCGCGGCGCCGCGCGCGTGCTCGTCACCGATGGCGGCCGCACCACGGCAGATGGCTCGCGCGAGGGCATCGTCACCGCCGATCCGCCGGCGGTTCTGGTCACCCGCGTCACCGGCGCGGGCGACACCTTCATGGCGGCCCATATCGTCGCCGAGACGCGGGGCGAAGACCGCGCGACGGCACTCCGTTCGGCGCTCGATGCCGCCGCGCAATATGTATCGGGAGATATCGGATCGTGACCGACTTGCCCCTCGCCTTCTCGCCCGAGGTCGCCGAAGCGCGCTTGAATGGCGCGCCCATTGTTGCGCTGGAATCGACGATCATCACGCACGGCATGCCATTCCCGCAAAATCTGGAAACGGCCAGCCGGGTGGAGACCGAGATCCGCGCGCATGGCGCCGTGCCTGCGACCATCGCGGTGATGGACGGCAGGCTGCATGTCGGGCTGACCGCGGCCGAGTTGGAACGGCTGGCCCAGGCCGAGGCGGTGATGAAGCTCTCGCGCGCCGATATCGCCGCCTGCCTCGCCGCCGGCCGCACCGGCGCCACGACCGTCGCCGCGACGATGATCGCCGCCCGCCTCGCCGGGATTGCCGTCTTCGCCACCGGCGGCATCGGCGGCGTCCACCGGGGGGCCGAGACCTCCTTCGACATTTCCGCCGATCTCCACGAACTGGCTCGCACCCCGGTCACCGTCGTCGCCGCGGGCGCCAAGGCGATCCTCGACCTGCCGAAGACGCTCGAGGTGCTCGAGACGCTCGGCGTCCCGGTCATCGCCTATGGGCAGGACGAGTTTCCCGCCTTCTGGTCGCGCCGGTCCGGCCTGCCCGCACCGCTGCGGATGGACAAAGCCCGGGACATCGCCGCCGCGCATCAGATGCGCGCGCGCCTCGGGCTCGACGGCGGCCAGCTGGTCGCGAACCCGATCCCCGAGTCCGCCGAGATCCCGCGCGCCGAGATCATGCCGGTGATCGAGACCGCGCTCGCCGAGGCAGAGGCGCAGGGCATCGCCGCGAAGGCGGTCACGCCGTTCCTGCTCGCGCGAATCTTCGATCTGACCGGCGGACGCTCGCTCGAGGCGAATATCGCGCTCGTTCTGAACAATGCCCGCCTCGGAGCCGCCATTTCCTGCGAAATCGCCCGGCAGTCCTGACTTTCTCCCCATTGTGGGGCGCCTGCGGACCACCTACATTCCCTTCGGGAACGGGAAGCGCTGACGATGAAGCCAGATCACGACGGCCACGAACACGGCATCATCCATCCGCCGCGGCGGCGGGGCATTCTCGCTCGGCTCCGTGCCAATTTCCTGACGGGCCTCGTGGTCGTGGCGCCCGTGGGGCTGACGCTGTGGCTGATCTGGACGGTGACCGGCTGGATCGACAGCTGGGTGCTGCCCTTCGTGCCCGACCAGTACCAGCCCGACCGCTTCATCAAGGACATCCTCGGGGAGGATACCGCGATCAACGTCCGCGGCGTCGGCGTCGTCGTCTTCCTGCTCTTCACGGTCTTCGTCGGCTGGATCGCCAAGGGGCTGATCGGCCGCTCGCTGATCGGCTGGGGCGAGGGCCTCGTCGATCGGATGCCGGTCGTGCGCTCGGTCTACAGCGGCGTCAAGCAGGTCGCCGAGACGGTCTTTTCGCAGACCGAGTCGAAGTTCGACAAGGCCTGCCTGATCGAATACCCGCGTCCCGGCATCTGGGCGATCGGCTTCGTCTCGACCGCGGCCAAGGGCGAGATCCTCGCGCGGCTGCCCGACGACGAGGTGATGACGGTGTTCCTGCCGACGACGCCGAACCCGACCTCTGGCTTCCTGCTCTACGTGCCGAAACGCGACGTATCCTTCCTCGACATGTCGGTCGAGGATGCCGCGAAGCTGGTGATCTCGGCCGGGCTCGTCTATCCCAACGGCAAGGACAAGGACAAGGAAAAGCCCCAGATCGCCGCCCAGTGAACGGTGCCGTGGAGAGATGGTCCGGACGCGCGGTCGCGCTCAGGCGATGAAGCCCGCGAGGTCGACGCTGCTCTCGCGGTTGAGGCGTGCGCCGTCGCGCTCGAGAAATGCCGCCGCCGCCGCGCGCCCGGCCGCCTTCAGCTCCCAAAACAGCGCCGGCGAGGGGGCGAGCTTGGAACGCGCGTTCAGGCGGTTCATAAGAGTGTCGTCGGCGATCACGTGCACCAGCACGTCCTTCATCGCGCCCGGTTCGACCTTTCCCGCCGCGATCAGTTCCTTCACGAAATTGATCGCCCGGAACTCCCTGAGAAGCGAGGAATTGAAGCTGATCTCGTTGATGCGGTCGAGAATGTCCTGCGAGGACCGCGGGACCGCCTCGCGCCGCAGCGGGTTGATGCTCACGACCACGATGTCGTCGGGAAGTCCGGGGTCGAAGAGCGGAAACAGCGCCGGATTGCCGGTGTAGCCGCCGTCCCAGTAGGCCTCGACGGCGCCGGTCTCGGGATCGGCCACCTCGACCGCTTGGAACAGCGTCGGCAGGGCCGCCGATGCGAGGATCGCCTCGGTCGAGATCGCCTCGCCCGAAAAGACCGCGATCTTGCCGGTCCGGACATTGGTCGCGGCGACGAAGAGCGCCGGCCCGGTGGCCGCGCAGACCAGATCGTAGCGGAACCGCTCGACCACCCGCGCCAGCGGGTTGACGTAGAACGGGCCGTAATCATAGGGGCTGAACAGGCGCGTGAAGGTCTCGGCCGGCGAGAACGGCGTGAAGCGCTCGGTCATGTCCTCCCATAGGGTCGAGACCGGGAGGAAGGCGCGGAACCATCCCGACAACCGCATGTCGCCGACGGCGCCGACCTGGGACCAGAGCCAGTCGAGATTGGCGCGGGCGCCCTCGCGACCACCCATCGCCAACCCCGCCTTCAGCGCCGCGCCGTTCAATGCGCCTGCCGAGGTTCCCGAGATCCCGGCGATCTCGATCATCTCCTCTTCCAGGAGCCTGTCGAGCACGCCCCAGGTGAAGGCGCCATGCGCGCCGCCGCCCTGCAGCGCGAGATTGATCCGCCGGATCGTCATCGCCCGCCCTCTCCGTTCCGTATGCACAACGCGCTTCAGTACCCGCAGCCGCGCGCCCCGGGTCGGTTATCGATCAGAGCGCGGTCCAGCCGCCGTCCACCGAGATCGTCGTGCCGGTGATCTGTGCGGCGGCGTCCGAACACAGGAACACCGTGGTGCCGCCGATCTCCTCGACGGTCGCGAACTGGCGCGAGGGCTGGCGCAGCAGCATGACCTCCCGGATCACCGTCTCGCGGTCCATGTTGTGGACCTTCATCTGGCCGGGGATCTGCGACTCGATGAGCGGCGTCAGAACGTAGCCGGGGCAGATCGCGTTGCAGGTGATCCCCTGCCCCGCGGTCTCGAGCGCCACGGTCTTCGACAGGCCGACCACGCCGTGCTTCGCGGCGATGTAGGCCGACTTGAACGGCGAGGCGGTCAGCCCATGCGCCGAGGCGATGTTGACCACCCTGCCCCAGCCCTTCGCCCGCATCCCCGGCAGCGCCGCCGCGGTCGTGTGGAAGGCCGAGCTGAGGTTGATCGCGAGGATCGCGTCCCACTTCTCCGTCGGGAACTCGTCGACCGGCGCGACATGCTGGATCCCGGCATTGTTGACGAGGATGTCACAATCGCCGGCCTGTTCGACCAGCGCCCGGCACTCGTCGCCTTTCGACATGTCGGCCTTGATGTAGCGTCCCCGGACCCCGAACTCCTTGCCAAGCTCGGCGGCCAGCGCATGGTCCTCATCGCGGTCGGTGAAGGAATTCAGCACCACATCGGCACCGGCCCGCGCCAGTTCGCGCGCGACGCCAAGCCCGATGCCGGAATTCGATCCGGTGATGATCGCGGTCTTTCCCGAAAGGTTCATGATGCGCCTCGTTTTCATTGCGGTGCAGCAAGACTACATGCTGCGCGCGCAAAGAACAGGGGGCAGGGCTGTTTTTCCGGCCCGCCGGTGAAACCGATTCTCTTGAACGGACGACCGCGTTCATGCCGTTGACGGGGTAGCCGCAAAGCCAACAAAAAAACGCCCGCGCAAGGCGGGCGTTAAGTTGTTGAGGCAGGTTTCATACAGGCAAGAAACCTATCGAGCAGTGCATTCTTTATACGCGGTCCTTCGCCCACGGCCAAGCTAAAAGTTTGAAAAGGCAGGAAAGCACGGCTAGCGTCTGCGCCTAACGAACAAGAGCAGTTGGGATTGTCGACCAAATGAGAACGTATTTCTTCACCCGGCTTGGACAGGCTGCGTGCCTCACCGCGCTTATGGCCGCTTCGCCGATCGCCGCGCCGATCGCCGCAGCAGAGCCGCAGCACGGCATAGCTATGTATGGCCGTCCTGCCCTGCCACCTGATTTTGTGTCGCTTCCTTATGTGAACCCGGAGGCTCCGAAAGGGGGAAGTATCCTCTTCGGCGAACCGGGCGGTTTCGATTCACTCAACCCATTCATCCTCAAGGGCACGGCTCCCTGGGGTCTCGGGCTCCACACGGTCGAGACGCTTATGGGCCGTTCAATCGACGAGCCCTTCACGCTCTACGGCCTCCTGGCCGAATCGGTCGAGACCGACGAGGACCGGACCTGGGTCGAGTTCACGCTGCGCCCCGAGGCGCGGTTCTCCGACGGCAGCCCGGTCACGATCGAGGACGTGATGTGGAGCTACGAGACGCTCGGCACGACCGGCCACCCGCGCTACCAGACCGCCTGGTCCAAGGTTGCGAAGATGGAACAGACCGGCGAGCATTCAGTCCGCTTCACCTTCGATACCGCCGACCGCGAGCTTGCCCTTCTGATGGGGATGCGGCCGATCCTGAAGAAGGCGCAGTGGGAGGGCAAGGACTTCACCGCCAGTTCGCTCGACGTGCCGGTGGGCTCAGGCCCCTATGTTGTCGACGCCTTCGAGCCCGGCCGCTTCATCAGCTTCAAGCGCAACCCCGACTACTGGGGCAAGGATCTCGCCTTCAACAAAGGCCAGAACAATTTCGACGAGATCCGCTACGACTATTTCGGCGACGGGGACATTGTGCTTCAGGCCTTCACCGCCGGCGAGACCACGAGCCAGCGCGAATACAACGCGGCCAAATGGGCGAGCCAATACGACTTCGCGGCCGTGACATCCGGCGAGGTGGTGAAGTCGGAAATTCCGAACCAGCGGCCCTCGGGCATCACCGGCCTTGTCATGAACACCCGCCTGCCGGTCTTTGCCGACTGGCGGGTGCGCGAGGCGATGATCCTCGCCTTCAATTTCGAGTTCATCAACCAGACCATGAATGGCGGCACCGAACCGCGCATCAGCTCGTACTACTCGAACTCGGTGCTCGGCATGGGCGCCGGCCCGGCCGAGGGCAAGGTGGCCGAACTGCTCGCCCCCTTCGCCACCGAACTGCCGCCCGGCACGATCGAGGGCTACGCGCTGCCCGAGGGAAGCGCCGACCGCGCGCTCGACCGCAAGTCGCACAGGAAGGCCGTGGCGCTTCTGGAGGAGGCCGGCTGGACCGTAGAGGACGGCGTTCTGAAGAACGCCGAAGGCGCACCCTTCGAGTTCGAGATCCTTCTCGCCGCCGGTGCGACCGAGACCCAGACCGTCGTCGACATCTATGTCGAGGCGCTTAAGAACCTTGGCATCTTCCCGCGCGTGACCGTGGTCGACAGCGCCCAGTACAAGGAGCGTACGAACAACTACGAGTTCGGCATGGCCTGGTACACGCGCGCCCTGTCGCTCAGCCCCGGCAACGAGCAATACCTTTACTGGGGCGCTAAGGGGGTCACCGAACCCGGCAGCCGTAACTGGATGGGCATGAACGCGCCGGCGGCCGAGGCGATGATCAAGGCGATGGTTGAAAGCCGCAGCCAGGAGGATTTCATCTCTGCGACCCGGGCGCTCGACCGGGTTCTGACGGCGGGGCGCTACGTGATCCCGGTCTGGTTCTCCAAGGTCTCGCGCATCGCCCATTCGGCGCATCTTCACTACCCCGAGCGAATTCCGCTATACGGCGACTGGCCGGGCTTCCAGCCCGAAACCTGGTGGTATGAGGAATGACCCGATGAAGAAGATTGCCCTGCTCACCGTCCTTCTGGCGCTGGCGGCCTGCAACACCGTGGCCGGTGTCGGCGAAGATGTCTCGGGCGGCGCCCGCACCGTGCAGAGCTGGTTCTGAAACCTCTCCACTTCGCAGAACCGTTACACTCGCACGCTAGAGGGCGGGCATGAACATACTCGTCCTCTGTACCGGCAACTCCGCGCGCTCGATCCTGCTCGAAGCGATCCTGAACCGTGACGGCGCGGGCCGCGCCCGCGCCTTCTCCGCCGGATCGCGCCCCGCGGGCCGGGTCCATCCGCAATCCCTGCGGCTCCTTGACAGCAAGGGCATCGACATCTCCGGCCTGCGCTCGAAGAGCTGGGACGAATTTGCCGGCCCCGAGGCTCCCGCGATGGACATGGTGCTGACGGTCTGCGGCTCGGCCGCAGGCGAGACCTGCCCGATGTGGCCGGGCGCGCCGCTCCGCGCCCATTGGGGCGTCGAGGATCCGGCCGCCGCGGCCGAACCCGACCAGCCCGCCGCCTTCGCCGAGGCCTGGGACATCCTCTCGGCGCGGGCCCATCTCCTTCTCGCCTTGCCGTTCGAAAGCATGGACCGCGCCGCGCTCTCGGCCGAGCTTACCCGGATCGGAACGCTCTGATGACCCGACGACTTGTCGCCGAGGCGCTCGGCACCGCCTTCCTGCTCATCGCCGTCGTCGGCTCGGGGATCATGGCCGAAACGCTTTCGGGCGGGAATACCGGCTTCGCGCTCCTTGCCAACGCGATCCCGACCGGCTGCGCGCTCTATGTGCTGATCACCGTGCTCGGCCCGGTATCGGGGGCGCATTTCAACCCCGCCGTGACGCTCGCCTTCGCGCTGATGCGCCGGATCGCCCCGGCCGAGGCCGCCGCCTATGCCGCCGTGCAGGTCGCCGGCGGGATCGTCGGGGTCTGGCTCGCCCACGCGATGTTCGACCTCGAAATCCTGCAGGTTTCAACGACCGCACGCACCGGCGGCGCGCAGTGGCTGGCCGAGGTCATCGCCACCTTCGGCCTTCTCTTCGCGATCCTCGGCGGGCTGCGCCACGCCCCGGCCCAGGTGCCGGCGCTGGTCGGCACCTACATTGCCGGCGCCTACTGGTTCACTGCCTCGACGAGTTTCGCTAACCCGGCCGTGACCATCGCGCGCGGGCTCACGGACACCTTCGCCGGCATCGACCCCGCCCACATCCTCGCCTTCGTCCTGGCCCAGTTGGCCGGCGCCACGCTCGCGGCGTTTTCTCTGCCGAAGCTCTTTTCTGACTGAGCGATCGGGTGCAGACTGGAAAAAACAACAATTCCCGGCGGAGCATCCGCGATGAAATGGCATCATGTTCAGGAAAACTGGTCTGCGTTCTTTGACGCGATCCTCGACAAATGGCCCGACGCCGACGAAACCGAGCTTGAGGAAATCGACGGCGATCAGCGCGCCTTCATCGCCTATGTCGCCGAACTGACCGGACAGGAACCCTCCGACGCGCGCGAGGAAATCCGTGACTGGCTGTCCGGCGAGCTTCCTTCCGACGTGGTCATGGATCCCCGCCACGACGACCATTCGATCCGGCTCTCGGGCAAGTACCTGCCCGAGGGCGAGGATGAATACGACGACGACTCCCGCTTCGGCGACGACGGCGCCGGGCGCTGAGGCCCGGCCTCAGCCGAGCGCGTAGCCCGCGCCGCGCACCGTGCGGATCGGATCTTCGCCGCCCTGGGCGCAGAGTGCCTTCCGCAGCCGCCCGACATGCACGTCGACGGTGCGGGTGTCGACATAGATCTCGCGCCCCCAGACCCGGTCGAGTAGCTGGTCGCGACTCCAGACCCGGCCGGGCTTTTCCATGAAGGTCGCCAGCAGCCGGAACTCGGTCGGGCCGAGCTTCAGCGCCTTGCCGTCGCGGTGCACCCGATGGGTCTCGGCATCGAGCGTGATGTCCGCGTATTCCAGCGTCTCGCCCAGGACCGCGGGCCGCGTGCGGCGCAGTTGGGTGCGCACCCGCGCCATCAGTTCGACGACCGAATAGGGCTTGACCATGTAGTCGTCGGCCCCGGTCTCGAGCCCGCGCACGAGATCGACTTCCTCGGAGCGCGCCGAGAGCATGATGATCGGCACGGCCCGCGTCTCGGGCCGCGACTTCAGCCGCCGGCAGACCTCGATCCCCGAAACGTTGGGCAACATCCAGTCGAGCACGATCAGGTCGGGCGCCTCCTCGGCCACGAGAAGCAGCGCCTCCTCGCCGTTGTCGGCCTGGGCGACGCGGAAGCCCTCGGCCTCGAGATTGTAGATCAGAACCTCGCGCTGTGCGGGCTCGTCCTCGACCACCAATACGCTCGGCGCCTGCATCTCACTTCCCTTCGATGCCGGCCGTGGTCACGCTGTCCGCCTTCGGCCGGCTTTCCTCCGGCATGGCGCCCGTGACGAGGTAGATCACCTGCTCGGAGATCGTCGTGGCATGGTCGCCCATCCGCTCGATATTCTTGGCGATGAAGTGCAGGTGCATGCAGGGCGTGATGTTGCGCGGATCCTCCATCATGTGGGTGAGGAACTCGCGGAACAGCGCGGTGTACATCTGGTCGACCTCGCGATCGCGCGCGCGCACGTCCTCGGCCAGCGCCACGTCGCGCGAATTGTAGGCATCGAGCGCATCAGACAGCATCTGCACCACCGCCTTCGACATCCGCTTGAGCGCGCCGCCGGCGCCGGGAATGTCGTGCATCTGGCTAAGAACCGTGGTGCGTTTCGCCATGTTCTTGGCAAAGTCCCCTACCCGCTCCAGGCTCGAGGCGATCTTCAGCACCGAGAGCGCGGTGCGCAGGTCCGACGCGGCCGGCGCGCGCAGCGCGATCAGGCGCGCCGTCTCCTCGTTGATCTTCTCCTCGAGCGCGTCGATCGCCTTGTCGCCGGCCCGCACCTTCTCGGCCATGTCCTCGTCGCGTGCGGCGAGCGCCTCGGCGGCGTCGAGGATCGCGGTCTCGACCATGCCGCCCATGCGCATGACGAGTCCTTGGACGGCCTCCAGATCGCGGTCGAAGGCGCGCAGGATGTGCTGTTCGCTCATGTCGGTCTCCCTCAGCCGATCCGGCCGGTGATATAGGCTTCGGTGCGCGGATCACGCGGGTTGGTGAATATCTGGCCGGTCTCGCCGAACTCGACGAGATTGCCGAGGTGGAAGAAGGCCGTGCGCTGACTGACGCGGGCGGCCTGCTGCATCGAGTGGGTCACGATCACCACCGAGAAATTCTCGCGCAATTCGTCGATCAGTTCCTCGACCTGCGCCGTCGCGATCGGGTCGAGAGCCGAGCAGGGCTCGTCCATCAGGAGCACCTCCGGCGAGGTCGCGACCGCGCGGGCGATGCAGAGCCGCTGCTGCTGGCCGCCCGAAAGCCCGGTGCCGGGCGAGGTCAGCCGGTCCTTGACCTCGTTCCACAAGGCGGCGCGGCGCAGCGACTTCTCGACGACCTCGTCAAGCTCGGCGCGGTTGCGGGTCAGGCCGTGGATGCGCGGCCCGTAGGCGACGTTGTCGTAGATCGACTTCGGGAACGGGTTCGGCTTCTGGAACACCATGCCGACGCGGGCCCTGAGCTGCACCGGATCGACGCGCTTGTCGTAGATGTCCTCGCCGTCGATCTCGATCCGCCCCTCGACTCGGCAGATCGGGATCGTGTCGTTCATCCGGTTGAGGCAGCGCAGGAAGGTCGACTTGCCGCAGCCCGACGGACCGATGAAGGCCGTGACGGTGCGGTCGGCGATGTCGACATCGACGTCCTTGATCGCGTGGTTGGTGCCGTAATAGACCTGCACGCCGCGGGCGGTGATCTTGTTCTCGCGCGCCGACGCGGTGCGGTCGGCCAGTCGCATGTCTTCCATGGTTTGAGTCTCCGCCATTCTTACCACCGCCGTTCAAATCGGTTGCGCAGCAGGATCGCGACCGCGTTCATCACCAGCAGGAACACCAGCAGAACGATGATCGCACCCGAGGCCCGCTCGGCAAAGCCGGGATCGGCGCGTTGTGTCCAGTTGTAGACCTGCACCGGCAGCGCCGCGGCAGGATCGAAGAAGCCCTCGGGCGGCGCGGCCGGGAAGTCGCGCACGAAGGCGACCATGCCGATCAGGAGAAGCGGCGCGGTCTCGCCGAGCGCCTGGGCAAGTCCGATGATCATGCCGGTCAGGATGCCGGGCATCGCCAAGGGCAGCACGTGGTGAAAGATCGTCTGCATCTTCGAGGCGCCGACCCCGAGGGCCGCCTCGCGGATCGAGGGCGGCACCGCGCCGAGTGCCGCGCGGGTCGGGATAATGATCCGGGGCAGCGTCATCAGCGTCAGCACCAGCCCGCCGACGATGGGCGCCGATTGCGGCAGACCTGCGAAGTTGATGAAGATTGCGAGACCGAGGATCCCGAAGACGATCGACGGCACCGCCGCGAGGTTCGAGATGTTGACCTCGATGAGGTCGGTCCAGCGGTTCTTCGGCGCGAATTCCTCCAGATAGATCGAGGCGGCGACGCCGATCGGCAGCGACAGGACCAGAACGATGATCATCATGTAGGCCGAGCCGAGGATCGCGACGCCGAGCCCCGAGGCTTCGGGGCGAAGCTCCGAGGCGTCCGGGCCGGTGATGAAGTCCCAGTTGAAGGCCTTGACGAGCAGCCCCTCGGCCATCAGCGCATCGGCGAGTCGAAGCTGGTTCGGCGTCACGTTGCTGTCGCGCTCGGCGCTCTGCATCGTCACTCGGCCCTTGAGGTAGCCGTCGATCCGGCCGTTGGCGAGCACCTTGACCGTCACCGTCTCGCCGACGAGATCCGGATTGGAGAGCACCCGCTCGCGCACCTGTGCCGCCGCCTCCTTGGAGATCATGTTGGCGACGTCCTTGTCGGTCAGCCCCTCGATCGCGATCCCCTTCGCGGCGACGGCTTCCTTCAGCGCCTTGTCGATGAGCTTGCCGTAGCCGATCGTGGTGACCTTCTTCATCTCCTCGGGATCGCGGTTGCCCTTCTTGTCGAGCACGGCCGCGTCGAGGTTCATCTCGAGCACGAGCGAGGTCTGGCGGAAGGCGCTGACACCGTTGGAGAGGACCGAGGTGAGCAGGATCACCAGCGCCGCGAGGCCGATCCCGAGCGCGACGAGGCCGTAGAGGCGGAAGCGCTTCTCGGCCGCGTTGCGGCGGCGGGTGCGGGCGTCGACCTCAATCAGCGAACCGCGGTGCGGCGTGGTCGGAAGGGAGGCGTCGGTCATTCGTACTGTTCCCGGTATTTGCGCACGACGACGAGTGCGAGCACGTTCAGCACCAGCGTGAAGAGGAAGAGCATCATCCCGAGCGCGAAGGCGACAAGCGTCTCGGGCGAGGCGAACTCGGTGTCGCCGGTAAGCTGGCTGACGATCTTGACGGTGATCGTGGTCATCGCCTGGAACGGGTTGAGGTCAAGCTTGGCCGCGGCCCCTGCCCCCATGACGACGATCATCGTCTCGCCAATCGCCCGGCTCGCGGCGAGAAGGATCGCGCCGACGATGCCTGGCAATGCGGCCGGCAGGATCACCTGGCGCACGGTTTCGGACTGCGTCGCGCCGATCGCGAAGGAACCGTCGCGCAGCGATTGCGGCACCGCGTTGATGATGTCATCCGACAGCGAGGATACGAACGGTATGAGCATGATCCCCATGACGAGACCCGCCGTCATCACCGAGGCCGAGGACGTGCCGAGCCCGAGCGGCTGGGCGAAGTAGTCCCGCAGGAGCGGGCCGACCGTGATCAGCGCGAAGAGACCGTAGACGATGGTCGGGATGCCGGCGAGAATCTCGATCGCAGGCTTGGCAAAGGTGCGCAGCCGCTTGGAGGCGTATTCCGACAGGTAGATCGCGATCAGCAGCCCGACCGGCACCGCGAAGATCAGCGCCACGAAGGAGACGTAGAGCGTTCCCCAGAGAAGCGGCCAGATGCCCAGGTCGGAGCCGCCGCGGAACTGCGGGTTCCAGGTCAGGCTCAGGAAGAAGTCCTTGGCCGGGTAGAGCTGGAAGAAATGGATCGACTCGAAGAGGAGCGAAGCGATGATGCCCGCGGTGGTCAGCACCGCGACCAGCGACGAGGCGATCAGCGCGGCGAGGACGAAGCGTTCGAAGACGTTCCGCGCGCGGTACTCCGGCGAGACGCGGCGCAACGACAGAAGCGCCCCCACGAGCGACACCGCGATCACCGCCGCGGTCAGCGCCAGCCGCGCGCCATGGCTCTCCGACCGGTAGGCCTTCGCCGCCTCAAGCACGTTCGGCCGCAATTCGGCGCCGAGCGCGACGCCCGCGTCACTCAGGAGGCTGCCGAGCTCGGCGTCACCAGCCTGTAAACCGGCGAGCGCTTCTTCAGTAACCGCACCTGACGCGATCGCGGCATCGAGCCCCTCGGCGAGACGGCGCACGTCGCTCATCACCAGGGTGGCCGATCCGCCCTCGGGGATGTCGGAGGGCTGGATCATCGCGCCCACCCGCGCCTCGATCAGCATCGGCTGCAGGAACAGCCAAACGGCGAGCAGAAAAAGCGCCGGAACCGAGGCGAAGAGGAACACCGTCTGGCCGTAATAGCCGATGAGCGAGTGGAGGTTGCGACGGTCGCCTTGCGCGTCGGACAGCGCACGGTGACGGCCCAGCACGTAGCCCGCCGCGGAGATGGCCAGCACGATCAGGACGAGGACGGCAATGTTCATGGGAGGTTCCGAGTGAAGGAACGGGCGGCGTCAATCGCGCCGCCCGCAAGGCTGGAGATCAGTTCAACGGCGCCATCGGCGTGCCGGCGGCAACCATTTCCTGGGTCGCGGCCAGTTCCGGATCCGACACGAGGCCGTATTCGGCGAGCGGGCCGTCCGGGCCGGCGACGTCGTCCGAGACGAAGAAGTCGATGTACTCCTGCAGGCCCGGGATCACGCCGAGATGCGCCGTCTTGACGTAGAAGTAGAGCGGGCGCGAGACCGGGTAGTCGCCGGTCGCGATCGCCTCGACGGTCGGGACAACGCCGTCCATCGTCGCGACGACGAGCTTGTCGGTGTTGTTCTGGTAGAACGAAAGGCCGAACACGCCGATACCGTTCTTGTTCGCGTCCACGCGGGCCAGCGTCTCGGTGTAGTCGCCGTCGATGTCGACCGACACGCCGTCGGTCCGAAGCGCCATGCACTTCTCCTCGGCCGCGTCCTCATCGCCGCCCGCGACGGTCTTGAATGCCTCGAAAGCGCCCGTGGCCTCGCAGCCGGCGAGGATCACCTTCTCGTCGAAGACTTCGCGGGTGCCGTGCTTGGTGCCCGGGACGAAGGCGAGGATGTCCTGCGCGGGCAGGTCGGCGCGGATATCGGTCCAGCTCTTGTTCGGGTTGGCGACGACTGCGCCGTCGACCACGACCTCGGCCGCGAGCGCGCTGAACCAGTCGGCGGGCGTGAAGGCGAATTCCGGGCCGTTGATGTCCGAGGCGAAGACGATGCCGTCATAGCCGATGCGGACTTCCATGATCTCGGTCACGCCGTTGGTGGTGCACAGGTCGATGTCCGACTGCTTGATGCGGCTCGAGGAGTTGGCGATGTCGATCGTGGTCTCGCCCACGCCTTCGCAGAGCTTCTTGCGGCCAGCACCCGAACCGCCACCCTCGACGACCGGGGTCGGGAAGTCGAAGTTCTCGCCGAAGAGCTCGGCGACGATGGTGGAATACGGCAGAACCGTCGAGGAGCCGGCGATCTGGAGCTGGTCGCGGGCGTCGGCCGCGGTCGCGGCGGCAGCCAGCGCGAGAGCCGAGACGGTGAATTTCACGGAAGCCATTGCATTCTCCTGCAAGTCACTTGCGGCCGCCCCATGACGACCTCGCCGCCCGTGTAGAAGCGTGCCGCTATGCTTTTGTGACGCTTCAGTAACAGTTTTATGACGGCCGCGACAGGTCCGCGCATTGGAAATCGCTAGCCGGACGGCAGTATCACCATGAATCTGCTACCTTTTCCGAGTTCGCTCTCGATCCGCAACCGGCCGCGGTGACGGTTAACGATGTGTTTTACAATCGCGAGACCAAGCCCGGTTCCGCCCTTTTCGCGACTCCGGTGGGTATCGACCCGATAAAACCGCTCGGTCAGGCGCGGCAGGTGCAGGGGATCGATTCCCTCGCCGCGGTCGATGACCTCGATCTGCACGGCCGGGCCGCGCAGCACCGGCTCGCGCTCGATCCGCGACACCCGCACCGTCACCTCCTTGCCGGAGGCGCCATATTTCAACGCGTTCTCGATGAGGTTGTGGAAGACCTGGGTCAACTGGTCGGCATCGGCCCTGAGCTTCACCGGACCCGGACAGGGTTCGAGCCGCAGGGTCACGCCGGTCGCCGCAGCCGCGTCCTTGTGGCTCGCCAGCGCGCTGCCGAGAAGGCCGAGGATCTCGACCTCGTCGGAGGGCCGGCGCCGCTCTTCGGCCTCGACCCGGCTGAGCGACAGGAGGTCGTTGACGAGCCGGATCATGCGGCCGGCCTCGCGCTCCATGATCGTGAGGAACCTCTCGCGCGCGCCCGCGTCGTCGCGCGCCGCGCCGCGCAGGGTCTCGATGAAGCCGACGAGCGCGGTCAGAGGCGTGCGTAACTCATGGCTGACATTGGCGACGAAATCGCGGCGCATCGCGCCGGCCTGCTCGAAGGCGGTGAGATCCTCGAAGGCGATCAGCGTGCCGGAGCGGTTCTCGACCGGCATCGGGCTGAACGTCACCTCAAGATGGGTCTCGCGGCCCGCCCCGGCATGGAGGATGCGGGCGGTAGAACGGCGCCGTGCGCCGAGGCTCGCCTCGAGACCGCCGAGGAAATCCGGATGCCGCAGGAAGGCGTTGCAGGGCCGGCCGACCATCGCGGCGCCGAACAGCGCGGTCGCCGCCTCGTTGGCGGCCACGACGCGCTGGTCCGGCCCGGCCAGCACCAGCGCCATCGGCACCCCGTCAAGGACCGTTCCGATTTCTTCCTTGCGCATCGCCTTCGCCCCCTTGCCCGAACCGGAGCCGCACCCTGAGCCAGCGCGCATCCATTGTAAATCTCCGCGGAGGTTTCCTCGGTCGCAGGGACAGGATAGATGAGGAGCTGAGAATCGTTCGCATCGGCCTTCCGACAGGCGAACCGGGCAAGCAGGATGTCATGGGGGCGGCACGACACGACGAACAGGCAGAGATCGGAGCGGGCGCGATCCGCGCCCTGCTGGTCGATCTACCGCAAGATCTCGCCTCCAGCCTGCCCGGACTCGGGCGGCTCAGTACCGTCAGCATCGGCTCCGAGACCTTTGACCTCCGCGCGCTCGCGCAGGTGATGCCGGACGTGGTGATCACGCCGCTCATCGGGCCGGGGATCGATATCCTCGATCTCGCACGACGCCTCGCAGCCTTCGGCTATGGCGGCGCCCTGCGCGCCGTGACCGGGCCGATCCCCTGCCCGGCCGAGGTCACGGCCGAGGTCCGCGGCGCCTGCGCGGGAATCGACTTCGACCTTCTGGTGGTCGCGGAGCCGGCCCGGTTCTGACCCGGCTCAGATCGCGCGCAGGCCCGCGCGGTAGCGCGCCGCGTTGGCGCGGTAATGCGCCGCCGAGGCGATGAGCTTCGCCCGCGCCGCCGCGTCGAGTTCGCGCACAACCTTGCCCGGAGCCCCCATCACGAGGCTGCCGTCAGGGATCTCCTTGCCCTCGGTGATGAGCGCACCGGCGCCGATCAGGCAGCCCTTGCCGATCTTCGCGCCGTTCAGCACGGTCGCGCCCATCCCGATCAGCGAGCCCTCGCCGATGATGCAGCCGTGCAGCATCGCCTTGTGGCCGATGGTGCAGTCCGCGCCGATCACCAGCGGGAAACCCATGTCGGTGTGCAGGACGCAGTTCTCCTGGATGTTGGAACCGCTTCCGACGCGGACCTCCTCGTTGTCGCCGCGCAGCGTGGAGCCGAACCAGACATTGGCGCCCGCCTCCAGCACCACCTTGCCGATCAGGTTCGCGTCCGGCGCGACCCAGGCGTCCTCGCCGATTTCCGGCACGATTCCATCGAGTTCGTAGATCATCTTGCAGCAAACTCCCGGTTGAGGCCGCGGACGAACTCCGCCAGATCCGGCTGGCGGTCACGGCGCATCCGCTCGGCCGTGAGGATCGTCTTGAGCTCGGATTCAGCGCGGTCGATATCCTCGTTGATCAGAACGTAGTCGTATTCCGCCCAATGGCTGATCTCGGCTTCGGACTTGGCCATGCGGCCCGCGATAACCTCGTCGCTGTCCTGCGCCCGCGACCTGAGCCGGTGCTCCAGCTCGGCGATCGACGGCGGCAGCACGAAGATCGAGACGACGTCGCGTCCAAGTGCCGAGTTGCGGATCTGCTGGCCGCCCTGCCAGTCGATGTCGAAGATCGTATCGCGCCCCTCGGCCATCGCCGTCTCGACGGGCGCCCTGGGCGAACCGTAGAGATTGCCGAAGACCTCGGCATGTTCGAGCATCTCGCCGGCCTCGACCATCGCCTCGAATTCAGGCCGCGATCGGAAGTAGTATTCCCGCCCATCTTCCTCGCCTGGGCGCGGCGCGCGGGTCGTGGCGGAGACCGAGAAGCGCAGGGATTGGTCCCATGCCATCAGCCGCCGCGCCAGCGTCGATTTCCCGGCGCCGGAGGGCGACGAGAGAATAATGAGCAAACCCTTGCGCTTCATGGTCATTCCACGTTCTGAACCTGCTCGCGCATCTGGTCGATGACGGTCTTGAGGTCAAGCCCGATCCGGGTCAGCCCGGCATTTCCGGATTTCGAGCAGAGCGTGTTCGCCTCGCGCATGAACTCTTGCATGAGAAAGTCGAGTTTCCTGCCGACCGCGCCCGGCTCCGCCATAAGCGCCCGCGCCGCCGCGACATGGGCAATGAGCCGGTCGATCTCCTCGCTGACGTCAGCCTTGACGACCAGAACCGCCAGTTCCTGCGCCACCCGCGCCGGATCGGCCTCGGCTGCGCCGGCCATCACCCGCGCGAGGTTGTCGGAAAGCGCCCGCTCCATCTCGGGCCGCCGCGCCTCGGCGGCAGTGGCCGCCTCGGCGATCAGCGCCTCGATCCTGTCGATGCGGCTCTCGATCACCCCGGCCAGCGCTGTGCCCTCGGCGGCGCGCACCGCTGCGAAATCATCCAGAAGCGGCGGGAGATCCGCGAGAAGCGCGTCCCGGAGCGGCCCGGTCTCCTCCGCCTCGCCGCCCTGGTCGGTCACGCCGCGGAGGGCAAGGATCTCGACCGCGCTCGGATCGGCCACGGGAAGCCCCGCCGCCTCGGACTTCGCCCGCACCAGCGCGAGTGCCGCGAGTGCGGCGTCGAGCCCGGCGGGATTGACCCGCAGCGCCTCGCCGCCGCCGTCGCGTGCCAGCTTCAGCGACAGCGTGATGTTGCCGCGGCTCGCCACCCGCGCAACCGCTGCCCGCACCGCCGGCTCCAGCCCCTCGATCCAGTCCGGCAGCCGGAGCCGCAGGTCGAACCCCTTGCCGTTGACCGATCGGATTTCCCAGGCCCATCCATAGCCGCAGCCCTCGCCGCGGCGGACGGAAAAGCCGGTCATCGACACCAATTGCGAATTAACCATTTAAGACTTTTGTCCCCCCGACCGCCGCGAAACGCGCTAAATTAAGACTTGGGTAAGCATTCCGGTCCTAGGGTTAACAAAACCTGACCGCCGCCACAACGCGGCGCGCGCCGGAGTATTGGCAAGTGCCGGTGCGGAGGGTTTGACGTGGACGTGACGGGGCATCCTCGGGACAACATCGTTCCGATATCGGGATATCGCAGGAATATGAGATTTCCGTGCATTTCTGAGGTTCAAGCCTATTGGGAGGCGCTGCGCGACGGGCGCCAGGTTCCCTGCCGGTCCGAGGTCGATCCCCGCGGGATCGAACGCGCGCTCGAATACACCTTCGTGCTGGAGCGGATCGCACCGGGCGTGGCACGGTTCCGGCTGGCCGGAATGCATCTGAACAGCCTCATGGGGATGGAGGTGCGCGGCATGCCGCTGACCGCCTTCTTCACGCCGAAGGCCCGCGCCGAGGTCGCATCGATCCTTGACCGGGTGTTCTCGGCCCCGAGCACCGCCGAGATGACGCTCACGGCCGAGACCGGCCTCGGCCGCCCGCCGATGGAGGCGCGGCTCCTCATCCTGCCCCTGAAGAGCGATCTCGGCGATATCAGCCGGGCGCTCGGTTGCCTGATGGCAGAGGGAGCGCTGGGCCGCGCCCCGCGCCGGTTCGAGATCGGCGCCCGCAGCATCACCCCGATCGCGCCCGGACTGCCCTCGCCCAGCCGCGGCACGGTGGCAGCGACCGGTTTTGCCGAGCCCACGCTCCCGTTTCGCGACGCAGCGCCGGAGCCGGGCCGCAGCCACCTCCGGCTCATCGTCACCGATAAATGAAAACGGCCCCGAAGGGCCGTTTCAGAAAACCAGCGATGGAGCGGCCGGTTACATCCCGGCCGCCTTCTGCATCGCGCGGCGGCCCTGCAGCTCCTCGGCGACGAGGAAGGCCAGTTCCAGCGATTGCGAGGCATTGAGCCGCGGGTCGCAGGCGGTGTGGTAGCGGTCCGAGAGGTCCTCGTCCGTCACCGCGCGCACGCCGCCGGTGCATTCGGTCACGTCCTTGCCGGTCATCTCGAAATGCACGCCACCAGGGATGGTGCCCTCGGTCTTGTGGACCGCGAAGAACTCCCTGACCTCGCGCAGAACGCTGTCGAAGGGCCGGGTCTTGTAGCCCGAGGCGGCCTTGATCGTGTTGCCGTGCATCGGGTCGCAGGTCCAGACGACCTTGGCGCCCTCCTCCTCGACCGCCCGGATCAGGCGCGGCAGGTGATCGCCGACCTTGCCCGCGCCAAAGCGCGCGATGAGGGTCAGGCGGCCGGCCTCGTTCTCCGGATTGAGCTTCTTCAGAAGCACCTTGAGGTCGTCCGAGGTGAGCGACGGGCCGCACTTGAGTCCGATCGGGTTCTGCACGCCGCGGCAGAACTCGACATGGGCGCCGTCAGGCTGCCGGGTGCGGTCGCCGATCCAGATCATGTGGCCCGAGCCCGCGACCGGCAGTCCGGAGGTCGAGTCGATCCGGCAGAGCGCCTCTTCGTATTCGAGAAGCAGCGCCTCGTGGCTAGTGTAGAAATCGACCGCCGCCATCGCATGGACGGTGTCCGAGGTCACACCCGCGGCAGCCATGAAGTCCATCGCGTCCTGGATCCGCGTCGCCACCTCGCGGTAGCGCTTGGCCTCGTCTTCGTCGGTGAAGCCCGCGATCCAGCTCTGGACCCGGTGCATATCGGCGAAACCGCCGGTGGAGAAGGCGCGCAAGAGGTTCAGCGAGGCCGCGGCCTGAGTATAGGCCTGCAGCATCCGCGCCGGGTCGGGCACCCGCGCATCCGCGGTGAAGTCGAAGCCGTTGATGATGTCGCCACGGTAGGAGGGCAGTTCCACCCCCTCCAGCGTCTCGGTAGCGGCCGAGCGCGGCTTGGCGAACTGGCCGGCGACGCGGCCGATCTTGACCACCGGGAGCTTCGCGCCCCAGGTCAGCACGATCGCCATCTGCAACAGCACCTTGAACGTGTCGCGGATATTGTCGGCCGAGAACTCGGCGAAGCTCTCGGCGCAGTCGCCGCCCTGAAGCAGGAAGGCGCGGCCCTGGCTCACCTCGCCGAGCGCGCGCTTGAGCTTGCGCGCCTCACCGGCGAAGACCAGCGGCGGATAGGCGGCGATCTGCGCCTCGACGGCGTTCAGAGCGGCCTGATCCGGATAGTCGGGCATCTGCACCCGCGGCTTGGCGCGCCAGTCGGATTTGGTCCAGCCCTTGGTCATCTCAACTCTCCTGAAAGCAGTGCCGTCAACGGGCGGCTTATACTCAAGCGACCGCGTCCCTGCAAACCGTTATGGTCGCAAATGTTGCTTGCGGGGAACCTGCAATAGTGATTTTTATGCGCAAAACGACAACGATGGGTCGCATTATGCCGGTCGCTCCCGTGAAGGGCAAGAAAGAGGCGGACAGCACGCTCCGGCAACGGCGCTTCGTGTTCCTGTTGCTGAACCGTTTCACCATGCTCTCCTTCGCCGGTGCGATCGAGCCGCTGCGCATCGCCAACCGTGTCTTGGGGCGCGAGGCCTACACCTGGGTCCTGGCCGGCGAGGGCGGCGAATTCAGCACCTGCTCGAACGGCGCGGCCTTCAAGCTCGACATGGGGCTCGAAGAGATCGACCGCGAGGACACGATTCTCGTCTGCGGCGGCATCGACGTGCAGTCCGCGACGACCAAGCCGATCCTCAACTGGCTGCGGCGCGAGGCGCGGCGCGGCGTGCCGATCGGCGGGCTTTGCACCGGCGCTTACACCGTCGCCAAGGCCGGGCTGCTCGACGGCAAGCGCGCGACGATCCACTGGGAGAACCAGGACAGCTTCCTCGAGGAGTTCGAGGAGGTGAAGCTGACGAAGTCGGTCTTCGTCGTCGACGGCAACCGGATGTCGACGGCGGGCGGCACCGCCTCGATCGACATGATGCTGAAGATCGTGGCCCAGGACCATGGCGAGGATGTCGCCAACACAGTGGCCGACCAGCTCATCTATTCCTCGATCCGCACCGACCAGGATACCCAGCGGCTGTCGATCCCGACCCGGATCGGGGTCCGGCATCCGAAGCTCAGCCAGGTCATCCAGATGATGGAGCAGAACATCGAGGACCCGATCAGCCCGGCGGACCTTGCCGAGGATGTCGGCATGTCGACGCGCCAGCTCGAGCGGCTCTTCCGGCGCTACCTCAACCGGTCGCCCAAGCGGTATTACATGGAGCTGAGGCTGCAAAAGGCGCGCAACCTCCTGATGCAGACCGACATGAGCGTGATCAACGTCGCGCTGGCCTGCGGCTTCGCGAGCCCCTCGCATTTCTCCAAATGCTACCGGGCGCATTACAAGACCACGCCCTACCGCGAGCGCGGCTCGCATGGCACGCCGAACGTGGCCACCCCACGCCTGTCGATCTGACCCGCGTCATTCCGGGCGGATCCGGTAGACGGCGCCGCGGTCGACGGAGAGGAACCAGATCGTGCCGTCCGGCGCCTCGCGGATGTCGCGGACGCGGGCGGTCTCGTCCGTCTTCAGCGCCTCCTCGGCCCAGCCCGCCTCGGGGTCGAGCCGGGCGATGTAGTCGAACTTGAGACTGCCGACGAAGTGATGGCCGCGCCAGCCGGGCCAGAGCTTGCCCGAATAGATCATGTGCCCCGAGGGCGCGATCGAGGGATCCCAGTAATGCTTCGGCTGCTCCATTCCGGGCGCCGAGGTGCCGCGGCCGATCTTCAATCCGCTGTAGTGGCGACCGTAGGCGATCTCCGGCCAGCCGTAGTTGGCACCACGCTCGATCAGGTTGATCTCGTCGCCGCCCCGCGCACCGTGTTCCGAGGCCCAGAGCCTGCCCCGCTCATCGAAGGCGAGGCCCTGCGGGTTGCGGTGGCCATAGCTCCAGATCACGCCGCCCGCGCCGTCGGGGAACGGGTTGCCGGGGGCGGCGGCGCCATTGCGGGTGATGCGGATGATCTTGCCGTGCAGCATGTCCAGATCCTGCGCCGGATCGAATGCGCCGCGCTCGCCGATGGTGAGGAAGATCGCACCG
Source organism: Albidovulum salinarum (assembly GCF_025673475.1). NCBI lineage: Bacteria > Pseudomonadati > Pseudomonadota > Alphaproteobacteria > Rhodobacterales > Paracoccaceae > Albidovulum > Albidovulum salinarum. The sequence goes on along the minus strand of NZ_JAOVQO010000002.1, from coordinate 54,801 downwards.
TCCGGCGCCTCGGCCAGCCGTCCGCCGAAATGCCGCCCGCCGGAGGAGCCCGCCGGCATTTCCCAAAGGATCCGCAGACCGTCGAGCCGGTCCGGCCCGAGCCGCGCCGCCACCACCGCGGTTCCCGCCCCCCGGCCCTGGGGTCGCGCGAAACTGAGGAGCACCTCGCCGCTTTTCCCGAAATCGCGCGGCACGAGGATGTCAAAGAGCCCGCCCTGCCCTTCGGCCCGAACCTTCGGCACGCCGCCGACCCGCACGGCCGCGCCGCCGGGGCCGATCCGCGTCAGCCGTCCCTCGCGCTCGGTGACGAGAAATCCGCCATCGGGCAGGAAAGCCAGCGACCAGGGCTCGCGGAACCCCTCCGCAACGGTATCGATTCCGAGCCTGCCGACCGTCGTTTCCAGGGGGGCGGCTTCGGCGGCGCCAAACACGAAGGTTAGCGCAAGGACAGTCCGCCGTGCGAGGGCCGCGACACCGGGCATGGTCTTCCCTTTCGGATTGCTTGTCCGAAAATAATGCCGTTCGGCGGCCGGTCCAGTCACATTGCCGACAGGCGCCGGCGAATTGCTAGCTGTTCTGTGGCTTTTCTTTTCGATTCAGCCGCTCTAGTTTGCCCTCAGGACAACGTTCCAACATGGGAGTGAACTATGAAAAAACTTCTGGCCGCCACCGCGGCTGCAGCCCTCATGACCGGCGCGGCCGGCGCGGAGGACATCAAGATCGGCGTGATCCTCGGCTTCACCGGACCGCTGGAATCGATCACTCCGATGATGGGCTCGGGCGCCGAGCTGGCAATGAAGGAAGTGTCTGACTCGGGCAAGCTGCTCGACGGCTCGACCGTGACGTCGGTCCGCGGCGACTCGACCTGCGTCGACGCCGCCGCCGCGCAGGCCGCCGCCGAGCGCCTCGTGACCACCGACGGCGTCAGCGCGATCATGGGCGCGGACTGCTCGGGCGTCACCGGCGCGGTTCTCGCCAACGTCGCGGTGCCGAACGGCATCGTGATGGTCTCGCCCTCCGCAACCTCGCCCGGCCTGACCTCGGCCGAGGACAACGGCCTGTTCTTCCGCACCGCGCCGTCGGATGCGCGCCAGGGCGAGATCCTCGCAGCGATCCTGAAGGAGCGCGGCATCGGCTCGGTGGCGATCTCCTACACCAACAACGACTACGGCAAGGGCCTCGCCGACAGCATCCAGGCGGCGGTCGAAGCCTCGGGCGGTTCGGTCACGATCTCGGCCGCGCATGAGGACGGCAAGGCCGACTACTCGGCCGAGGTCGGCGCGCTGGCCTCCGCCGGCGGCGACGCGCTGATCGTCGCGGGCTATGTCGACCAGGGCGGCTCGGGCGTCATCCAGGGCTCGCTCGACACCGGCGCCTTCTCGACCTTCGTGCTGCCGGACGGCATGTACGGCACCGTGCTCGAAGAGAAGTTCGGCTCCTCGCTCGACGGCTCCTTCGGCACCGTGCCGGGCACCGACAGCCCTGGTGGTGCAACCTTCCAGGAAATGGCCACCGCCGCAGGCTTCGACGGCACCTCGTCCTATGCGGGCGAGAGCTATGACGCCGCCGCGCTGATCATGCTCGCCATGCAGGCCGCCGGCTCGTCGAAGTCGGCCGACCTGATGGGCAAGATCATGGACGTCGCCAACGCTCCGGGCGAGCCGATCTATCCGGGCGAGCTTGCCAAGGGCCTCGAGCTGCTCGCGGCTGGCACCGACATCGACTATGTTGGCGCCTCGGCGGTCGAACTGATCGGACCGGGCGAAGCCGCCGGTGCGTACCGCGAGTACGAGTTCACCGACGGCAAGATCACCACGACGAAGTTCCACTGAGGGATCTTTCGCGCGACTTCGAGTCAGCCCGGCACGCCCGGGCTGACTTTTCGTTTAACAACAACAGCTTCTGACGCGAACCTTGCGTCACGGAAGCGAGGGGGATGCATGATCGTCGTCGAGGGTCTGCACAAGCATTTCGGCGGCTTCCGGGCCGTCGACGGCGCGTCGATCGAGATCGCCACTGGCTCGATCACCGGGCTGATCGGACCGAACGGAGCCGGAAAATCCACGCTTTTCAACGTCATCGCGGGGGTTTACCAGCCGACCGCGGGCCGGGTGATCATGGACGGCGAGGACATCACCGGGCTGCCGCCGCACGACCTCTTTCACAAGGGGCTGCTGCGCACCTTCCAGATCGCACACGAGTTCTCCTCGATGACGGTGCGCGAGAACCTGATGATGGTTCCCGCCGGTCAGTTGGGCGAGACGCTCTGGAACACCTGGTTCCATCGTGGCCGGATCGCCCGAGAGGAGGCGGAGCTTGCGAAGAAAGCCGACGACGTCCTTGACTTCCTGACGATTTCGCATCTCGCCGACGAGCGTGCCGGCAACCTTTCCGGCGGCCAGAAGAAGCTTCTGGAACTTGGCCGCACGATGATGGTCGACGCCAAGATCGTCTTTCTCGACGAGGTCGGCGCGGGCGTGAACCGCACCCTTCTCAACACCATCGGCGACGCCATCGTCAGGCTCAACAAGGAGCGCGGCTACACGTTCTGCGTCATCGAGCACGACATGGATTTCATCGGCCGGCTCTGCGACCCGGTGATCGTCATGGCCGAGGGCAAGGTGCTCGCCAAGGGCTCGGCTGACAGCATCATGAAGAATGAGGCGGTGATCGAGGCCTATCTCGGCCGCGGCCTGAAGAACAAGGTGAAGGCGGAGGCCGGGGCATGAGCAGTTCAGGAAATCCCTACAAGGACGACCGCGGCAACAAGGACCGGTCGATCACCAAATCCGGCGGCGGCGAGTTGGAATATCCGACCAAGGGCGGCAAGGCCCGTCCCGCCCCCGGTGGCCCGTTCCTCGCGGCCGAGAATATGACCGGCGGCTACGGCGCGGCGGACATCTTGCATGACTGCACGCTTACGGTCGAGAAGGGCCAGATCGCGGTCATCGTCGGCCCGAACGGCGCCGGCAAGTCGACCGCGATGAAGGCCGTCTTCGGCATGCTGAACTTGCGCGGCGGCCATGTGAAGCTCGACGGCGAGGACATCACCGCCCTCACGCCGCAAGACCGGGTGGCCAAGGGCATGGGCTTCGTGCCGCAGGTCAACAACGTCTTCCCCTCGATGTCCGTCGAGGAGAACCTCGAGATGGGCGCCTTCATCCGCAAGGACGATTTCCGCGCCACGATGGAGCAGGTCTACGACCTCTTCCCGATCCTCAAGGACAAGCGCCGCCAGCCGGCGGGTGAACTGTCGGGCGGCCAGCGTCAGCAGGTCGCAGTCGGCCGGGCGCTGATGACCAAGCCGAAGCTCCTGATGCTCGACGAACCGACGGCCGGGGTTTCGCCCATCGTCATGGACGAGCTCTTCGACCGCATCATCGAGGTCGCTCGCACCGGGATCTCGATCCTGATGGTCGAGCAGAATGCCCGCCAGGCGCTGGAGATCGCCGACAGGGGCTATGTGCTCGTGCAGGGCGCCAACAAATACACGGATACCGGAGAGGCGCTTCTGGCCGATCCGGAAGTCCGCCGCACCTTCCTCGGGGGCTGAGACATGGATTTCCTCAACGCGATCGTGGCACTTCTGAACTTCGTCGTGATCCCCGCCACCTCCTACGGCGCGCAGCTTGCGCTGGGGGCGCTCGGGGTCACGCTGATCTACGGGATCCTGCGCTTTTCGAACTTCGCCCACGGCGACACGATGGCCTTCGGCACCGCGATGGTGATCCTCGTCACCTGGGCGTTCCAGTCGGTGGGCATCCATTTCGGGCCGCTGCCGACCGCCCTTCTGGCCCTGCCCTTCGGCATCGCGATCACCGCGGCGCTGGTGCTGGCCACCGACAAGGCGGTCTACCGCTTCTACAGGCGACAGAAGGCGGCGCCGGTGATCCTCGTCATCGTCTCGATGGGCGTGATGTTCATCATGAACGGCGTCACCCGCTTCATCATCGGCGTGGGCGAGATCCGCTTCGACGATGGCGGCCGGTTCATCGTCAACGCGAACGAGTTCAAGAAGGCCACCGGCCTCGCCGAGGGCCTCGCATTCCGCTCGACGCAAGGTCTGACCATCCTCACCGCGATCATCGTCGTGGCGGCACTCTTCTGGTTCCTCAACAAGACCCGCACCGGAAAGTCGATGCGCGCCTATTCCGACAACGAGGATCTGGCGCTTCTCTCGGGCATCAATCCCGAGCGCGTCGTCGCGGTGACCTGGATCATCGCGGCGGGGCTCGCGGTGATCGCCGGCACGCTCTACGGGCTCGACAAGTCGTTCAAGGCTTTTAACTACTTCCAGCTCCTGCTGCCGATCTTCGCCTCCGCCATCGTCGGCGGCCTTGGCAGTCCCCTGGGTGCGATCGCGGGCGGGTTCCTCATCGCCTTCACCGAGGTCGGCTTCACCTATGCCTGGAAGAAGGTCGCGACCTACGTCCTGCCCGACGCGCTGGCGCCGGACGGGCTCGCCCAGCTTCTGTCGACCGATTACAAGTTCGCGGTTTCCTTCGCGATCCTCGTCATCGTCCTGCTCTTCAAGCCCACCGGGCTTTTCAAGGGGAAAGCGGTATGAACCTGCGCAACCTCCTCCTTTTCGGTTTCGTCGCCCTGCTGATCGTGCTCGAGGGCACGACGACCGCCTTCGGGCTTTTCGGTGGCAGCTGGAACACCGCGCTCGGCATCCTCAACATGGGGCTGATCTCGGCGATCCTTGCGCTCGGCGTGAACATGCAATGGGGCTATGCCGGGCTCTTCAACGTCGGCGTCGTCGGCTTCGTCGCACTCGGCGGTCTCGCGCCGGTGCTGGTCTCGACACAGCCGGTGACCGAGGTCTGGACCACGCAGGGCGCGGGCCGGCTGATCCTGGCGCTCCTCATCGGGCTCGCGGTCATCGTGCTTGCGATCGTGCTTTACGGCCGGCTCCGGGGTCGCAACCGCACGCTTGCGATCCTCGCGGTGCTGATCGGAGGCTTCTTCCTCTTCCGCGCAGTCTTCGACCCGGCTGTCGACGTCGTCGAATCCTTCCAGCCCGCGACGCATTCCAACCTCGGCGGTCTCGGCCTGCCGGTGCTCCTCGCCTGGCCGGTCGGCGCGCTCTTCGCCGCCGGCGCCGCCTGGGTGATCGGCAAGACCGCGCTTGGCCTGCGCTCCGACTACCTCGCCATCGCTACGCTTGGCATCGGCGAGATCATCATCGCGGTGATGAAGAACGAGGACTGGCTGGCGCGCGGCGTCAAGAACGTGATCTCGATCCCGCGGCCCGTGCCGTACGAGGTCGATCTGCAGCGCGATCCGGGCTTCATCGACCTGGCCGCGAGTTTCGGCTCCGATCCGGTCACGGCCTCGACGGTGGCTGTGAAGCTCCTCTATGCCGGGCTCTTCGTGGTGATCCTCCTCGCGCTCATCTGGGCGTCGGAGAAGGCGCTCAATTCGCCCTGGGGCCGGATGATGCGGGCGATCCGCGACAACGAGACCGCGGCCGAGGCGATGGGCAAGGACGTCACCCGCCGGCACCTGCAGATCTTCATCCTCGGCTCGGCGGTCTGCGGCCTCGCCGGCGCGATGATCGTGACGCTCGACAGCCAGCTCACGCCCGGCACCTACAACCCCTTGCGCTTCACCTTCCTCATCTGGGTCATGGTGATCGTCGGCGGCTCGGGCAACAACTGGGGCTCGGTCCTCGGCGGGTTCCTGATCTGGTTCCTCTGGATCAAGGTCGAGCCGTGGGGCCATGCGCTGATGGGTCTCATCACCTCGGGCATGGCCGAGGGCGCGCTGAAATCGCACCTGCAGGACAGCGCCGCGCATATGCGGCTCCTGACGATGGGGCTGGTGCTGCTGCTGGTGCTGCGGTTCAGCCCAAGGGGTCTGATCCCGGAACGCTGAGGCCACGCCATCGCAATCGACGATAGCAGCGCGTTCCCGGGGCCCGGGGGCGCGCTGCGGTCGTTTTGGAGGCCGTATCTTTATGACGGTTAGTCGCGAATGTTGCTGGTGACCGTCGCGCTGGACCAGAAGCCGTAGCGGATCCCGTTGTAGAATGCCTCGTCCTCAGGCTCCGCGGTAACCGGCACGCGATCGACGGGGCCGAAGAGGAGCCCCTCGGGATGCGCCGCACCCCAGCTGCGCAGGGCCTCGGGCCCCGACAACACGGCGACGGGCGTGGTCAGGCGCGCGCCGAAGTTGAACTCGGCATTGTAGATCATCTCGGCCACGGCGAGCCCGCCCTTCTCCGCCTCCGCCAGCTTCGCGCTGATCTCGCGGTGGTCGTAGGCGGCGTAAAGCCCGGTCGTCACGATGAGCACATGCAGCGCGGCGGCGAGTCCGATGCCAAACACCGCGTGGGCCGGCGTGAAACTCAGCCGCCAGCCGAAAACGCCGAGCGCGATGCCGACGAGGCCGAAGAGCGCCACCGCCCAGCCCGGCTTCAGCGGCGCGAGGTCGCCCGTGGCCGGGATCAGCCCCACCGCGAGCGCAAGCGCGGCGAGCCCGAGAATCACCGGAAAGACCGCTGCCGCCGAGCCGCCGCGGCCACTCCGCTCGATGCCCCCGAGCGCCCGCGCCATGAGGAGCGCCACCGCGGGAAACTCCGGGATGAGGTAGTGGATCTGCTTGCCCGAGATCAATGAGAAGAGGACGAGCCCCGACCCCGCCCAGATCGCGAGCATCCGCCCTCCGGCATCACCCCTGACCACCCGCACGGTGGCGGGCCAGAGGCGCCAAGACCAGGCCCAGGGAAAGAGCAGGATCGGCAGGAGTGCAACGAGGAACCAGACCGGCCGGTCATGGGCAAGCCCCCCAGCGACCCGCGCCGCCGACTGCGTCCACAAGAGCTCCTCGCGATAGGCGGCGGTGCCGCCGATCAGCGCCGGCACCAGCCAGACCGCGACGAGAATAAGCCCCGCGCCAAGCGCCATGCCGAAGCCCTTCCCGGCCTCGCTCAGCCGTGGCGGTTCCGGCGCCCAGAGCGGCATCGTCAGAAGAGCCGGCATCAGATGGACGAAGATCACCGGCCCCTTGGCATAGACCCCGAGCGCCAGCACGAGCCCGAAAGCGATCCAGAGCCGGCGGCCGCGCTCGCCCTGCCCGATGCGCCACAGGATGCCGACGCCGAGGATCGTGGCAAAGGTCAGCATCGTGTCGAAGAGCGTCAGGCTCGCATAGATCAGGAAGACCGTGAAACTCGCCAACACGAGGATCGATCGCGCGCCGACGCCGGAATCCTCGGGCCAGAGCCGCCGGGCGAGCCCCGCCATCGCGAGGGCCGAGGCGACGCCGAAGGCCGGCGCCACCAGCCGCGCAGCAAATTCGCTCACGCCGGTGAATTGCCAGACGAGGTTGATCAGCCAGAACAGGAGCGGCGGCTTGTGGGTGTAGAGGTCGAAGTTCCGCGTCAGGTGGAAGACGTCGCCCGAGAGCCACATCTCCCACGCGACACCGAGATAGCGCGTCTCGTCGATCGGCAGGAGCGGCCTGAAGCTGGCGAGGGTGACGAGGATGACGAGAAGGACGAGCGCCCAGACGGCGGATTGAGGACGAATCAAACTCGGCTCCATTGGCTGTCGGGCGTTATCCTCTCCTAAGCGCACCGCCCCCGAAGCGCAAATCCGGCCTGAGACCGACGCGGCTAATATCGATCCTGCGCGCAAGGAAAGCGACAAAGTTTGTCGCGGACGCGCTCTCGTGGTGATCGGCGATTTGCCATCCTCGCGCAAAACCGGCCCGACCGGGGCCGCAACGCGGGGGTATCCATCCATGAAGTCTCATGTCCAAGTCGCGGTCATCGGCGGCGGCGTCGTCGGCTGCTCGGTGCTTTATCACCTGACGAAATACGGCTGGAAGGACGTGATGCTGATCGAGAGATCGACGCTCACGTCGGGCTCCACCTGGCACGCGGCGGGCGGGTTCCACACGCTGAACGGCGACACCAACATGGCGGCGCTGCAGGGCTACACGATCCAGCTCTACAAGGAGCTGGAAGCGATCACCGGCATGTCCTGCGGGCTCCACCACGTCGGCGGCGTGACGCTCGCGGACAATCAGGCGCGCTACGAGATGCTTGTCGCGGAACGCGCCAAGCACCGCTACATGGGGCTTCATACCGAGATCCTTGGCCCGTCGGAAATCGAGAAGCTCACCGACGGCCTCGTCAACACCACGGGCATCATCGGCGGCCTCTACGATCCTCTGGACGGCCATCTCGACCCCTCCGGAACCACCCATGCCTACGCCCGCGCGGCGAAGATGGGCGGGGCCGAGATCGTCGAGCACAACCGGGTGCTGGAGACCAATCCGCGCCCCGACGGCGGCTGGGACGTGGTCACCGAGAAGGGCACGATCCACGCCGAGCACATCGTCAACGCGGGCGGTCTCTGGGCGCGCGAGGTGGCGGCGATGGCAGGCGTCTACCTGCCGCTTCTGCCGATGGCGCACCAGTATCTCGTCACCGACGACGTCCCCGAGATCATGGAGATCCTGAAATCCGGCCGCGAATTCCCCCATGTCATGGATCCCGGCGGCGAGAGCTATCTCCGCCAGGAGGGCCGCGGCCTCTGCATCGGATTCTACGAGAAGCCCTGCGAAGGCTGGTCGCTCGACGGCACGCCCTGGACCTTCGGGCATGAGCTTCTGCCCGACAACCTCGACAAGATCGAGGAGTCCGTCGCCTTCGCCTACAAGCGCTTCCCGGTGCTTGAGAAGGCCGGCGTGAAGAGCGTCATCCACGGCCCCTTCACCTTCGCGCCCGACGGCAATCCCCTGATCGGCCCGGTGCCGGGTTTGCGCAACTATTGGTCCGCCTGCGCCGTCATGGCCGGCTTCTCCCAAGGTGGCGGCATGGGCAAGTCGCTCGCCGAATGGATGATCCACGGCGAGACCGAATGCGACCCGCGCGGCTTCGACGTCGCGCGCTTCGGCAAATGGACGACGCCGGGCTACACCGTCCCGAAGGTGATCGAGAACTACCAGATGCGCTTCTCGGTCTCCTATCCGAACGAGGAACGCCCCGCCGCCCGCCCCTTCCGCACCACGCCGATGTACGACATCTTCGACGGCATGGGTGCGGTCTGGGGTCAGCAATACGGGCTTGAGGTCGTCAACTACTTCGCGCTCCCCGGCGAGCCGCGCTACGAGACGCCGAGCTTCAAGCGCTCCAACGCCTGGGAGGCGACGGCGGCCGAGGTCCGCGCGGTGCGGGAAGCGGTGGGCATCAACGAGGTCCAGAACTTCGGCAAGTTCCGCGTCACGGGGCCGAACGCGCGCGCCTGGCTCGACCGGATCATGGCCGGCGCGATCCCGAAGGCGGGTCGGCTGTCGCTGACCCCGATGCTCTCGCCCGAGGGCAAGATCATCGGCGACTTCACCGTAACCTGCCTTTCCGAGACCGAGTTCCGCATCACCGGCTCCTACGGCGCGCAGGACCAGCACCTGCGCTGGTTCGAGGCAAACCTCGACGCCGGCGTGACGGTCGAGAATGTCTCGGACCGCGTCACCGGCTTCCAGATCGCCGGTCCGAACGCGCGCGAGCTTCTAAGCCGCGTCACCCGGTCGGATGTCTCCGGCGAGGCGTTCCGGTTCATGGATGCGAAACGCATGACCATCGGCATGGCCGACTGTCTCGTGCAGCGCGTGAGCTACACCGGAGACCTCGGCTACGAGATCTTCACCGATTTCATGAGCCAGCGCACGCTCTGGCACACGCTCTGGACCGCCGGCCAGGATCTGGGGCTGAAGCCCTTCGGCATGCGGGCGATGATGTCCCTGCGCCTCGACAAGCTCTTCGGCTCCTGGGCGCGCGAGTTCTCGCCCGACTACTTCCCCGGCGAGACCGGAATCGACCGCTTCATCCGCTGGAACAAGGAGGCCGACTGGATCGGCAAGGCCCCCGCGTTGAAGGAAAAGGCAGAAGGTCCGAAGCGCCGGCTCTGCGCCTTCATCGTCGATGCGGCCGATGCCGATGTCGTGGCCTACGAGCCGATCTGGATCGGCGACGCGGTCGTGGGTTTCTGCACTTCGGGCGGTTATTCGCACTGGACCGGCCAGTCGGTGGCGCAGGGCTTCGTCCCGGTCGACTTGATCCGCGATGGGCTCGAGGCCGAGGTCGAGATCCTCGGCCAGCGCCGCAAGGCACGGATGGTGACCGGTCCGCTCTGGGACGCCGACGGCGCCCGCATGCGCGGCTGAACGCGCCGCGCCGCGGTCCGTCAGGGGCGCGGCGCGGGACGCAGCGTCGACAGGGTTGCAGCTGCAGGTTCCAGTTGGAATAGTGGGGCGGGACGAATGGCGGGCTCACGGCCCGCGATGCAGGAGCGCCGGGAATGGCTGGGCTTGCAATTCTGATTCCGGCCGCGGGGGCATCGCGGCGCATGCGCGGCTCGGACAAGCTGCTCGCCGAGGTCGATGGCCAATCTTTGCTTCGACGGGCCGCAGCAATGGCGGCCCGGACCGGCGAGCGGGTGATCGTGACCCTGCCCGAGAGCGGCCCATCCGCGCCGGGGCGCCGCGCCGCGCTGATCGGGCTCCCGCTGCAGATCGTACCGGTCGCGGACGCCCATGACGGGTTCTCGGCAAGCCTGCGCGCCGGCGCGGATCATGCCGGGCCGGTCGAGGGCCTGATGGTGCTGATGCCGGACATGCCCGATATCGAGCGAGAAGACCTGACGCTCCTGATCGCGGCATTCGCGGAGGACCCGACCCAGCCGCTGCGGGCCGCCACGGAGACCGGTGTCGAAGGCCATCCGGTGATATTCCCCCGCCGGCTCCTGCAGGAGCTGAGGGTTCTGACCGGGGACCGCGGCGCCCGCGTCGTCCTTGAAGGCGAATCCGTCCGCACCTGCACCCTGCCGGGAGACCGGGCCATCCTCGATCTCGACACACCCGAAGACTGGGACGCGTGGCGCCGCCGTCGCGAGGACTGACGAAGCGATCGGTCAGGCCGCCAGGGCGATACGCTTGTCGCCGGGACGGCTCCACCCGGCCCGCGCGGGCACGTAGGCGGCCAGACCGGCCTCGGTCGCGAGTTCGGGGAAGATCGCCAGGATTTCCCACAGCTGCGCCGTGTGCAACCCGTCGAGCGCCGCGCGATCCGGCCGGAAGCTCTCGCTCCAGGCGCCGTCGGCGAGGATCACCTCGTGGGCGTCGAACATGAGATGGAAATAGGTCACCTCGGTGTGGACCTCCGGCACGCGCTGCGCCGGGTGGAGGTCGCAGGCCGCCACCAGAACCTCACTCTCGGCGCCGAGAAGGCGCGCCGCCTCGCCACTCATCAGTATCCGGTGCTGCGGGCTGACGGTCAGGTCGCGTGACGGCATGTCGGGGCCAAGACTGCCGCGCCGGATCGTGACGGGGCGAAGCTCAGCGAACCGCTCCAGCGCGTCGGCATCGAAATGCCGCGCGCCGATCCAGCGCAGGGGGCGATAGCCGTTGTCGCGCGTCAGGACCCGATCGCCGGGCCGAAGGTTTTCGATCTCGACCTCGCCGCGCAGCGTCGCGATACGAACGCCCGCGATGAAACAGGGCGTGCGAGGGCATGTTTCGGGTATTTGCGCGTCAGCCGTCGACGGCATCTCCTTCACATCGGCCTCACAGGATCGGTTTGCCACAACCTTCGTTTCCGTTTCGACATTCATCGCGACTCGTTCCTACACCATGACCACTTAGCACAATAAACCACTCGATTTTGTGGCTAAGAGCTAAATGCGGTCGCATTTAGGCAAGCCTGCGACATTTCGGTCGCGTCGCGGTGAAACTCGCGCCCAACTCATTTTACGGTTGTTATTCGTGCAAAGAGTTCGCGCTTCGGAATTGAGTTGAACTCCGCTCCGCCGCGTCCCTGGCCTGGCCTGGACGACTCGCGTTACGCCTCGAGGATCCGGACACAAGCCCACAAAGGCTGTCCGCCTTGCGGGCGGCGTCATGTGATTGGAGGTTCCGCGCGATGCCGGCACCGGTCGTCAGGGCGGCGCCGATCGCTTTAATGGCGACGTAGGCTATTCCACAGTCGCCGCGATCTGAGCGCCGCCCTTGGCCGCGACGCCCCGGCAGCGGTTCGGTCTGAGGCTTTTACCATGCTGGAGGACATCGTCGGATTTCGATCCGAGACAAAGTCCGGCTATTTCTGCCGGATCGGCTTTCGATTTTTGGGAAAATTCGGCGGCCGGGAATCCGTCTTTGAAAATAAACCCCAGGCCGCCAATAATGCCGCACTCAGAAATTGCCATCCACCGTTTACCCACGCCTCGCACCCACTCAATGAACTCATAGACGTCCCGCAATTTCGGGTCGTGGGATGGCCGCACTCGTGACTAACCGCGGAACCGATTGTTTCCGCGCTACTCGTAATGGGGCTAAATCCCCATCGGTCGTTCTGGATATCCAGCTTCCTGCGGCGCGTCCATTTGCTTGCCGCCGCCAGAAAACCGAGACCCCCAGCCCCCAGACAATGCTCTCCGAAGGACGTCTATCAGGATACCTTTGGTGCCCCCCGAGGCCAACCAAAAAATGGCGACATAATGGCAGGAGAAGTTCAAAGAATATTGCCAATTGTTGAGAAAATTGATCTTGCAAGGTTCGAAAAAAGCGACGACCCGGATGCTCGGAAAACTAGATAAGGGGGGTCAACCCTTCACCCCACACTAATTAGCCGACACATTCGCCAGCCGACGCGAAACCGGCAAAGGCACGGACTCGCACCCCGCCTCACATAAGTTTCCTGCTTGGATACAATAAAGATCCTAGCGGTCACGCCGCCGCGAGCTTTGTGTCAAAATTAGGGCATCCAATCGTTCACAAACCACCGCCAATTCGGTGCGCCGCAGCCGGTTTGTTCGCCCTCGCCCATGCGTCTGCATGTTTCGATTCGCCCGCCAGTGGCAGACTCGAGGCCGACTCAGTCTGGGTGGTGCCCGAGGCGAGACTCGAACTCGCACGCCTTGCGGCGACGGATTTTGAATCCGCTGCGTCTACCATTCCGCCACTCGGGCAACGCGACGAGCGGTCTAGCTGCCCGCGCGGTCAAAGACAAGCTGTTTGGCGGTGCTCAGAGCGCGTTCGCGCTGAACGTGTCGCAGGCGGCGACCGAACCGCTCTCGTAGCCTTGCGCGAACCATCGCTGCCGCTGTTCGGACGTGCCGTGGGTGAACGTGTGCGGCATCGGCCGCCGGCCGGCATTGCGCTGCAACGTGTCGTCGCCGATCTGGCGGGCGGCATTCATCGCCTCGCCGATGTCGCCGGGCTCCAGACTGCCGAACCGCTCGCCGGCATGGCGCGCCCAGACGCCCGAGAGGCAATCGGCCTGCAGCTCGATGCGGACCGAGATCGCGTTCGACTGGGCCTCGCTGGAACGTTGGCGGATCTTGTTGGCCTCGCCAAGGATCCCGAGCTCGTTCTGGACGTGATGGGCGATCTCGTGGGCCACGACATAGGCGGCGGCGAAGTCGCCCTTCGCCCCGAGGCGCTGCGCAAGGGTCGTGAAGAACTGGGTATCGAGATAGGCCTTGCGGTCGAGCGGACAGTAGAACGGGCCGGTCGCGCCGGACGCGCCGCCGCAGGGTGATTGCGTCGCCGCCTTGAACAGGACCAGCGTCGCCGGCTCATACCGCTGGCCGAGCTCGCGAGAGATGATCTCGGCCCAGATCTCTTCGGTGTCGGCCAGCGTGACCGAGACAAACTCGCCAGCGCGCCTGTCGGCTTCGGTCAACTCGCCGCCGCCGCTCGTACCGATGCCCGGCCCGCCGGTCAGCATCGGCGTGACATCAACGCCGAGGAAATACCCGATTGCGAGGATCGCAATGAGACCGCCAATCCCGATCCCGCCTGCCCGCCCGCCGCTCATGCGGCGCCGGTCCTCGATGTTGCGGCTGCCGCGCCGCCCCTGCCATCTCATATCGTCCCCCTTGGACAGCCTCAGGTGTTCACAGCCTCCAAATTACCCCCGCGAAGGCTGGAAGACAAAGATTGTCCCGCTTGACGCCAAGGCCGGCACATGGCCTAACGGCGGCGAGGCTGTTTGGGCAGGTCCGATGATCCGCACCTTGTATGACTGGACGATCCGGCTCGCGGAGCATCCGCGCGCGTTGTCGGCGCTTGGCGTCGTCTCCTTCGTGGAAAGCTCGTTCTTCCCGATCCCGCCCGACGTGCTGATGATTCCGATGATCATCGCGCGGCCGTCGCGGGCCTGGCTCATCGCCGCGATCGCGCTCGTCACCTCGGTTCTCGGCGGGCTTTTCGGGTATTTCATCGGCGCAGTTCTCTTCGATAGCGTCGGCCAGCCGATCCTCGAGTTCTACGGCAAGACCGAAGCGGGCGCGGTCTTCGCGGAGCGGTTCAACGAATATGGCGGCTGGGCGGTGCTGATCGCCGGCGTCACCCCGTTCCCGTTCAAGGTCATCACGATCGTCTCGGGCTGGACCGGGCTGTCGCTGCCGGTCTTCATTATCTCGGCCATTATCGCGCGGGGCCTGCGCTTCTTCATCGTGGCCGGCCTGCTGTGGCAATTCGGCCCGCCGATCCGCGACTTCATCGAGCGCCGCCTCGGTATCGTCTTCAGCCTCGGCATGGCGCTCCTGATCGGAGGTTTCGCGGCGGTGAAATACCTGTGACACGCACACGACTGATCCTGCTTGCCGCGGGCGGCTCGCTCGCCCTCCTCGCCGGCGCCTTCGTCTTTCAGGCGCTCGGCTACGCGCCGTGCAAGCTCTGCATCTGGCAGCGCTGGCCGCACGGGATCGCGGTCGCGATCGGCGGGCTCGCGCTTGTCACGTCGCTTCCGTGGCTGCCCTGGCTCGGTGCTCTGGCGGCGCTGGCCACGGCCGGGATCGGCGTGTTTCACAGCGGCGTCGAACTGCGCTGGTGGCCGGGCCCCGACACCTGCACCGCGTCCGGCGACCTCGCCGGGTCGGCTGAGGATCTGCTGAACCAGATCATGGCCGCGCCGCTGGTGCGCTGCGACGAGGTCGCCTGGATGTTCGCGGGCCTTTCCATGGCGACATGGAACGCGATCCTGTCCTTCGCGCTCGCCGCGCTCTGGATCGCCGCCGCCCGCCGAACCTGAACAGTTTTCAACGCCTGCCGGCGCGCCGGGTAGAGAGCATCAGGCTCGTCTCGCTCGCAGTGACCCCGTCGAGCTTGCGGATCATCGCCAGCACCCGGTCGAACTCCTCGAGCGTCCGGGTTCCGATCTCGGCGATGAGGTCCCAGCGGCCATTCGTCGAATGCACCGCCTGCACCTCCGGCAGGCCGGAGAGCCGCGCCAGGACCCGGTCCGTGCCGCGGCCCTCGATGCCGATCATCATCAGTCCGCGCACCGGCATCGCGGTCAGGTCGCCGCGCGTGACCACTGTGAAGCCCTGAATCTCGCCGCGCGCCACCAGCCGTTCCATCCGCGCCCGCACCGTCGCCCGTGCAAGACCGAGCCGAGCGGCCAGTTCGGACAGCGACGCGCGCCCGTCGCGCCGGAGAGAGGCAATCAATGCCTGATCCGTTTCGTCCAGTTCGTTCATATTGGCCGCCGTTTTGGACATTCATCTGAACATATTGATCATTGATTTACTTCAAACCGACGCAATCCGGCAAGAGACTGCGCATCGCCCCCCGAAACACCGGAGACGCCCATGAAACCGACCTGCATCCTGATCGGCGCGCCGATCGACACCGGCCAGAAACGCGAAGGCTGCCTCATGGGGCCGGCCGCCTACCGGGTCGCCGGCCTCGCCCAGAGCCTCGAAGCACTTGGCCAGTCCGTGATCGACCACGGCGACGTGACGCCGGCGCCGCTGCGCGAGACCGACTGCGCCAACCCGGCCGTCCACCACCTCGCCGAGACCGTCGCCTGGACCGAGGCGCTCGCCGAAGCCGGCGAGGAAGCCATGGCCAAGGGCCTGCCGATCTTCATGGGCGGCGACCATTCGCTCTCGCTCGGCTCGGTCGCCGGGGTCGCGGCCCATGCCGCGAAGGTCGGCCGGCCGCTCTTCGTGCTCTGGCTCGACGCGCATTCCGACTACCACACGCCGCTCACCACCCAGTCCGGCAACTTGCACGGCACGCCCGTCGCCTACATCGCGGGCCGGAACGGCTTCGAGGCTTTCCCGCCCTTCCCCGCGCCGGTCCCGGCCGAGCGCATCTGCCTTTACGGCATCCGTTCCGTCGACTCGGCCGAACATGCGGGTCTTCTGGAAAGCGACATGACCGTCTGTGACATGCGAGTGCTCGACGAACGCGGCATCGTCGCGCCCCTGCGCGAGTTCCTCGACACGGTGCGGGCGCAGAACGGCCTGCTCCATGTCTCGCTCGACGTCGATTTCCTCGATCCCGGGATCGCGCCCGCGGTCGGCACCACGGTTCCCGGTGGCACCACCTTCCGCGAGGCCCATCTGGTGATGGAGCGTCTGCACGAATCCGGCCTCGTCACCTCGCTCGACCTCGTCGAACTGAACCCCTTCCTCGATGAACGCGGCAAGACCGCGCGGCTGATGGTGGAGCTCGTCGGCTCCCTCATGGGCCGCAAGGTATTCGACCGCCCCACCCGCAGCTTCGGATAACCCAGATGGAAAACCTGAACATCGTCCCCTTCGTCAGCGTCGACAACATGATGAAGCTCGTGCTTCACCTCGGCCCTGAGCGCGTGATGACCGATCTCGCCGGCTACATCGAGGCCGACTTCCGCCGCTGGCAGAGCTTCGACAAGACCCCGCGCGTGGCCTCGCATTCCGAAGTCGGGGTAATCGAACTGATGCCGACCTCGGACGGCGAGATGTACGGCTTCAAATACGTCAACGGCCATCCGAAGAACACCAAGGAAGGGCTCCAGACCGTCACCGCCTTCGGCCTTCTGGCTGAGGTGAACACCGGCTACCCGATCCTCCTGACCGAGATGACGATCCTCACCGCGCTGCGCACCGCGGCAATGTCGGCGCTCGCCGCGCGGCAACTCGCGCCGAAGGGCGCGACGGTGATGGCGATGATCGGCAACGGCGCCCAGGCCGAGTTCCAGGCGCTGGCCTTCAAGGCGATCTGCGGCGTGAACGAGGTCCGGCTCTACGACATCGACCCCGCCGCGACGGCCAAATGCGTCCGGAACCTCGCGGGGTCCGGCCTCGCGCTGACCGCCTGCAAGACCGCCGAGGAGGCGATGGAGGGGGCCGGCATCATCACCACCTGCACCGCCGACAAGCAATGCGCGACGATCCTGACCGACAACATGGTCGGCGCCGGGGTCCATATCAACGCGGTCGGCGGCGACTGCCCCGGCAAGACCGAGCTTCACCGCGACATTCTCCTGCGCTCCTCGATCTTCGTCGAATACCCGCCGCAGACCCGCATCGAGGGCGAGATCCAGCAGCTCGACCCCGACCACCCGGTCACCGAGCTCTGGCAGGTTATCACCGGCGCCGCGACCGGCCGCTCCGATCCGCGCCAGATCACGCTCTTCGACTCGGTCGGCTTCGCGATCGAGGACTTCTCGGCGTTGCGCTACATCCATGACCAGTTGAAGGCCCTGCCCTACAGCGAGCCGCTCGACATGATCGCCGATCCCGACGATCCGCGCGACCTCTATGGCATGCTCCTGCGCGCCAAGGCGAAGGCGGCCTGATCCGCCACTTTCTGTCCGAAATATTCTCGGGAGTCGCCATTGGTGTGCCACCGGTTCAAGCACCAATGGCGACGGGGCAGACAGCCCCCGCCTTCCCCGCCAAACACCCTTGCGCCGGATCGGACAAGGCAATATTCCCCGGCCATGACACACGCCCATGACCGCCTCCTCATCATCGACTTCGGCAGCCAGGTCACGCAGCTCATCGCGCGGCGCCTGCGCGAGCTAAACGTCTACTGCGAGATCCACCCCTACAACCGGGTGGACGATGCCTTCCTGAAGGATTTCGCCCCGAAAGCGGTGATCTTCTCGGGCGGCCCCGCCTCGGTCTTCGCCGAGGGCGCGCCGATGCCGCCCGCAGGCGTGTTCGATCTTGGCGTGCCGATCCTTGGCATCTGCTACGGCCAGCAGGTGATGATGCACTGCCTCGGTGGCCGCGTCGAGCGCGGCCACAAGACCGCCGAGTTCGGTCGCGCTTATGTCACGCCGACCGAGGACAGGCTGCCGCTCCTCGACGGCTGGTTCGCGGAAGACCGCGAGCAGGTCTGGATGAGCCACGGCGACCACGTCTCGGCGATCGCGCCCGGCTTCCAGGTCTACGGAACCTCGCCGAACGCCCCCTTCGCGATCACCGCCGACCCCGAGCGCCGCTTTTTCGCCGTGCAGTTCCACCCCGAGGTGCACCACACGCCGAAGGGCGCGAAGCTCTACGAGAACTTCGTCCGCCTCGCCGGCTTCAGCGGCGACTGGACTATGCGCGCCTACCGCGAGGACGCGATCGAGAAGATCCGGGCCCAGGTCGGTGACCAGAAGGTGATCTGCGGACTTTCGGGCGGCGTCGACAGCTCCGTCGCCGCGATCCTCATCCACGAGGCGATCGGCGACCAGCTCACCTGCGTCTTCGTCGACCACGGGCTCCTTCGCCTCAACGAGGCCGAGGAAGTGGTGTCGATGTTCCGCGACACCTACAACATTCCCCTGATCCACGCGGATGAATCCGACCTCTTCCTCGGCGCGCTCGAGGGCGTCTCGGACCCCGAGGTGAAGCGCAAGACCATCGGAAAGCTCTTCATCGACGTCTTCCAGAAACACGCCAACGAGGTCGGCGGCGCCACCTTCCTCGCCCAAGGTACTCTCTACCCCGACGTCATCGAGTCGGTCAGCTTTTCCGGCGGACCCTCAGTCACCATCAAGTCGCACCACAACGTGGGCGGCCTTCCGGAAAAGATGGGCTTGAAGCTTGTCGAGCCGCTGCGCGAGCTTTTCAAGGACGAGGTCCGCGCGCTCGGCCGCGAGCTCGGACTTCCGGACCGGTTCATCGGCCGCCACCCCTTCCCCGGCCCCGGCCTCGCGATCCGCTGCCCGGGCGAGATCACCCGCGAGAAGCTGGAGATCCTGCGGCAGGCTGATGCGGTCTACATCGACCAGATCCGCAAGCACGGGCTTTACGACGAGATCTGGCAGGCCTTCGTCGCGATCCTGCCCGTGAAGACCGTGGGCGTGATGGGCGACGGGCGAACCTACGACTACGCCTGCTCGCTTCGCGCGGTGACCTCGGTCGACGGCATGACCGCCGACTACTACCCCTTCACCCACGACTTCCTTGGCGAGACGGCAACGCGGATCATCAACGAAGTGCAGGGCATCAACCGGGTGATGTACGACATCACCTCGAAGCCCCCCGGCACGATCGAGATGGAATAGGCCGCGCGACTGCCAACGGTTCGGTCTCGCGAGACCTTGCACGCAAGCTTCAACTGAAACGCCCCGGCGCGATGCGCCGGGGCGTTCCTTTCGCGGGGAGGCGGAAGCGTCAGTGAGCGCCGGCCCACCCACCGGCAGACGCCTCGCCACTGGCCGCGGCAGTCTCCCGCTCGGCGGCGGCGCCGAACCACAAGATCAGCACCGGCATGATCAGCAGGTTGACCAGCGTCGAGCTGACCAACCCGCCGAGGATCACCACCGCCATCGGGAACTCGATCTCGTGTCCCGGTATCTCGCCCGCCACGACCAGAGGCAGAAGCGCCGCACCGGTCGTGATCGCGGTCATCAGGATCGGCGCCAGCCGTTCGCAGGCGGCCTGGCTGACCCGCGCGGGACCGAAGGGCATGCCCTCCTCCCCGAGCCGCTGGCAATGGCTGATCATCAGGATGTTGTTCCGCGCGGCGATGCCGAGCACGGTGATGAAGCCGACCAGCGAACCGAGCGAGAAGATCCCGCCGCCGAGCCAGGCGGCGACGACGCCACCGGCCAGCGCCGCCGGCATCGCCGCGAAGGCGACCGCGGCGTAGCGGATCGAGCGGAACGAGGCGTGCAGGAGCGCGAAGATCCCGAGCGCGACCGCGATTTCCACCGCGATGAGCCGGGTCTGCGAGGCCTGCAGCTCCGCGAACTCGCCCAGCATCTCGAAGTGATAACCGAGCGGGAACTCCATCTCCTCGACGATATCCTCCACCTCGGAGGCGACCGAGCCGAGATCGCGGCCCGAGACATGGGCGCCAACCTCGATCGAGCGCGAGAGATCCTCGTGCTGGATGATGTTGGGCGTCGGCGTGACGGCGATTTCCGCCACGTCCTTCAGCGCCACCTGCCCGCCGATCGGCGCGTCGATCAGGATGTTCTCGATATCCGTCAGCGACGCCCGGACTTCCGGCGTGCCCCAGACCTGAACGTCATAGGTGCGCGCATGGGTATGGATGTCGCCCGCCTCGATTCCCGAGATGATCGTCGAGACCGCGCGGCGCACGTCGCCCGGCTTCAGGCCATAGGCGGCCGCCTTCCCGACGTCGGTCCGGATGTCGATCTGCGGCACGTTCTTCTGCAGGCCGACATGCAGCCCCACGAGCCCCTCGACACCGCTGATCGCTTCGGCCACGCGGTCGGCCTGTTCGCGGATCCCCTCGAAATCGGGACCGAAGATGCGCACGACGATAGGCTCGCTCTCGCCGGTCAGCACCTCGCGGATGCGCTCCTTGAGATAGGTCAGCACGTCCCGGTAAAGCCCCGGATAGCCGTCGACCACTTCCTGAATTCGGTCGAGCGTGGCGTCATAGTCCGCCGCGGGATCGACCGAGACCCAGTTCTCGCCGAAATGCATGCCCACGACCTCGTCCATGTAGAGCGCCTGGCCGATATGGGCGCCGAAGTTGCGCACCCCCTCGATATCTCGCAACTCCTTGCTGCCCTGGACCGTGATCCGGTACATCTCGGGCTGCGAGACGCCGGGGGCCGTGACCCAGTGCATCAGGAAGTCGCGCTCCTTGAACGAGGGCAGGAGCTGCTGGCCCATGAACGGCAACAGCGTGAAACAGGCGCCGAGCAGCACCACGCAGGCCGTGACGGTCACGCGCGGGACGGCGAAGATCGCGTCCAGCATCCGGCGGTAACCCGCAACCAGGAACCGGGCCAGCGGCGCCGGCTTGTCGCCGATGTCGCGATTGCCGAGCAACACATAGCTCAGGGCCGGCGTGATGGTCACCGCGACGACGAGCGAGGCCATCAAGGCGACCGCGTAGGACCAGGCGAGCGGCCGGAAGAACGACCCCGACAGTCCTTCGAGGAAGAAGACCGGTACGACCGCCAGCACGATGATCGCCGTCGCGAAGACGATCGCGGCCCGGATCTCGAGAGACGCCTCAAGGATCACCCGGAAGGTAGAGCGGCCGAGCCGCTTCGCGCGGTTTTCGCGCAATCGTCGGACGATGTTCTCGACGTCGATGATTGCGTCGTCCACCACCGCGCCAAGCGCGATCGCAAAGCCCGCAAGCACCATCGTGTTGATCGTCATTCCCTGCCAGTCGAGCACCAGGAGCGCCCCAAGCAACGACACCGGCACGGCAACGATCGAGATGAGCGCGATGCGCCAGTCGAAGAGGAACACCCAGAGCACCAGCGTGACCAGCACCGCCGCCACGAGAAGCGCCTTGGAAAGATTGTCGATAGAGGTCTCGATGAAGGTCGCCGGACGGAAAATCTCGCTGTCGATCTCGATGTCCTGCAGACCCGGCCGCATCTTGTCGAGCGCCTCCTCGATCTTCAGCGACACGTCGAGCGTGTTGGCCCAGGGGAACTTCTCGACGATGAGGAGGAGCCCCGGCCCGTCGTTGATAACCGCGTCGCCGATCAGCGGCTGGTGGTCGATCTTGACGTCGGCCACGTCGGCCAGCGTCTTGTCGGTGCCGGTGACACTGACCTTCTTCAGATCGTCGATCGAGTGGATCGGCAGCACATGGTGGATCGGATAGCGGTTCGTATCGGTGTCAATGAAACCGCCGGTGCCGACACGAGCGCCGTCGGAATACTGCAACAGCCCGACATCGAGCGCGTCGGCGGTGCTTTCCATCACCGTGTCCAGAGTCACGCCGTTTTCCGCAAGGCGTGCGGGATCGACCTGCACCTGCAGCATCTCCAGCCGCTCGCCCCAGATCGCGACGTTGGCCACGCCGGGCACCCGCAGGAGCCGCTCGCGGATCTTCCAGTAGGTCGTCATCGACATGTCGATCAGCGAGTATTTCTCCGAGGACAGGCCGATCTTCATGATCCGGCTCGTCGCCGAGAGCGGCGGCAGGATCACCGGCGGGCTCGACCAGGTCGGCAGCGTCGGCGAGATCTCGTTGACCCGCTCCTGCACCAGCTGACGGGCGCGCAGAAGATCGGTGTCGCGCGTGAAGATCATCACGATCGACGACAGTTGCGGTGCCGATTTCGACCGGATGATGTCGAGCCCGTCGATTCCGGCCAGACCCTGCTCGAGCGGGATCGTCACATATTCCTCGACCTCGATCGACGTCAGCCCGAGCGAGGGCGTCTGGATCTCCACCAGCGGTGGCGCGAATTCGGGAAACACATCGACCTTCAGATCGTTGGTCCGCTGCGCCCCGAAGATGACCAGCATGGCCGCAAGCGCGATCACAATATAGCGAAAGCGCATGCTTGCTTCGATCAGAAACCTGAACATCACGCGCCTCCGTTCAATGACCGGTGCCGGTCTCGGCACCGAAGAGTTCGGCAGCGCCAACCGCGACGATCTGGGTTCCGACGGGCGGCCCCGACCGCAGATAGACCGTTTCACCCTCGATCCGATCGACGTTCACTGGCAAGCGGACATAGTGCCGTTCGGCCCCGTTTTCGCCGTAGACCCAGGTGGTGCCGTCGGCCCAGTAGATCAGCGATCCGTATGGCACGGTGAGCTGCGGCAGGACCGGCACCTTGACGATCTCCGGCGGATCCTCGATTGCAGCCGCTGTCTGGAGCTCCTCGGCCGAGGCGACCACGATCTCCTGTGCCGGCGGTTCCGGCGGCATCCGTTCGGTGACTTCCGTCAGTTCCAGCCCGATCCGCAACTCGGCATGCGGGATCAGCTCGATGACATTGCGTCCCTCGCCGTCCTGCGTCATGTGCCAGGGGATCGGGGCGTCGGAGACATATCCGCCCCCGCCCCCACCGGCCGCCAGAAGCGGCGCGGGACAGGTCAGACCGAAGGCGAGGCACAGCATCGGTATGTGTCTGATATCACGCATTGACTTGTCCTCCGCTAGCAAGTGCCGTTTCCGGCTGGGCGCCCGCGAGCGCCGGCAGGATGAAGCGCGCCATTGCAGCCGCACCCACCAGGCCCGCAACCAACGCCACGGATGCCGGCCAGACGAATTCCAGCCCCGGCGCGAACAGCAGGATCGCCGGCGCAAGCGCCACGATCGTCGCCACCTTGGCCGTGAAGAGCGCCGTCATCGCCGGATCGCGGGCATCGAACCGCATCGCAGTCGCCGCATCCCTGAGCCCGATGCCGAACGCCGCCACCGCGCCGATCGCCGCGGCCACCGACCAGACACCAAGCGCAAAGGCCGCAATCGCCGCGACCGATCCGATCGACGCCGCATAGAGCGTCACCAGCGCCGCGCGCGACCAGCTGTCAAGCGCGACCTGCATCAGAAGCACGATCCCGATCAAGGCCGCGACAGCGACCTGCCAGATCGGAATCCCGCCGCCCGTCGAGGCGAGCGCGGTCCCGCCGACCACTTCCGCATGGTATTCGAGCGGAAAATCGATCGACGCGAGCGTGGCCTCGACCTCGCGCACCAGCGCCGCATTCGCCGAAGGCGCCGTCACGGCGATCTCGACGAAGCGCGACACCGCCGAGCGGTTGATGAAGGCCGGCGTCGACGCGATCCGAACGTCGGCCAGGTCAGACAGCGCGACCTTGCCCGCAGGCACGTCGATCAGCGCGGTCTGGAGAGCCTCGACCGAACCGCGATGGGTTCCGTCGCCCCACACCACCACGTCGAACACCTTCTGGTTCTCGAAGAACTGGCCGACCTGAATCCCGGCGACCAGCGCCGAGAGCGCGCGACGGACGTCGCCCGGCTTGGCACCGTATTTCGCGGCGCGGTCCAGATCGACTTCGACTTCGACCACCTGCTCGAGATCGGTCTGGCGCAACTCGGCGCCGCTGATGCCGCCGATGGCGGTCAGCCGATCAGTGACTTCCTGAGCCTTGGCGTTCAACTCGTTGAAATCGTGACCATAGACCCTAACCAGCAGGTCCGCGTTCGCCGTCGGCGGCGCCGCGCGTGCGATCTGGCGGTTCTGGTAACTCGTGACCGCAGCCGCAAGACCGGCCTGTTCCACCATCCGGGCGATCTCGGGCTCTGCTTTGGCCGGGTTCACGCCATCGGCGAGCGTCAGCCACAACGAACCGGAGTTCGCGTTCAGAACCTCGTCCGAAATCTCGGCCCGGCCGACCTGCAGTGCCGCGTGCGCGACCATGTCGCTCGCAAGCAGCGTATCGGACAGTGCCTGGCCTTCCGCCATCACGACCTCGAGCGACGTACCGGGCGCCGAGTTCCACTCGACCAGCACGTTTTCGTTGCGGAAGTTCGGCGCCGCGGCCATGTTGACCGTCGCGACGACACCCGCTCCGCCGGCCACCAGAAGCGCGACGAGCGCGAGTCCCGGCATCCGCGAGACGCTGCCCCCGGCCGCGAAGGCCGGTGCGGCGGCGAAGCCGCGGCCGCCGATCAGCGTGCCGAGAGCCGGCGCAACCAACAGCGCCGCCACGAGCGACAGCGCGACCGCGACCATGTAGGGCCAGACCGACGCCGCCGCGACGGCACCGCTGACACCGTCCAGGAACATGAGCGGCACCGCGGCGAGAAGTGCCGCGAACGTGGTGACGACCAGAAGCGTTCGCTTGCGATCGTTCGCTTCGGCACCGGCAGGAGCCGCCGCCTGAAGCGCGTCGTGAAGGATCATCCCGATCGCCGCGAACAGCCCGGCCATCAGTGCACCGCTGACCACCCCTGCCATGCTGGTGAGCAGCCAGACCGACATGAGCGCCGCAGCACCGGCGGTGACGCCGGAGACGGCAGTGAACCGCCAGTCGCGCGATGCCAGCGCGATCACGGCGAGGGCGGCGGCCGCACCGATCGCGGCCACGAGCCGGATCCGGTCGGCCGCCTTTTCGGCGATCGCGCCGGCGCTGTAGACGTCCATGTTTACGTCAACGCCGGGCAGACCCGGTTTCATGCCGGCCATCGCGCGTTCAATGCTGCGCGCGACCTCGGAAGTGCTGGCCCAGGGGAACTTCTCGACAACCATGAGAAGCCCGGGCTTGCCATTGATCAGTGCATCGCCGATGAGCGGCTGGTGCCCCTCGACGACCTCCGCGACGTCACCGATCGACATCGCGGGATTGTCCGTAAGCGGGAGCCCCTTCATGTCCGTCGGGGACACGATCGGGAACACGTGCTGGATGCCGAGCCGCTGGTTCGGCGTATCGATGAATCCGCCGGTACCGGGCGTCGATGCGTTCAGATACGACAGCGGCGACACCCACATCGAGTTACCCGATGTCCGGATGATATCCTCGAGCAGCACATCGTTCTGCGACAACACGTCGGGATCCGCGATCACCTGCATCTGGCGCTGGCGTTCGCCCCAGATCGAGATGTTCGCCACACCCGGAACGCCGGAAAGCCGCGGCCGGATGGTCCAGCGCGCAAGCACCGAGAGGTCGATCTGCGAGAGGGTTTCCGAGCTCAAGCCGATCTGCACGACCCGCGCGTCGGTTGCGACCGGCTGCCGCATGATCGGCGGCTTGGAGACGTTGGGCAGCGCGTGGGCGGCCGTCAACCGCTCCTGGACCATCTGGCGCGCGATCATCAGGTCGGTGCCCGGTTCGAACACCATCTCGATCGACGACAGCCCCGTGATCGACCGCGAGTCGATGCGGTCGACCCAAGGCAGACCATTGAGCATGTCGGCCTCGAGCGGAACGGTGATCATCGCCTCAACTTCCTGAGCCGACAGCCCAAGCGCCTCGGTCTGCACCTCGACGATGGTCGGCGAGAGGTTGGGAAGCAGATTGACCGACATCCTCCGGAACTCGATGGCGCCCGCCGCCATGGCGACGACACCGATCACGAGAATCAAAAGCCGGTATCGAACGGCAGCCTCGTGGATCCTCGTCATGTCAAAACCTCCTATTAGCAGTCGCTACAACCTGCTCGCTCGGCCTCCTCGTTTTTCGTCCGGTCGGCGCTCTTCCGGCGCTACCGGTTCATTCCTCGGTTTGTTGTGCTGGTGTCGTCGCGGCATACCCATAGCCGCGTCCGTCAATTTCGAGCGCGAGTTCTCTGGCGCGCTCCATTCCCGCTTCGTCCAAATCAATCACTTCGGTCAGAAAAAGTTCTTCCTTGTTCGGATCGTCGCCCTTGAAGCCGATCTTCACGAGCCCGACGTCCGGCGCGTAATACTTGGTCTGGAATATGCCCTCCTCGGTCTCCTGATCGTGCTCGTCGATCGCGATCACGTCCGAGAACTCGCCGGCGGGCACCGACACCACGAGACCCGCTTCGGTCACCTGACCACTGTCGGTCCAACTGACCGGCGGCGGCGCGTAACCTTGCGAGAGTTCAGGGTCGCCGACCTTGGGGTCGGCCACCAACTTGATGCCTGCCCTGGCGCCTTCGGGGGCACCGGGGAACCAGTATTTCGCGCCGATCAGGTCGTCGCCGTCGAAGGCTTCGGTCAGTTCGCCGACATGCCAGACGTTGCCGTCCTTGTCCTGCGCCCGGAAGGCGATCTCCTGTTCGATCAGCGTATCGTCCTGGAAATCCTCCTCCAGGAGCACGAGGACGCGGACTCCCGCAATCATCTTCGTCAGGTCGGTCACGGTGGCGACATAGAGATGCTTCACCTTTTCGCCGGCATCGTCGACGGTCCACCCTTCGTAGGACATACGTTCGCCCGGTCTCAGCGGCGTCCAGCGGTTGTCGATGACGTGAGAACGATCGCTGAAATTGTTCGCATCAATTTCCAGCAGTTCCACTTCCGCCACCACCGGCGTCACGAAAAGACAAGCGAACCCTGCAAGTAGTCCAAACCGAACACCCATGACCCCCCCAAACCCACTCGGCCAATAAATAAGGCCTGACAAATGTATGACTTGCACATGAATAGCGTTGAAATTGCATTGTCTCATAAGCCTTTTCGGCCAGCAATTACCCAAAAGATCTAGAGATAAGAACCGAACGCCGCCTTTGGAAAGTCGTCGATTTCAATGCATCGCCGCATCGGGACGATCAGGAAATTCTCCTATTAATCAATAGGATTCCTGGGCTTTCAGTTGAACTCCGGAGGCTCTTCCGGCGGCGATGAACCTCGCGGACCGCGTCCCGATGTAGGAACCTAATGGTTAGTCTGCCGCTTTGTGGCGAATAGAGCGCACCGGCGTTCGATCAGCACGACATGGTTCACAATTTCACCTGACATGTGTCAGATTGGTCCCCGTCGAGCAGCATAGATGCGACCAGGGTGACCATGACAATTGAATACGAAGACGCACCGGAATCTCGGTTGCTCCGCACGTTCTGCCTTGCCGGTATCGGGCTGGCCGTCTCAACGATGGCGGCGGCGGCCGAGGAGTGCACCGCACCGTGCCTGGACACCGCATTCACGCTGGAGTTGCAGGGCGACTGGATCTTCGATGCCACGCCGCCGCCCAGTACATCGAGCACGCTCGAACCGACCCTCAGCGTCGACCTCCTGTTCCGGGCGACCGACGCATTGAGCTTCGTCGGATCCATCACCGCCGAGAACATCAGCGAAGCCCCCGACGAGGACGGCTTCGTGTCGGATGGTCCCGGCGCCTTTCTCGGCGAGATTTACGGCCAGTACGAAGCCGATCCGTTCAGCTTCAGGCTCGGCAAGTTCGATCCCGATTTCAGCCTCGCCAGCGCGGCGCTCAGCGACCTCTACGGCACCGACATCGTGAGCGACTACGACGCCGAGGAGCGCTGGGGCGTCCAGGCCACCGTGCCCTTCGAGGCGGCGTCGCTGTCGCACGCGGTGACCGTCAACGTCTTCACGACCGACCGCACGATCCTGAACCGTTCGATCGGCACCCAGCGGCCACGTCTGACGCTCGCCGATGGCGGAGCCGGCAATGTCGAGGGGATCGGCTCGGCCGGGATCTTCTACGACTTCTGCTCCGGCGCCGAGGCCACGAGCTGTTTCGAGGACGGCGATGCCGGCGGCCGTTTCGGGCTGCGTTACCAGAAGGCCGGCGCACAGACCGAGGAGCAGATCGAGGACGAGATCGTTCCGGAGGACGAGATCGGCTATCTCGGCGCGGTCAACAAGCGCTTCGCGCTGTCGGACGCAGTCGATCTGGTCCTGCTCGGAGAGGTCGCCTATTTCCGCAACTTCGAGAGCGCGCCCGAGGATGCGCTGTTCAGCACCGGAACCGCGGCGATCGAAACCGGACCGCTGACCTATACCGCGACCTATACCAACCGCAAGACCGAGGTCTTCGGCGAGCCCGACGCGACGGACGAGCTCATCGCCCTCGGCGTGATCTATCGCCCGGCCGGCTCGGCGTTCGGAACCGGCGCCAGTTGGGTCCTCGACGCCGGCCTTTCGTTCCTGAGCACCGCCGATGGCGAAGAGGAGAACCGGCTGGGTCTCCGGGCATCGCTCGAATTCTAGGCCGCCAGGCCAGGCGTTCCGGAAGACAATTCCGGCACCCCGAAAAACAACGCCCCCCGGACAGCCGGGGGGCGTTTTCTTGTCTGGAGCCACGCGGGACGATCACCGCGTCCATCGCCTCGACGCCACAAGGGATCCGCCCCCGCTCCCTTTCAGGACCGGGGGCGTCAGAATTACGCCGGGAACGGCTCCGAGCCGGTGCGGGCCGACACTTCCAGCGCGCCAAACACATAGCCCGCGGCGGAGCGGAACGAGACGAGGCTGAACTCGTCCTCGGCCGATTTCCAGAGTGCCGCGGCGACCTGGGCCGCGCGGGTGCGGCGGATCTCGCCCTCCGCCAGCGTCTCGAAGTCGACCGGGCAGAGCTTCAAGAGCGCCTGGCTCGCCTTCGCGCCCTTGATGCGGAACATCGCGCGGGCGTCGGAGACGTCCGCGACGATGTGGTGCTCACCGGCAAGCGCCTCTTCCAGCGCCGCGACCGTGGCCACTGCCTCGGTGTAGGGCACCAGGATCAGAAGCTCGTCCGGCGACATCCAGGCCGCGGCCTTGTCGCCGGCGATGACGATCCGGCGGGCTTCCGGAACGGCGGTGCCGGTCGCAGCCTTCACCGCCTTCTTCATCTTGGCCGAGGACAAGTCACCGCGAACGGTGATCATGCCCTGCAGGCCTGCCTCGGAAACCTCTACGAAACCTTTGTGAGAAACGCCCCCCAAGGCGCTGACTGCCTTAGACATTCTGCTTTTCTCCATCCTTGTCGTAGAAGACCGGATCGACGATCCGCGCCTTGACCACCTTGCCATTGTCCACCGGGAACTCGATCACCTCGCCCATCCGGTCGGGACCGTGCTTCACGAGCCCCATCGCGATCCCCTTGTTGAGGGTCGGCGAGTGGTAGGTCGAGGTCACCCGGCCCTGCATGTTGCGCTGGCCGTTGGCATTGTAGCCCTCGGCAACGGTATAGGCACCGTCCGGGATCACCGAACCGTCGAGGGTTTCGAGGCCGACGAGCTTCCACCGGTCCGGGCTCGCCATGAAGGAGCGTTCCTGGGCGCGCTTGCCGAGGTAGTCTTCCTTCTTCTTCGAGATCGCCCATTGCAGGTTGAGATCCTGCGGGATCACGGTACCGTCGGTCTCGTCACCGATCATGATGAAGCCCTTCTCGGCCCGCATGATGTGCATCGCCTCGGTGCCGTAGGGCATCACGCCGAACTCCTCGCCGGCCGCGATCAGCGCGTCCCAGAAGGCGCGGCCTTCCGACGCCGGAACCGCGACTTCGAAGGAAAGCTCGCCCGAGAACGAGATCCGGTGCACCCGCGCGCGGAACCCGCCGAGCACGCCCTCACGCCATTCCATGAACGGCAGCGCCTCCTTCGAGAGATCCATGCCGCCGAGTTTCTCGAGCAGTTTCCGGGCGTTCGGGCCCGCAATTGCCACCTGGGCATACTGTTCGGTGACGTTGGCGGTATAGACCTTGAAGTCCCACCACTCGCACTGGAGCCAGTCTTCCATCCAGCCGTGGATTCGGTCCGCACCCCCGGTCGTGGTGTGGCAGAGCCAGGTGTCCTCGGTCAGGCGCACGACGACGCCGTCATCCGAGAGGAACCCGTTCTCGTTGCACATCAGACCGTAGCGGCATTTGCCCACCGGCAGCGTCGACATCATGTTGGTGTAGAGCATGTCGAGGAACTTGCCCGCGTCCGGCCCCTTCACGAGGATCTTGCCGAGTGTCGAGGCGTCGAGAAGGCCGACCGAGTTCCGGACCTGCCGGATCTCGCGGTTGACCGCGTCGTGGACGCCCTCGCCCGAGCGCAGGAAGCAGTACGGACGGCGCCAGAGACCGACCGGCTCCCAATGGGCGCCGTGGGTCTCGTGCCATTCGTGCATCGGCGTCTTGCGCAGCGGCTGGAAGATCTCGCCGCGCGCCTCGCCCGCGATCGCGCCCATCGAGATCGGCGTGTAGGGCGGGCGGAAGGTCGTGGTGCCGGTCTCCGGGATCGCGCGGTTGAGCGAGTCCGAGAGGATCGCCAGACCGTTGATGTTGGAGATCTTGCCCTGGTCGGTCGCCATGCCGAGCGTGGTGTAGCGCTTGGTGTGCTCGACCGACTCGTAACCCTCGCGGGCGGCGAGCTGGACGTCCGACACCTTCACGTCGTTCTGCGGGTCGAGCCACATCTTGAAGCGCAGCGCGGGGCCTGCGCCCTGCGGCATGATCCAGACCGGGATCAGCGGTTCTTCCGCCTCGGAGACGGCGCCGGGCGCCGTGCCCTTGCCACCGACAGCCTGATGCGCGTCCGCGAGCACGTCCTGCGCCGCGAGGATTCCGTTGGCCGAGCCCACCGCCGTCACCATCGCCGCGCCGTCCTCGCCCGTCGCCGGACGCTTCGGGTCGGGGCGGAACATCGCCAGCTTGTCGTCCCAGATCAGCTTGCCGCCGCAATGCGACCAGAGATGGACGACCGGCGACCAGCCGCCGGACATCGCCACGGCGTCGCAGGCGATCTGCTCCAGCTCGGCGCCCTCGCCGGCCTGGATGCAGGTCGCAACCCCGGTGACGCGCTTGCCGCCCTTGACCTTGGCAATGCCGTGGCCTTCGAGCACGCGGACGCCGCGGGCGCGCACCGCCTGCGGCAGCTCGCCCTTGGCTTCGGGGCGCGCGTCGATCACGGCCGGCACCACGAGGCCCGCGTCGAGCAGCGCGAGCGCGGTGCGGTAGGCATCGTCGTTGTTGGTCACGATCACGGTGCGGTCACCGGGGCTGACCGCCCAGTTGACGACGTAATCGCGCACGGCCGAAGCCAGCATGACGCCCGGAATGTCGTTGCCCGCGAAGGAGAGCGGCCGCTCGATCGCGCCCGTCGCGGTGACGATATGGCCGGCGCGCATCCG
This sequence comes from Albidovulum salinarum, assembly GCF_025673475.1. Classification (NCBI taxonomy): domain Bacteria; kingdom Pseudomonadati; phylum Pseudomonadota; class Alphaproteobacteria; order Rhodobacterales; family Paracoccaceae; genus Albidovulum; species Albidovulum salinarum. Next base: position 23,351 of record NZ_JAOVQO010000002.1, on the reverse strand, counting down.
CCAGAGGCGGTGGCGCGGACGGCCGTCGCCCGGCGTATGGTCGGCGATGCGTTCATAGGCCATGAGATAGCCGTGGTCGTAGAGACCGGAGGCCATCGTACGGGTGCGGAGCGTGACATTCTCCATCTTCTCAAGCGCTTGGACGGCTTCCTTCACCCAGGCGCCGGCATCCGTGCCCTCGATCTGGACACCGTCGACGACGGCGCGGCCGCCCCAATGGGCGGTCTGCTCGATGAGCCAGACGCGCTTGCCCTGCTTGCCGGCGGCAAGGGCCGCGGCAAGGCCGGCAATGCCACCGCCGACGATCACCAGATCGGCGAAGGCATAGGCATATTCGTAACGGTCCTCGTCGCGGTTCTGCGGCACTTTGCCGAGACCGGCCGACTGGCGGACGATCGGCTCGAAGACGTGCTTCCACGCGAAGCGCGGGAACATGAAGGTCTTGTAGTAGAAGCCCGCCGGAAGGAACCGGTAGAACTTGTCGTTGATCGCGCCGATGTCGAACTCGAGGCTCGGCCAGTGGTTCTGGCTGGCCGTGACCGCGCCGTCGAAAAGCTCGGTCGTCGTGGTGCGCTGGTTCGGTTCGAACCGGCCGCCGGTCCCGAGGCCGACGAGCGCGTTCGGCTCCTCGGCGCCCGACGCGACAACGCCGCGCGGGCGGTGGTACTTGAACGAGCGGCCGACCATCATCTGGTCGGCACCGAGAAGCGCCGAGGCCAGCGTGTCACCGGCAAAGCCCTTCATGCGCTTGCCGTTGAACGTGAAGGACAGGGCCTTCGAGCGGTCGATCAGGCGGCCGCCTTTCTGAAGACGCGTGCTCATTTGTAGCCCTCCCAGTCCGGGCGTTTCGCCTTGATCTTTGCCTGCAGGTCCGCAGGCGGCTCCTTGGTCTGCGCGCTGTAGGTGCCGAACACCTCGAGCGTCGCGGTGCAGCGGGCGGCGAGGAACCACTTGCCGCAGCCATAGGCATGCCGCCAGCGCTCGAAATGCACGCCCTTGGGGTTCTTGCGAAGGAACAGGTAGCCTTCGAATTCGTCGTCGGAAGAGCCCGGCCCGAAGCGCTTCAGATGCGCCTCACCGCCGGCCTGGAGCTCGGTTTCCTCGGCTTTCACGCCGCAATAGGGGCATTCAAGGGTCAGCATGTCTGGCCTCCGGACATGAAAAGGGCGGGCGCCGAATGGCACCCACCCTGGAAGTCGTGAATCGGTCGTGTCGCGTTAGTTGCTCTGGCCCGAATCCGCCGGGGCAGCGTCGCCATCGGCAGGCGCTGCAGCGTCCGGCTCCGGAGCGACGTCGGTCGAGTTGTCGATGGTGACACTTGTCGAGCCTGCATCCGGGCTGCTGGTCGCGGCCGGCGGGGCATCGCCGCCGAAAATGAAATACGCGAGAATTCCGACAGCGACGACCAGCCCGCCCACGATGAAGGCGATGTTGGCGCTGCTGCCTGTCTGCGATGAATTCGCCATGTCTTCAGCTCCTTGGCAATGGTATCAGCCTTGCCAACGCAGAAGATGCCGCTTGTGTTCCCAGTGTTCCGCATCAATGCGCCACCCCAGCAGCGACGCTTTCATCGATGAACTTGCCTTCGCGGAAGCGGTACATGGAGAATTCCTCGGCCAAGGGCGAGTGGCCGCGGGCCATGAGCTCCGCCATCGCCCAGCCCGAGCCCGGGATCGACTTGAAGCCGCCGGTGCCCCAGCCGCAGTTGACGAAGATGCCCGAGACCGGGGTCTTGGAGATCAGCGGCGAGCGGTCGCCGGTCATGTCGACGATGCCGCCCCACTGGCGCAGCATCTTCAGGCGCGAGATCATCGGGAAGGTCTCGACCAGCGCACGGACGGTTTCCTCGATGTGGTGGAAGGAGCCGCGCTGGGTGTAGTTGTTGAATCCGTCGGTGCCGCCGCCGATCACCATCTCGCCCTTGTCGGACTGCGACATGTAGCCGTGCACCGTATTGGCCATCACGACCACGTCCATGCAGGGCTTGATCGGCTCGGAGACGAGCGCCTGGAGCGCCAGCGATTCAATCGGCAGACGGAAGCCCGCCATCTCGGCGAGGACCGAGGAATGGCCGGCGACGACCATGCCGAGCTTGTCGCAGTCGATCGCGCCCTTAGAGGTGTCGATGCCGACGACCTTGCCGCCTTCGGTGCGCACGCCCGTCACTTCGCACTGCTGGATCACGTCCATGCCCATCGCCGAACAGGCGCGGGCATAGCCCCAGGCCACCGCGTCGTGCCGCGCAGTGCCGCCACGCGCCTGGTAGAGCGCGCCGAGGACCGGGTAGCGGGGACCCTCGATGTTGATGATCGGCACCAGCTCCTTCACGCGCTGCGGCGATATCCACTCGGTCGCGACGCCCTGGAGGTTGTTGGCGTAGACGGTGCGCTTGTAGCCGCGGACCTCGTGCTCGGTCTGGCCGAGCATCAGGAGACCGCGGGGGGAGAACATGACGTTGTAGTTCAGGTCCTGGCTCATCGTCTCGTAGAGCGAGCGCGCCTTTTCGTAGATCGCGGCCGAGGGATCCTGCAGGTAGTTCGAGCGGATGATTGTGGTGTTGCGGCCGGTGTTGCCGCCGCCGAGCCAGCCCTTCTCGATGATCGCGACGTTCGTGATCCCGTAGTTCTTGCCGAGATAATAGGCCGAGGCGAGGCCGTGGCCGCCGGCACCGATGATGATCGCGTCGTATTTCTTTTTCGGCGCGGGCGAACCCCATGCACGCTCCCAGCCGAGATGATAGCTCATCGCGTGGCGAGCGACTGCAAAAGCCGAGTAGCGTTTCATGGCCATGTCGAATCCCCCTTTGGGCAGCGTATCCACCCACGGCGCCTGCTTAAACGCAGGGCGAAAAGCGACAGGCTGGCAAGCGTCGCTATTGGGAAAAATGCGACATGAGCCGCAATCTGCGACAATCGCGCCGCCCCCGAGCCGGGCTTTTCCCTTTCGGCAGGGCACCGAAAGGCTTAGATGAAGGCGGAACTTCGGAGGCAAAATGCTCTTCTGGATCGTGTCGCTCGCCCTTTCCGCCGCCGTCGGCGCGGCGCTTCTGCGCTCGCTGGCCCAAGGCGGCCAGACGGTCTCCGCCAATGCCGACATCGGCGTCTACCGTGACCAGCTGGCCGAGGTGGAGCGCGATCTTGCCCGCGGCGTCGTTGACGCGGCGGAGGCGGAGCGGGCGCGCATCGAGATCTCGCGGCGGATTCTCGATTCCGACCGGAGCGCCGGCCCGGCCCGCGTGGCGCGCGGATCGGTCGCCCTGCCCGCACTCGGCATCGCCGTCGCCCTCGCGGGCGCCTTCGCGCTGTACCTCTCGATCGGCGCTCCGGGCTATCCCGACCTGCCGATCGGCCAAAGGATCGAGCGCGCGGCGATCTTCCATGAGGACCGCCCCTCGCAGGCCGAGGCCGTCGAGACCGCGCAAATACCCACGCCGCCAACGCCCGAAGCTTCCTACGCCGAGTTGATGGAGCGGCTCCGGACCGCGGTGGCGGCGAATCCCGGCGACATCACCGGGCAGCGGCTGCTCGCCCGCAACGAGGCGGCCCTTGGCAACCATACCGCCGCCGCCGAGGCGCAGGCGCGCGTCATCGCGCTTGCCGGCGATGCAGCGACAGCCAACGATCACGCGACCCTCGCCGACAGCTACGTGCTCGCGACCGGCGGCTATGTGTCGCCCGAGGCGGAGGCCGCGCTGAACGAGGCGTTGCGGCTCGATCCCGGCAACCCGACCGCGCGGTTCTATACCGGGCTGATGTGGGCGCAGACCGGACGCCCCGACCGGGCGTTCCAGTTCTGGAAGGCCCTGCTCGAAGACGGACCGGAAGACGCGCCGTGGATCGCGCCGATCCGGGCACAGATCGAGATGCTGGCCGCCGCAGCCGGTGTCCGCTACACGCCCCCTGCCCCGGCGGCTTCCGGCCCGGATGCCGGCGACGTTGCGGCAGCGGCCGGGATGAGCCAGGAGGAGCGCCTCGACATGATCCGCGGCATGGTCGACGGCCTTGCCGAGCGTCTCTCCAGCGAGGGCGGGCCGGCCGAGGACTGGGCGCGGCTCATCACCTCGCTCGGGGTCCTGGGAGAAACCGAGCGCGCCAAGGCGGTCTGGACCGACGCGCAGTCTGTATTCGCCGGCCACGAGGCGGATCTGGAAACCGTGCGGGCCGCCGCACGTCAGGCGGGGGTCGCAGAGTGATCCACGACGCTTTGGACAGCTTCGTCGCGGCGCTACCGCGCGATCGCGCGCTCGCGGGCCTCGATCTTGGCGAGAAGACCATCGGCGTCGCCGTCTCGGACCGCCGGCTTTCGGTGGCGACGCCGCTGGAGACGATCCGGCGCAAGAAGTTCACGCTCGACGCAGCCGCGCTTCTGGCAATCTGCGAGAAGCGCGAGATCGGCGGGATCGTGCTCGGCCTGCCCTTCAACATGGACGGCAGCGAGGGTCCGCGCTGCCAGTCGACCCGCGCCTTCGCGCGCAACCTCAGCCGCCTCACCGACCTCGCGATCGGCTTTTGGGACGAGCGGCTGTCCACCGTGGCGGCGGAACGGGCGCTTCTTGAGGCAGATACGACGCGCAAGCGTCGCTCGGAGGTGATCGACCACGTCGCGGCGGGGTATATCCTGCAGGGAGCGTTGGACAGGATCGGGCACATGAGGCGGCAGGGATGACGGACGAGGTCTGGAAGCGGCAGGAGATCGACAGCCCCTGCGTGAAGATCTGCACGATCCACCCCGTGGAACGGCTCTGCGTCGGCTGCCTGCGCTCGATCGACGAGATCGGCCGCTGGGGGCGGATGACCCCCGAGGAGCGGCGCGCGATCATGGCCGATCTGCCTGCGCGCCAGCCGCGACTGCGGCAAAGGCGCGGCGGACGGGCGGCGCGGACGGGCGGCAGGGACTGAGCCTTCAGGCGTCAGACCGTCAGCCAGTCGGCAATGCCGCCGGGCAGTTCGGGGCGGAAATAGGCGATGATGCGGCCCTCCGGAGGGGCCTCTGCGGCCTCCGTCCAGGGGCTGATGCCGTGGAGCGCAAGGCGATGGATCAGCACCGCCTCGCCCGGCTCGGCATGAAGCACGACCCGATCGCACACGGCGAAGACCTCGCGCCGGGCGGCGTGGTAGGCCTCGGTGACGTCGACCTCGGCCCAACGGCTCAGCGGATGCCCGGCGAGCGCCTCGGAAAACGCCCGTGACATGATGTGGTGGCTGCCCTCCCAGACGACCGGCGGGCTCGCGCCCGGCGCGGTTCGGGTTAGCGGCAGGCCGAGGATCCAGGCATGCGGTTCGCGGATCATCCGACGCCGCTCGGAGCCGACGGGCAGCAGGCCGTCCACGTGAGCCGCGTCGCGCAAGAGCCTGTAGCGGAAGGCGGCCTCGCCCTCCTCGACCCAGGGGCGCGGATAGCCGGGATGGACGGTCGAGAGCTGCGCGCGGTGAAGCTGAAGCCGTCCCGCCAGGGTCTCGACCGCGTCGATGGCGGCGCCCGCCAGCGGCACGCCCGCGACCGCGCCCTCGGCGTCGTTCGGCAGCGCCTCCAGCCCGACATCCCAGGTGCCGCCGCAGCGCAGCGCCTCGGTGGCTTCGGCGAGCGCCCGCCGCGCGGCCGGCAGCGCCGCCTCGGCCCAGCGGGCAAGCGCCGGATCGGTCGGAAACCTTGCCCAGCCGCGCGCCGCGAATCCCGCTACCATCCGGCCGCCTTCCTCAGCATGTTGAGCGCGACGAGCGCGAGGAAAGCCGCGAAAACGCGCCGCAAGGGCTTCGGGTCCATCGCGTGGGCGAGCTTCACGCCCCAGGGCGTGGTGATCAGCGTCATCGCGATGATCGTGACGAAGGCCGGAAGGTTGACCGCCCCCACCGTGTAGGGCGGCGCGCCATCCACCCCGGTCAAAAGGAACCCGGCCACCGAGGGCACCGCGATCACGACGCCGAACCCCGCCGCCGTCGCCACCGCGCGATGGATCGGCACCCCGTGGAGGCTCATAAGCGGCACGCCGAACGAGCCGCCGCCGATCCCCATCAGCACCGACAGGAACCCCACCGCCGGCGAGAGAACCGCGCGCCTCCCGCCTAACGGCATCGCCAGAGCGAGCCGCCAGTCCGCCCGCCCGAAGCCGAGATAGAAGGCCACCACGAGCGCCAGCGTCCCGAAGATCGCCTGCAACGCCGGCGTCCTGAGCTGCGCCACGGCGAGCACGCCGAGTACCGCGCCGGTGGCGATCCCGGGCGCCCAGCCCTTCAGGATCGCCCAGTCGACCGCGCCCTTGCGGTGATGCGCCAGGACCGAGCGGGTCGAGGTCACGATGATGGTCGCGAGCGAGGTCGCGAGGCAGACCTGCATCACGTCCGGCCCGCCGTAATCGAGCCCGGTGAAGGCGTAGAAGAAGGCCGGCACGAGCACGATGCCGCCACCGACGCCAAGAAGCCCGGCGATCACCCCGGCAAACGCCCCGATCGCAAGAAGCAGCGCCAGCATCGGCAAGAGATCGGACATGAGCGGCATGAGCTTCCCTTCCCAAACGCGCCCTTGCGGGATAGCGCGGGGCGCGGGCGAACGCCAGCGGGCTCGCGCCGGAACTCAGGCAGCGAGATCGTTTAGCGGCGCCAGCGCCGCGTCGATCACGTCGAGACCGGCCCCGGGCGCGTTGGCGCGCTCCGACAGGATCCGCCGCCAGGCCCGCGCGCCGGGCTGGCCGTGAAAGAGCCCGAGCATGTGCCGCGTGATCTGGTGCAGCTTGCCGCCGGCTTCCAGATGCCGCGCGATATAGGGGCGCATTCGCTCCACCACCTCGTGCCGACTGGGTCCCGGCCCCGCGCCGAAGATCCGCGCGTCGGCCTCGCCCAGCACCTCGTAGGGTTCGTGATAGGCCGACCGCCCGATCATCACGCCGTCGAGCCCGTCGGCCAGGAATGCCTCCGCGTGATCGAGCGAGGTGATACCGCCATTGACCGAGACGTGAAGATGCGGGAATGCGCGCTTCATCTCGGCAACGAGCGGATAGTTCAGCGGCGGAATGTCCCGGTTCTCCTTCGGGCTCAGCCCCTTCAGCCAGGCCTTTCGGGCATGGATCGCGAAGCGGCTGACGCCGGCGGCAGAGACGGTTTCGAGAAAGGCCGGCAGCACCTCCTCGGGCACCTGCTCATCGACGCCGATCCGGCATTTCACCGTGACCTCGACCGGGCTCGCCGCGATCATCGCGGCGACGCAGTCGGCCACGAGGCCGGGCCGCTCCATCAGCACCGCGCCGAAACAGCCCGACTGCACCCGGTCCGACGGGCAGCCGACGTTGAGGTTGATCTCGTCATAGCCGAAACCGGCGGCAATCCGGGTCGCCTCTGCCAGCTCGTCCGGCTCCGAGCCGCCCAGTTGCAAAGCCACCGGCCTTTCGGTGGCGTCGAACCCGAGCAGCCGCTCGCGGTCGCCGTGGATCACCGCCGGCGCCGTGACCATTTCGGTATAAAGCAGTGCCTCAGCGCTGATCTGGCGGTGGAAGTGGCGGCAATGCCGATCCGTCCAGTCCATCATCGGAGCGACGGACAGACGCGCGGCACGGAGAATGTCGGTTATAACAATTATTCCAGTCACTTCCGTCATATCTCGCTTGCATCGTTCAGCATCATGCCGGGCTATTTCACATCATCCCGCATGTTGAGTAGTCCATAGGACTACTGAATTCAGCGCAAGGACTACCGCACGTGGGCACCATCATCGAACGCAGACGTAAGGACGGCACAGCTTCATACCGGGCGCAGATCGTCATAAAGCAAGGCAGCAAGATCGTCCATCAGGAGTCCTCCAGCTTCGACCGAAGGACTACCGCCGCTTCTTGGCTAAAGAAACGCGAAAAGGAACTGAAGGCGCCGGGCGGGCTGGCGGCGGCGAAGGTCAGAACCGGCACTATTGGCGAAATCGGCAGAAGGTATGTCTCTGAGAAGCGAGACGGTATAGGCAAGACCAAAGCTCAGGTGCTCCGATCGATCGAGCGGGATTTCTCAATATCCGACATCCGGTCCGATGAGCTATGCTCCGAGGATATCGCAACGTTTGCCAGGACGCTCTCAGAGGGCCGCGCGCCATCGACCGTCCAGAACTACCTATCGCACCTCTCAGCAGCACTTGACCTCGCGGGGCCTGCGTGGGGCTACGACATTGACAGAAACGCCGTCGGCGATGGTGTGAAGGCCAGCCGTCAGCTAGGCATTGCAGGCAAATCGAACCAGCGAGACCGGCGCCCTACCCTCGACGAGTTGGACGCGCTCTTGCAGCACTTCATCGATCCGATCAGATATCGGGAAAGCTATAGTAGAAAAGGTGAACCGCATTGAGGAGGAGTATCTCAATGACAAAATATCAAGAGATGACTTCACTGAATGGGTAACTCTTTACCCGTGGCGACGCTGTTTGCCGCTCTCCCGTCAATTTCGCACAAATAACTTCGAGCCATATACACCTGTATGGCATTCGCTGCGGATTCTTCACCACTACAGCCACATTACAGAAATCAATACCCTATCAGAACACGACGAAGGACTAGGTTTCGGATTCTTTTTGGATGCGGCTTACTTCATTGGGCGGTCACATGAAGCTCTCCGAAAAAGAAATACGAACCGCACGCAATTCGTGGCATTGGCACACTTAAGGCGGCTCGTGCTGGGGCCGAAGGGCGGCGCAATACCTTGGCCCCTCGTACGGCAGAGGTGATTGCCGGAATGGAGCGGCTCTTAGGCGAGGCGTGCATGACGGGCGATGACTTGAAACGGGAACGGCTTGAACGCGGACTGAGCAGCGCGACCTGGCCCGCCGCGCCGGGCTGCATCATCGCTCGGTTCAGTATTGGGAAGGGCAAGCGGAGATTGATCCGCTCGCCCATGCCATCCAGGCAATCGCGCGGGCGTTCGGGTGGCGCATTTCCCCGCACCATTATGCACGCGCGCGATGTGGGGTCTTAGACCGCGAGGCGGAGCTTGCCGCCATAGACCATTATTTCGCGGGGGCGCTGCGGCGACGGCTGCGCCGGATGGTTAACCGCCGCGTCATCTGCGGCGCCAAGACGCGCAAGGGTACGCCGTGCAGAGCGAAGTCTGAGCCGGGCCGGAAGCGGTGCCGGTTTCACGGGGGCAAGAGCACGGGGCCGAGAACGCCAAAGGGCGTGGCCCGGATTGCCGAGGCTCAACGATTGCGCTGGGCGCGGTGGCGGGCCGAGCGGGCAGCACCAGAATAATGGCCATGTCTCGAAACCGTGTTGGTCCGCTTCGAGCCCGAAGCGGTCGTTTTCCACCACTGTTGGGAGTCGTTACTGCGCAGCCCGTTTTGGGCCGTGGATCCCGACGCAAGGAACTTTGTCCGCTCGGCGTTACACGAACAGGAAGTCGCCTTCCGACAACATTGTGTAATCGAAGTCCGACAGGACGATCTCGCCGAGCCCCGCGCCGGTGATTACCGCATCGGTTCCGACACCGAAGATCGCGAGATCTTCAAAAGACAGGCCCGTTCCCGAAAACCGGATTAGATCAAGACCGTCTTCGAAGTCACTGATCACGTCGTTTCCGTCGTCGAGGTTGAACACGAAAACGTCGTTGCCCCAACCGCCCGAGAGCGTGTCGGCAAGATTGCCGCCTTCAAGAGTGTCGCTGCCCGCGCCGCCCTCCAGTGTGTCGTCTCCCCATCCGCCGAAGAGCTGGTCATTGCCGTCGCCGCCATAGAGTTCGTCGGACCACGCGTCGCCGTAAAGCCTGTCCCACCCCCCGCCGCCGTAGAGCACGTCGCTCCCCTCTCCACCGTAGAGCCAGTCGGCTCCCGTGTCGCCGTGAAGCCGGTCATTGCCGTCGCCCCCATAAAGCCGGTCGAGATCGTTGCCGCCAAAGAGCCGATCGTTGCCACCCTCGCCTTGAAGCGTATCGTCGCCGATGCCGCCCTCCAACCGATCGTCTCCCCATCCACCGAAGAGCTGGTCATTGCCGTCGCCGCCATAGAGGTCGTCGGACCACGCGTCGCCGTAAAGCCTATCCCACCCGACGTCGCCGTAGAGCACGTCGCTCCCCTCTCCACCGTAGAGCCAGTCGGCTCCCGTGTCGCCGTGAAGCCGGTCATTGCCGTCGCCCCCGTAAAGCCGGTCGAGATCGTTGCCGCCAAAGAGCCGATCGTTGCCACCCTCGCCTTGAAGCGTATCGTCGCCGATGCCGCCCTCCAACCGATCGTCTCCCCATCCACCGAAGAGCTGGTCATTGCCGTCGCCGCCATAGAGGTCGTCGGACCACGCGTCGCCGTAAAGCCTGTCCCACCCCCCGTCGCCGTAGAGCACGTCGCTCCCCTCTCCACCGTAGAGCCAGTCGGCCCCCGTGTCGCCGTGAAGCCGGTCATTGCCGTCGCCCCCGTAAAGCCGGTCGAGATCGTTGCCGCCAAAGAGCCGATCGTTGCCGCCCTCGCCTTGAAGCGTATCGTCGCCGATGCCGCCCTCCAACCGATCGTCTCCCCATCCGCCGAAGAGTTGGTCATTGCCGTATCCGCCATAGAGGTCGTCGGACCACGCGTCGCCGTAAAGCCTGTCCCACCCCCCGTCGCCGTAGAGCACGTCGCTCCCCTCTCCACCGTAGAGCCAGTCGACCCCCGTGTCGCCGTTAAGCCGATCGTTGCCGCCACCGCCGTCAAGGTAGTTTGCAGCGTCGTTTCCAATTATTGTGTCGTTCCCCGAGCCGCCAAAGGCGTTCTCGATCACGGTTCCATTGGAAATCGTGAACCCGCCAAGCACGTCTTTCGCATGGGAAACGAACCCTCCGCCGCCCGGTTCGCCCAGCAATGTGGCCGCTCGTAAGTCAAGCGTTGCATCCTTAGCGCCGCCGTAGCGCATCGTATCGGACCCGCCCACATCCCATATTGCCTTGAAAGAAGTTCCGAGACCATTGCCGACGGGGAGTTCATAAAGTGAATCACCGGCACCTGTCGTCGTATTTGCGCCGTATTTGCTTTGCAGCAGGGCGATATCGAGCGCCATGGGTGTGGCTTGGTATCCGTATGAAAAGGCGGGTTGGTAATAGGTTCCATCCCAGTACTGGTCTCCGTTCGGTCCGGCCGGCCAGCCTTCATTGTAACCCATAATCGTGTAGATGCCCTGGTTCAGATCTCCCGTTCCGTAAGATCCGTAGGGTGCCGTCACGCCTTCCCAGATCGTTGAGGTTCCACCATCATCGTGCATGTGGGCCAATCCCAGCCCGTGCCCTAACTCTTCCAGCAAAATGGCGAACACAACTCCGCCCTGCGACAGCATCGGATCGCCAGTAGTACTGTCGACCCCGCCAAGGTAATCGGGGTCAAATCCCATAAACCCCGCAAACGATTCCCCCGGCGGGACCATGAATGAGATCGCGTTGTACGCATCCAGTTCGAACGCGCCCAAACGAAACTCGGCGCCGGTTTGAGTCGATGTTTGGCGGAATTCCAGATCCAGAACCTTGGAGAACTCGTTTAGTGCAAGCCTGATCTGATACTCCTGGTAACCCGTAAACCCCAGTGCCGGACCAAAGTCGGTCACGCCGTCGATGTAGGTGCCCACCGGGGCCAGGTAATAGTCGACGATGTTTGTCGCTAGCTTCGTGCCCCAATCTATTGCCGCCAAGGGATCTGCGGAGGTCACGGAAGTTTCCGGCGCGGGAAACGCCGTGGGCAGCCCACCCTGCGAAGGATCGCCCCCGTCGGCGGTCCAGGCCTGCCTCGCGTACTCTGCCAACTGGACGTCAAAATCCTCGCGTGGAAAACCGGCAGTGAGCCGCGAACTTCCGGCCCAAGATAACTGAGGTGCCGCGAATTCCCCGACGAGCTTGGTCCGCTCCGTCGCTGCCTGCGGATCAGTCGAGGACGCGGAATCCCAAGGCCGGAAAAACAACGAAGGCAACACGCCTGACGAAAGATCGCCCGAGTAGTCTGCCGAGGCTGGTTCTACATCCTCTGGCAGCAGGGCGCCAAAATCATCGTAGGAAAAACCGGCAACGCGAAGCGACCACCCCGAAAAAGAAACTTCAGAACGCGGGAATTCCCCGAGGAATGCGCCCGGGAAATCGTTGCTACCATTGGCGGCCTCGCCCCCGTCACCCACAATCGGTTCGCCGTTGCGTTCAAGACCTTCGATGAAGTCGTCATCCGTCGCGCGGCCGACGACGCCACCGAGATCCACACCCTTCACAAATCCTTTCACGGCACTCTTCCACTGCTGCACGCCAGAAATCTGACCCATAATCTCAGCGACGGCCCAATTGTCCGCCCCATACACATCTTTCATCGTATATGACGGGGGGGGGTCCCAATTGACCTGCATCAAGCCGCGGGAAGACCCATTTGCAGATACCGGAGGCTTTAGGTGTTTGATCCCACGGTTTGATGGCGCGATCCATTCGTTGGAATTGAAGGAAGCACTATGGGACAGATACGTCACGGCAGCGCTGGGCGCGATGGCGGGCCGAGCGGGCAACGCCAAAATAGTGGCCATGCCTCGAAACCTTGACGGTCCGTTTCGAGCCCGAAGCTGACATTCAGTTCAACACGCACGAGCGCGCAGACTGCATCCCTCTTGCTCGGAATACCTGTTCGATTTGACCAGCATCATTCATAGCGCTTCGCGGAACGATTAATTTCATGGGAGGGAGGGTTGATGAATGAAATTGCTTGTTGCCGGGATCACCACCATAGCTTCCCTGCTGTTCGCGCATGCGTCGGTCGCCGAAGATTTCCAAGTACCGGTCGATGACAGCTTCGTCGAAGGCGGACTCAACATTCAAGGCTACGGTAAGGTCTACAGGTTCATGATCGGGATATTGGACGACAAGACACAAATCTTTGTGTGCGGCGTCGGAATTTTTCCTGATGCGAGTTCGGCCTATGGGGCCCGGCGCATAACGCAGCGGGCCGGTGTAACCCTAAACGGGAAAGTGATTCTAAGGGGACTGAGTTTCTTTGCTCGGGCGCCAAAGGGCGCAGACCTCAAGAAACAGAAAGCGACTTGCCGTGGCACAGGTGTGACGCCGCCAAAGGGCAAGGCGACTTTTGGCATTTCCTGGCCTTCGGGCGCTATCCGCTTTTGAACGTAGCGCTGGCCTTAGGGTCAGGTGGGGTATTCGGCTTGCGTGGTCTTTCGAAGTGTTCGACAACATGGTACGCGGAAATGCCGAGCGTTTGCCAGTTTTCGAAGGTCTGCTTCGTCCGCAAAGCGGACGGGCACGGTTTGCAGACATGGCCAAAACAATCAGAGGAAATCAGTGGTAGGGTGACTATGGACGACCAGGGGTGGGTTCAGTCCCTGTGACCTGCTGGCTTGGGACCGGTGCGGGCACTGGGCGTGCATAAACCGCAACATTTCTCCGCGTCCAACGCCATGCGGAATCGTAATGGCGGTCAAAATGGGGGATTGAGAATATCCATCCAGAGTCAAACCGTTGAGTTTAATAATGATATTTAGATGATATGGCGGAGCTGTCAGACGGATTCGAACCAGTCTCCGAATGTACAGTGAGCTTGCCCCTTATGCGGCGCCGAGTTGACGCCACTCGGCGAGACCGGCGGCGCGGTTCTTCTTGAAATTTGCCCTCGAGGAGAAGCTACGCTCCGAGTTGAAATGGTTGAAGACTGAGGCGTGGACGGCAGCGAACATCTGCAGACTTCGCATGCGCCGGAAGCGCTGCATCGCACTTTCTCGTCGTCGGAATGGCAGGTGCGAATTCTCAGCCCGATTGTTGAGCCAGCGGCCCGTTTCCTGCCGGTCCGCCGCGCCGACCTCCCGTAGCGCGGCACCGTAGGACCGGAGCTTGTCGGTGACGAAAATGTGCGGCCGGCCGTAGCGCTTCATTGATTTCCTGAGAAATTTCAATGCCGCCTTCTGTCCCGCGTCTTGATCACGAAGCTCTCGAGAACCTCGCCCTCATGATCGACGGCCCGCCAGAGGTAGTGCCGCTCGCCGTTGATCTTCACAAACATCTCGTCGAGGTGCCATCGCCACTGCGGCCCGGAGCGCAGGCGCTCGACGCGTTTCTGGCGAATTTCGGCGGCGAACTTCGGATCGAAGCGTTGCCACCAGAACCGCACCGACTCGTGGCTGATCTCGATCCCGCGCTCGTGAAGCAGGTCCTCAACGTTCCGAAGCGACAGCGGAAACCGGACATAGAGCATCACTGCAAGGCGGATGATCTCCGGGCTGCTGTGGAACTACTTGCAAGGGTCGCGTTTCGTCATGGCCGGACGCTACGAGGCCGACCTGCCCGTCTCAACCGGATTCCTTCTGACAGCGCCGGCTGCATGGCTCGAGGGTCAGGGCATGAAGCATGTCCGTGGTGCGCCGAACCACCCCCAGACCCAGGGCAAGATCGAGCGGTGGCACCAGACGCTGAAGAACCGCATCCTGCTCGAGAACGACTACCTGCCGGGCGCGCTCGAACAGGCCATCGACGTCTTCGTCGAGCATTACAACCATCGCCGTCACCACGAGAGCCTCGGCAACCTTACCCCGGCCGACGTCTACTTCGGCCGCGCCAACGACGTTCTCAGCGAGAGGAGGAAGATCAAGGAGCTGACCATGAAGCGGCGCCGCTTGCTCAATCAACAGCACGCCGCATAGGATCGAAACCAATGAGCCAGATCCTCCAAAGGCCCATCACGTCAGGACGCCCACTTTATCTGACGACGGACACCGCTCAACACTCAAATCCGACCGGGAGATTCCAGATCAAGCCGGCCCTGATTCAGGGCGAAGGCCACTCTGATTGTAGGCGTTCGGTGCCCAAAACCGGCGATCAACTTGCCGGATTTCCGATCCGTTGATACCCTCAGAGGGTACTTTTTTGGGGAGCTGAGAATGCTTTTGCACCGATCAAGGCATTTCCTATCTGCTGCAGCCGTCCTTTTCACGTTGGGCAGTGTGACCCTAGCGTCAGATAGTGTCACGGTCACGACGCTCAACTGGCCACCCTACACTGGCGAAGATTTGCCTCAAATGGGCGCAACCACGGAGGTCGTGCGCGAGGCATTCGCGGCGGCGGGCATTTCTACGAAAGTCGAGGTGTTGCCCTGGAAGCGCGCCATTGACATGGCGAAGAACGATGCTGAAGCAATCGCGTATTTTCCTGGATATCACTGCCGTCATGTAGATGGCTTCGTTGCATCGGAACCGATCGGTAACGGCCCACTAGGCTTGGCAGAGCACATCGACGGGCCCATCACATGGGAAACGGTTGATGATCTCGGCGAACAGAAACTCAAAATCGGAACGGTCCTCGGCTATGCCAACACCGACGAGTTCGACGAGAAGGCGGGAACCGGATGGATCCGCGCACTTCCTGCGAAAGACGATCTGACGAACCTCAAGAAACTGGTGCGTAGGCGAATTGACGCGGCGGTGATCGATAAACTCGTGCTGTCCTACCTTCTCGCTACGGAAGCCGAGCTTAAGGCGGACGCGGCGTCGATCCGCTTCAACGAGCATCCCTTGGAGGACAAGACGCTCTTTCTCTGTTTCCGCGACACTGAGGAAGGCCGGACCCTTCGCGACAAGTTCAACGATGGCCTGCGACAGATAGACGCCGACAAGATCGTAGACGATTACTTCAAGTATCAGTTCTGATGCGGCGGGCGCAGACGAAAGAAGGGGTGCCGCGCGGCCCCGATCGCTTTCGTCGACATCACGTCCGGCGATTTCGTTTGCGCTCCGTTCAAAGCAAGTTTCTCGCCTACGCCATTCCACTGGTCTTGCTTTCGACATTGATGGTGTTTGGTGCCTTCGAGTTCAACGCTCGTCGCTCCGCACAGGAGCAGTTGCAGACCAAGTTGAATGAGCTTGCTCAAATACAAAGCCGCGTCGTGGCGGAGTCGCTCTGGAACGTCGCTGACCAACAGACCAAGCTGATACTCAAGGCGCTTTTGACCGATACGGATGTCGTCGCCGCTGCGGTCTACGACGAGCGGAAAACGCTTGTTGCGTCGGCAGGTGACGTCGAGGGGCTGAGAGGTTCCCGCTACTTCGCGGAGCGAGACATCATCTATACGGACGAGGGCGATGAGATCCGCATCGGCCGGCTGGAGATCGCGTTCTCGGATGCACGGCTGAAGGCAATCACACGCGAGCGCCTCACGCTTGCGGCGGTGCTTGCGGCGATACTTCTCCTTGGGGTCACCAGCGCCGCGCTTATCGCGAACAGAAGGATCATCGGGCGACCCCTGAGCCTGTTGCTCGAGTCGATCAACATGGCCCACAGATCTGGCCAGAGACAGACTGTCGACTGGCAGAGCGATGACGAAATCGGGCGTGTCGTGTCAGCGTTCAACGACCTTCAGGAACAGCAAGACGCGTACGAGGCAGAACTGCGGGCATCGCGCGACGAACTTGAGGTCCGCGTCGAAGCGCGGACTGCCGAGCTTGCGCAGGCTGAGGCAGAGGCTCTGAAAGCGCAGAAGCAGCTGACGGACGCCATCGCCAGCATTTCGGAGGGCTTTGCGCTCTTTGACCGGGACGACAAGCTCGTAGTCGCGAACCAGCGCTATCGCGAGATCATGCTTGGCGACGGCGACGTCGATCTGCCCGTTGGGATCCTGTACACCGACATTGTACGTCGCGCGGCGGCTTCCGGGCGATTTCCCAAAGCCAACGAAGATGAGGAAACCTGGGTAGAAAGGCAAGTTCTACGCCACCGTAAAGTAACCGAGCCGTTCATTCAGGAGGTGCTTGGCGACCATTGGCAGCAGATCAGCAACCGGAAGACCGACGAAGGAGGCACCGTCGCCGTTCACTCCGACATTACGGACATCAAGCGGATTTCCGACGAGTTGAAACGGGCGAAGGATTCCGCCGAAGCGGCGAACGAGGCGAAGAGCGTCTTCCTCGCGACGATGAGCCACGAGATCCGCACGCCGCTAAATGGCATCATCGGGATGAGCACGCTCTTGGGCGGTACGAAACTCGATCCCGAACAGCGCGACATCAGCGCGACGATTATGACCGCTGCCGAGACGCTACTCACGATCATCAATGATATTCTTGATTTCTCGAAGGTCGAGGCGGGCGCCCTCGAACTCGAACGTCTCCCCTTGGAACTCGCGGAAACCGTCGAAAGCTCGGTTGAACTTATCGTGTCGAAAGCTGCTGAAAAGGGCATCGAACTCGCCTGCAGCATCGATCAGAGCGTTCCCTCTTGCGTCTATGGGGATCCGGTGCGGCTAAAGCAGATCCTCATGAACCTGCTCAACAATGCTGTGAAGTTCACCGAGAAGGGTGAAGTCGTGCTGACCCTGTCCAACAAGCTGGGAATCGAGACGCTGAAGCCAGGCGACACGATGCTCCTTTCGTTCAGTGTGCGCGACACGGGCATCGGCATTCCTCCCGACCGGATGGATCGCCTGTTCAAGTCTTTCAGCCAGGTCGATGCATCCACGACGCGGCGCTATGGCGGTACCGGATTGGGTCTCGTGATCACGAAACGCCTCGTCGAACTGATGGGGGGCGAGATAACCGTAAGCAGCCAACTCGGCGTCGGTACGACATTCGCCTTCACCCTGCCATTCGAGGTCGCACCGCCGCCCGATCGGTCGCAGCGTGACCACAGCCTTGCGCGGATCAAGGGGCATCGGGTGCTCGTGGTCGACGATAACCGCACGAATCGGCTGATTCTGACTGAAAGGTTGAGGGCATGGCAGCTTGTTGCGAAAGCGACGGGTTCGCCGAATGAGGCGCTGGACTGGCTCGCGGCCGGCGAGAGGTTCGACCTGTGCATCGTCGATTTCAAGATGCCCGAAATGAATGGTTTCGAGCTCACCGAGGCGATCCGCCGGCAACTTGGAGCGGAAGCGCCGCCGGTTGTCCTCTTCAGTTCCGTCTCGCCCGTGGATTCCGATTTTCGGGTGGAGGCCGAGCGGGTCGGGTTCTCTGCGACCCTCACAAAGCCCGCCAAGTCCAGCCACCTGCTCAACGCAATTGCTGGCGCGATCGTCAAGGATGCCGAGCTTATGACGCCTGGCGATGATCGGCCGGATCTCGGGCTCCCCGAAAGACTGGCGCGGCTCAAGATTCTTCTGGTCGACGATAACCTGATCAACCGAAAGGTTGGTGCCAAGATATTGAAACGGATGGGCGTCGACCCCGATGTGGTCAGCAGCGGCGAGGAGGCGGTAACGTCCTGCCAATCCGCGCACTACGACGTTGTGTTGATGGACATCGAGATGCCTGAGATGGACGGCCTTGCGGCGGCGGGGCTGATCCGGGCGAACCTCTCTGAAGCCGAGCGGCCTTTCATCGTCGCGCTGACCGCCAATGCAATGTCTACGGAGCGTGAGACCTACCTGCAAGCCGGCATGGACGATTACCTGAGCAAGCCGATCGATGTCGATGCACTGGTGAAAAGCCTTGGCAAGGCGGCGTTTTTTCGAGGGTCGCGTCCTATCGACTAGCGGCAGAGCCGAACCCGGGACCGGAGGTGTGAATGAGTGACGAGAGGATCGACAAGAGCGCCCTGAAGCGGCTAATTGCCGTGATCGGCGGAGCGTTCGAAGACTTCGAGGAGTTGCGGGACGATTATGTTTCGGGCGCGCCAGATCTCGTGGAGGCGCTGCGGACAAGCGGTGCCGAAGCGGATTGGAGTGCAATGCGGATCGCGGCCCACACACTAAAGTCCAATGCGCGCGATTTCGGAGCAACCCGTTTGGCGCAATTGTGTGAGCGGTTGGAGCACCAGTGTCGTGACGGCTCGGTGGACGCCCCGCAACAAAAGATCGATGAAATCGCCGCGGAAGAGCGCGCATCGCGCGAGGCTCTGATCAGCGTGAGCGCGAACGATGTCACCGGCGACTGAGAACAAGCCCCCGTCGGCGAACGCCCGCGGGCCGGCGCATGTGCTGGTCGTCGATGACAATTCGCTCAATCGCCTGAAGATGCGCAAGGCGGTCGAACATATCGGCCATCACGTTGATGTCGCCAGAAATGGTGCCGAAGCGATTACGATGCTTCGGGAGCGCCCGTACGACGCGGTCCTGCTCGACATCATGATGCCCGAGGTCGATGGTTTCGAAGTCCTCGGCATGCTCAAGTCCGATGACATTTTGCGCGAGATCCCGGTGATCATCATCTCTGCGCTCGACGACGAAACCGACAAGGTGGTGCAGGGGATCGAACTCGGAGCGGAAGACTTCCTGCCGAAGGATTTCGATCCGGTTGTGCTCAGCGCGCGGCTCAACGCCTGCTTGAGCAGGAAATGGTTTCGCGATCGGGAACTCGAATATCTCGAACGCGTCAAGAAGCTCACGCAAGCCGCCGGGATACTCGAGGCGGGCAGCTTCACGCCCGGAGATCTCAAGCTGGACGACCTGGCCGAAAAGGCCGACGCGTTGGGCAGGCTTGCGATCGTCTTCCGTGGGCTGGCACAGGAGATCTACAATCGCGAAAGGCGCCTTGACCGAAGCGCGAGAACGCTACGTGGCGCTTTGCACGTTCTTATCGCCGGAGTCATCTTCGGGATCGCCCCGGCGCTTGGCCGAATGGCCGCTGGCGCCGACGGGTATTCGCCGCTCAGCATCGTCATCTGGGCCAATACCGTGTCCGCGGTTCTGTGCATCGCGATCGCCGCGGCACGCGGTGGACGGCTGCGGCCGACGCTCAAGGACATGGGGTTTCTGGGACTCTGGGCGATAACGATCGGATGCCTCTATCAATTCTTGACAGTTCTGATTGCTGGGCATGTAGAAGCGTCGACCATTGCGCTGCTCGGCAGTTCGCGGGCGTTCGTGGTTTTCACCATCGCCGTGATAATCGGGCTCGAAAAGCCCAGCTTGAGACGGACGTGTGGCCTCGGAGCGGGCTTCGCTGGCGTTGCTGCGGTCATCATCTTCGCCGGAGCTGGCGCCCATGACGACAGTCTTCACTGGTCAATAGCGGCGTTGGCGCTTCCCTTGCTGCTGGCATTTCACACGCTGTTGATGGCACGGCGACCCACGCACCTTGATCCTTTTGCGACTGTGGGCCTCATGATGGTCGTTTCGGTCGTTCCGCTCGGGGCGACCGCCGCCGGGTCGGGGGAGTTCTACTGGCCTCAACCTGCATTAGGCACGATCGAGATTGTGATCCTGGTGCTGGGCGCTGCGACGGCGATTGCGCTCGCTCTCGCTTTGGATCTGGTGCGGTTGACCGGTGCGGTGTTCGCGAGCCAGCTGGCCTATTCGCAAACGCTTGCCGGCATTCTTTGGGCCATGCTGCTCCTCGGCGAAACGCTCTCTCCAGAGGCCTGGGGGGCGCTGGCACTGGTTATGGTCGGAGTTTGGCTGGCCGAGCCAAGGTCCGCGCGGGAGGAGTTCCGCGCGCGAATTCAGGTGTCCAAACCGTCAAAATCGACGGTCGGAGACCATGGAGGCTGAGGTGATCACGCTGGATAGGGCATTCGCCTGTTGCGTGGTTTGGTTCATTTGGCGGGGATGCAGTGGAGCGGGGCGTCATGAGTGACAGCGTGAGGATTCTCGTCGTCGACGACAGTAGTGTCAGTCGGGCGAAGCTGAGACTCGCGGTTGTGGCGCTCGGCCACCAGGCCGTCGAGGCTCGGGACGGTTCCGAGGCGCTTCAGCTTTTGGGGCAACATCCCTATGACGCAATCCTGCTCGATATCGTCATGCCGGGGCTCGACGGATTCGACGTTCTGGAGGCGATGAGGCGGGACGACATCCTGGCAGAGATCCCGGTTATCGTGGTTTCGGCGCTGGACGACGATATGTCGAGTGTTGTCAGGGCCATCGAACTTGGCGCAACGGATTTCCTGCCAAAGGATTTCGATCCGGTGATCCTGCGCGCGCGGCTCGAAACCTCGATCCGCAAAAGACGGCTGCGCGAGCGTGAGCGCGCCTATCTCGACCAAGTGGAGGAATTGAACCGAGCGGCCCAGATCATTTTGGATGACGAGTTCTCGCCCGACAGGATGAATGTGGACGACGTCGCTGCCCGCGATGATGCCTTGGGCACCTTAGCCCGCGTGCTCGCACGAATGGCGGATGAAATCTATGACAGAGAGGTCGCGCTTCGGCGTCAGGTGATTACCCTGAAGGGTATCCTGATGGTGATCGCGCTCGGGGTGATCTGGGGGGTAGTGCCGACGCTTTCGCACATCGCGGCCGACCTCGACGCGACGCCGGTCGGACTCGCGATCTGGGTCAACTTGCTGGCGGGACTGATGTGTCTTGCCGTTGCATTATCACGAAAGCGCCTGTCGCTGCCCGGCCGGGGCAGCCTCCGTTTTCTCCTAGCTTGGGCGGTGCTCGGTGGCGTGTTTCAGAACGTGACGATTTATTGGATTGCTGGCCATGTGGAGGCTACGACACTGGCTCTCGTCTCGGCGCTGGAGGGCTTCATGGTGTTTGCTCTGGCGGCGATGTTCGGGGTGGAAAAGGCGACGCTACGCCGTCTCGTCGGGCTTGTTGTCGGGTTGGTCGGGGTCGTGACCGTTCTCCTGAGCCGTGGGAGCCTTGCATCATCGACGGAGGTGCATTGGGTGGCCTTGGCGTTGCTTGTCCCTTTTTTATTCGCGGTTGAAGATCTCGGCCTCTCGACCGTTGAGCGAGACGAGCTGGATCCCGTCAACTCAGTTGGCTTCATGATGCTGTTTTCCGTGCCGATGATGATGCCCTTGGCTCTGGCCACCGACGGTTTTCTTCAGGTGGGTCCGACGTTCGGGCAGACCGAACTGGTCGTGGTTCTGATGGGAGCCGCCAGTGCCTCGGCAACGATCATCTTGGTATTGCTGATCGCCATGGCCGGCGCCGTCTTCGCGGCGCAAAGTGCCTATGCCGTGACGATTGCTGGTATCGTCTGGAGCATGTTGATCCTGGGGGAAAGCATGTCCGTTACTGCATGGTCGGCTGTCGGGATAATGTTTCTCGGGCTTTACCTGGTGGAGCCGGAGGCCGGCGAAGAAACCATCCAGATCCGAATGCCATTCAAGCGGTCGCCGCGTGTTTCCGGCTAGGTTCCAGACGGAGCTGTCAGACGGATTCGAACCAGTCTCCGAATGGACAGTGAGCTTGCCCTTTATGCGGCGCCGAGTTGACGCCACTCGGCGAAAGCGGCGGCGCGGTTCTTCTTGAAATTTGCGCTCGAGGAGAAGCTACGCTGATAACGTACAAAGTCTTTCGCACATTTGACCGTGAGGTCGGCCCCTTTCAGACTGGCTGAGAGGAGCTGAGAATGGACGAGAACGAGACGCCGAAACCGATGGGCAAGTGATCCAGATCGACGAGGCCCGGATACGGGACCATCTGGGCGAGATGGTGCGCGGTACGGTCGAGGAAGCCCTGAACGCGATGCTGGATGCCGAAGCCGACCGCCTATGCGGCGCGGGCCGGTATGAGCGGAGAGAAGGGCGCAAGGACACGCGTGCAGGCAGCTATGAACGGTCGCTGGACACCAGGGCCGGCCCGGTGAAGCTCAAGATGCCAAAGCTGCGGCGCCAGACCTTTGAGACGGCGATCATCGAGTGCTACCAGCGGCGGGAGAGCAGCGTCGAGGAGGCGCTGATCGAGATGTATCTCGCGGGCGTTTCGGTGCGCCGGGTCGAAGACATCACCGAAGCGCTCTGGGGCACCAGGGTCAGCCCCGGGACGGTGTCGAACCTCAACAAGAAGATCTACGCCAAGATCGACGAATGGCGGCACCGGCGGATCGAGTGTGATCACCCGTACGTCTTCCCCGACGGCATCGTCATGAAGCGCAGTTGGGCGGGCGAGGTACGCAATGTCTCGCTTCTGGTGGCCATCGGCGTCACGACGGACGGCTACCGCGAGATCCTCGGCATCATGGAAGGCCCCAAGGAGGACAAGTCCGGCTGGTCGATGTTTCTGCGGCACCTGGCCGACCGCGGCCTCTCTGGCGTCCAGCTGATCGTCTCGGACGCGTGCCGCGGTCTGGTCGAGAGCGCGGCCGAGGTCCTGCCCGAGGCGCAGTGGCAGCGCTGTGTCGTGCATTTCTACCGCAATGTCTTCAGCCTCGTGCCCTCCGGCAAGGTCCGTGAAGCGGCGAAGATGCTGAAGGCGATCCACGCTCAGGAAGACCGCAAGGCAGCGGCCGAGAAGATGCAGGCCGTCATCGCCGAGCTACGCGCACAGAAGCTGGCCAAGGCCGCCGAACTGCTGGACGAGCACGGCTACAAGACCCTGACCTACTACGGCTTTCCGGACAGCCATTGGATCAAGCTCAGAATCAACAACCCGCTGGAGGGTGGCGTCAGACCAATTCGAACCCGTCTCCACAAGGGCAGGATCGCTGTCCCTTATGCTGCGCCGAGGCCGCGCCACTCGGCGAGAGCGGCGGCGCGGTTGAGCTTGAAGTTTTGTCGCGAGTAGAGGTGGCGTTCCTGACTGAA